>DASYAR010000093.1:0-3687 GCA_036501235.1 Planctomycetaceae bacterium
ACCAGATCGCCGAACAGCCTGACGGAGCTGGCCGATCCCCATTGGTCGGTCCCTTGACCAACGCTGACTTTCCACAGTTCTTTGCCTTCCAGATTGAAGGCGTAGACACCGGCAGTCCCCAGGAAAACATAAACATTCTTGCCATCGGAGGCGGGCGTGTTGGAGGCGTATCCGTGCTGCGTCATCATGCCGTTGAAGCTGGCCTCGCGCGTGTCGGTGTGGATATCTTTCGTCCACGCCACGGATCCATCCTGGCGGTTGACGCAGACCAACTGGCGGACCAGCCGGCCTGGTTCTCCGGTGAAACAGGTGACGTATACGCGGTCACCTACGACGATCGGGCTGGAAGCTCCCTGGCCGGGAAGTTTGAATTTCCAGAGCAAGTTCGTTGATTCGTCCCAATGGTCTGGAAGGCCGGCGTCACGACTGATCGCGATCCCCGTTCCTCCGCGAAATTCAGTCCAGTCGGCCTTGGCCAGCCCTGGGAGAGTGACGAGCGCGAGCAGCAAGAGCAATCGAGAGGGGGTCATGGGACTTATTCTCCAGATCAGATCGGCCAATTCGACTCTTCAACCCCCGCAGGTTTCGAAGAAGAGCCTGGTCCATAAACTGAGAATACGGGAACAGCGGGGCATCAACCACTGAGATTCTTGACGACCGTTCGTCTGAATCAGTCTACCAGATCCTGCGCGTCCGCCAACTCGATTTCGTCCAAGTGCATGTATTGGTCGGTCGTCGTGATGTTTGTGTGCCCGAGTAGACGGCGAGCGTACTCGATTGCCGACTGGCGACACCGGCGCCAGGAACATGCCCAAGTGGTTTCCCACGTTGGGGGCTGGGTGAATACTGATTCCAGACTACTCTACAGTCGGCCGCTCAATTTTCGAACACTCGTTTAATCGTGATTTGGGGATCGGCTCGTGATGTTGTGTTCGTGGATCTCTTGGCCTTCCAGGCCAGTTGACCATCCAGGCGCCCTTCCAGGGCGCCGGAAGTGCTCCGGGCGAAAGCGTATTGCCACCGCCGTCGGTCGCCCAAGACGACATCCTCCATCAGCAATACGACCTCCGGGTCGGTCCCCTGGACAAACGCGAACAAGGCGCCATCATGCAGGTTGGGATGCGTCTCCGTGGCGGCTGTGATGTCGTAACGATAAAATCGGCGCGGCAACAGTCGCAGCACTTCCGCCTCGGACTCATCATCTTTCCAGCCGGTCAGCGTCGCCGTAAACCGCGCGGCAAGGTTTTTCATTTGCGCGAGGCGCAGCGTGGGAGTCTCGGCGGGCGCCGGCCCGTCAGGCACGTCCTGGAATTTGACCCCCGCCGTTTCGGGCGCCCACAACGTGCGGCCTTGATCGCGAGCCACCAGTTCGGCAGCGCGCGACAACGAACACAGTTCGTGGCACAGAGAGCGTTCAAACGGAAATCGCAACGGGGGCGGCCGTCGTGAACCCACAGCAGCAAGAAGTCCTGGGCATTCCGCCCCCGCGACGCATTGATCCAGCGCAAGGCGACCTGCGGAGTCAACGGAGTGGATCATACTGGCGACAAATCGAGTGCCTTCGAGACCGAGCCAGGTCAATTTCGTGAAGCCCTGCAGTGACTGCAATCCGGCGTCAGTGATTTGAGTTTGCCCGAGGTTCAACGATTCGACATTTGGAAGTGCCTGTCGGACCTGCGCGGCTTGAACTTTGCGGTCCGGTGGTATGCAGGTAGAATCAAGGTACGGGCCAAAATTCTCGAAAACGACGTGGGGCGATAAATTCATGAGACACATTTCCACTTTGCGGGCTATCTGCTGCATCGCACTGGCTGCACAGGTCGTGTCCGCGATTGCATTCGCCCAGTCGCCTGCCGAAAAAACACAAGCAACAGCCGGTGAGAGGGGCAAAAGCCAAGACCGCCAAATCGAGATCGAACAGATTGCCCAGCGGTTCAAGAATCAGGAAACGAAAGTGCAGAGCTTTCGCGTCAAAACGTCAGCCGAAGTGCGCCAGCGCACGGGCCTGAAGCCCGATGGGCCGGAGCTGACGCGAAAGATTACCACGACGTTTGCCGTCGACGAGCGGGGACGCATCCGATCGACCGAAGACGGCGGACGCCCGGGACTTGTCGGAACCGCCGAAGTTCACGAGCAGCGTGAAGTCGCCGTCTTCGACGGCAAGCTGGTGCGGATGCTACGCGGCAAAACCGAGTTCGACTGGGGATATATCGGTCCTGACGAGTCACGCATACCGCGCGAGGTCGATCCACGGGAATATCTGCTGCACTATTTCCATGAGCCGCTCAGTGTGACGCTGACGAACGAAGAGTATCGAATTGCCGGGCGCGAAATGTGGTTAGGGCGGCCCGTCGTGCGAGTTGAATCGAAACCAATCGTGAACCGGGGGGACGCCCGCCAGGTTCGCCTGCTGCTCGATCCGGAGCGCGACTGGACACCGCTGTTCCGCGGCGTCTGGATTCGTTTCGGGAATGAAGGGGACTGGCACCAGTACACTGGCATTGAAACCTCGGAGCACACGCAAACCCGCGATGGCGTCTGGCTCCCCAGACACGGGCTTTACACCAGCCTGCTCGTCAATAACGAACAGGCCAAAACGAAGCAGGAACCAAAAATCGCCTGGCGATACAGTGTCACTTTCGAGGACTGGGAACTGCACCCCAAGTTCAATGACGACGATTTTTCGCTCGAATTTCCGAAGGGAATTTTCGTGCAAGACGAATCCGGCAGCTCCGCGAATTAACTCGTGGTCCGAGCCGACGGCGAACGTATTCGATCGCCTTCTCCCGGCAAATCTTCATGCCGCATTCGTGCCGGGCCAGGTACAGCACCAGATCACGCGGCAGCCCGGCGTTGTCCCGCAGCCGTGGGTACGTCCGGCTGAGGTTGGGCGCCGCACTTTCCCCGTCTTGCGGGCGGTCTTGTGCTCCTTCAGCGTGATGATGCGGTTGACGCGATCGACGTCGGCGATCCTGGCCCAGCACAGCTCTCCAGAGGAACCAGCCCTCCGAGCACCCTGAGATCGACTCGCAACGTACCGCGGCGACACCAAACTGCGCGTGAGCGTGGTGACGCTGATCGACATGCTGGGAGTGACGATCGGCGATACGACGACGGTGGCGACGTCACGTGCCTGACCTGATTCGGCAGCGGTTTAGTTCAACTTCCGAACAACTTGATACGCGGCCAGGGCGTCACTCAGGTACGGGAGTTGCTTTTCGCGCCGGATCAGCACGCACGATAGCGCCCGAGCCATCAACAATCTCCCAGTCGAGAACGACCGCGTCTTTGTACGCAGGTTCGGTGATGACGAACGTCCAATCGGGAAACATCGAAGTCCGATAGTGCTTCGCATATTCTTGGATTGCAGTGCTGAAAGCCATTATGTAGTCGAGGTCTACGGTCAGCTTAAGCTTCGCTTTCACATCTGCGAGTGGCGCTCCACGTTGCAGCACTTCGAGATCCTCCTCAGTTCCGCGAGCGGGCTGTTCTTTGGCCCGTTCCCGGCTTCTGGAATCGAGAGCTGGGTTGCTGCAACCGATAAGAAACACGCCGATCCAGGCGATCCCCATCAGCCAGCAAAATTGCCAGACGGTGGGGACCGGTGTTCTGCACTGCCTGACTTTGACCTGGCAGTTATTCATGGCGGGATATCAACCGCTCTTTGCAGAAAGCTGGATAGAGAAT
>DASYAR010000094.1:0-13725 GCA_036501235.1 Planctomycetaceae bacterium
AAGCGATCTTGGCGCACGAACTGGCCCATGTGGCTCGTTGCGACGCGGCCGTGAACTTGGTTCAGATCGTCGTGCAAGCGCTGTTCTTCTTTCATCCTCTGGTCTGGTGGGCCAACCGGCGGATTCGTCACGAGCGCGAAAAATGCTGTGACGAGACCGTGCTGTCTGACACTCGAACCGAACCGGAACTGTATTGCCACGCGATCGTCGAAATCCTCGCTTCCAGATCAGGTCAAACCTGTTGGGCCCCGGTCCTGGCCGTCACCGGTTCAATCAAAAACATCGAAGATCGGATCGTCACAGTTCTGACGCCCGATCGAAAATTTTATCGTCGCCCTTCGCCGATCAGTGTGGCGACGATTGTGCTGGTCGCGGCTTGTCTGCTGCCGACCGCCATTGTCCCGACGAATCGTCCTCAATCGCTGGTCGCAGCCGATCCGCCGGGACGGGCAAAGGTCGCCGGCCCCCAAGCCAAGACTGAACCCAAAGCCAATACCAAGGATGAAAAAAAGAGCGACGTCAAAGCGACCGCGAGCACATGGCAGCCGGGGCAAACGCTGGAGTTTCGCGCGATCGACGCACGCACGCGAAAGCCTTTGCCCGATGTCACGCTGGAATTGCAGAACATGGGGCCGGGCATTGATTTTCAGGATGTGAAAACTCAGACAACCGACGCCGAGGGGCTGTCGCTGGTCAAACTCTCCGATCTGCCGCCGAAAGAAGTTCGTATTTATCCCACCAAACCGGGCTACGTCCCCCTGCGAGTGTTTTGGGACGGCGAGCCGCACGCGATCATGCCGAAGATCATCACCATCCCGATGGAGCCAGGAAAGAAATTTGGCGGCACGATCCGGAACCGAGCCGGGAAGCCGATCCCGAACGTGACGGTGACCGTTCACTATTGGGCCCGAGGCGCCGGCAAAAACCCGCACATCCGTGCCAACATCAATAGCGAGCAGACCACCAGCGACGCCGACGGACGCTGGCACTTGAACACGATGCCGGCAGAGGTTTCCGCACAGGACCTGCGGATCTACGTGAAACACCAGGATTATCTGAGCGATTATCTGTCCCGTGGGTACTTGCCCATTCCCGTGATTCAGCAGCCGCCGCTCAAAGAGCTGTTCGACCAGACCGCCCTGATGGTCATGGCGGACGGAGAAATTCTCGAAGGGCAGGTGACTCGGTCCGGTCGTCCGATTTCCGGCGCCAGGATCTATCTGACCGACGTTCCCTGGTTCGACAAGCCACGGACGACCACCGAAAAAGACGGTCGCTTCAAAATTACCGGGGTCGATCGGACACATAACCTGCAAGATCCGACCAAGCCCCTGGCGCTGATCGTTCAAGCCGCGGGCCATGCTCCCGAGCTGGTCGAATTGCCGACGACGTTCGGGCCGCTGGAGATCGGGCTCAAGCCGGGCGGAACGGTCCGTGGAAAAGTCGTCGATGAAGCAGGAAAACCAGTCGAAGCGGCCGCCATTACGGCCACACAATGGCGCGGCCGCCCGCTGTCTTTGAGCGTGAAATCGGGCAAGGATGGAACCTTCACAATTCCTGACCTTCCCGACGACAAGATCGAATACATGATTCAGAAAGAGGGCTACCTCATCGCCGAGCATGTCGAGATGCCCCCTTCGCGAGATGAGTATTCGGTCACGCTCAAGTCGCTCGTGCGGATTGTCGGCTCAGTCGTCGATGCGAAAACTGGAAAACCCCTGGAGAAATTCTCGTTCATGCAGGGGACCGACTACGACGACGGGCGAGCTCCCTTCTGGCACCTATTCGAAAAGAAAACGAGCCTGACCGGCAAATACGCCAGCAGCATCAGGCAGGAGAATTTCAAATATCGCATTCGCGTGGAAGCCGAAGGCTACATGCCGGGTGAGTCACGGCTGATCAAGCCGTACGACCCTGACCAGGGCGAGATCACGCTGGACTTCCACCTTCACAAAGCTCCAAAGCTGGCAGGAATCGTCGAGGGCCTTGATGAAAAGCCGCTGGCCAACGTCGAGGTATTTCTCGTCCGCGGCTCAATGAACATCCAGGACCGCAAGGTCACCTACATCGACGGCGTCGATCGAGAGTCGGTCAAAACAGATTCCCAGGGTCGCTTCACGTTTCCACCCGAAGTTGAATCGTTCTGTTTCATTGCCGTTCACGAACTGGGCCTGGGAATGGTGACCGAGAAACAGTTCGCAGCTTCCCCGAAGATCACGATTCAGCCCTGGGAGGAATACAAGAAACTGCTCCAAATCTGCCCCCGCCCCGCGCGCGGACAACTGGTTGATTTCCCGGGTGAGGATCCGTGACGTCCGTGGCAGGGAGATGCCGCTCGTTGACAGCCACATCGCGACGAAACCGGCGAGTATCGCAACGACGCCTGGCTCGTTTTGCGAAGACTTCATGAAATCATCCGCGATTGCGCACGGCCGCCCTGTACACAGGCTCCGATCTGCGCCCACAATCGATGGGGAACCTCCCGGCTCCAGCGCCAGTGCCATCTGAGTTTATCGACATCCATTGGGAGTTTCTTGACGATTGTAACGATTTTGCAGGCCCGCTTTCTTCGCCGCGAAAGCAGGCGGGCGGCGTTCCAATAAACAATCGCTGTTCGTTCTTAAGAACATTACAAATCTGAATTTGTGTTGACGGACGAAAATCGAACGATCACACTGGCCGCAATCATCATTCTCAGGAGCGAGATCTCATGAGCACGGCAAACGGCGCAGCAGTCCAAACGGCTCATGAACCTCTCAGAGCCGTAGCCACCGCGATGGCCACGGCGGCAGGCGCGATGCGCGACGGAACCAGCGACGCCGTCACGAAGGCGCGTCAAGCCGTTCCCGTCGTCACCTGCTTCGTGTCGCGCGTCATTTATTCGAGCAGTTACTATTTGTCATTCGGCGTCGTGTTTCCGACGATGCTGGTGGCGAACATTGTGCCGGGCGGCGAAGTCTTGGCGACAGGTTTGTTGGACGGCGCCTCCGCAGCTCGGTCGGCGATCGCCGGACGGAAAGAGAAATCGGGCGCTGGCTGTTCCACGAGCCCAGAGCCTCAGACTGTGAGCATGCCGGTGTGAGACCGGTTTAAATTGTCGAGTCTGTGGGCCATTGGATTAAGTCATTGACAAACGTCGGTCTCGTCAGCGGGATCGCACGCAGCGGGCCTCCGGGAAGCGAGTCTCGGACAGTGGTAGCGATCCGGATCAGCGGCAGTGAGCGCCGCTGGCCTGAGGCACAAACGAGACGTCGATTCGGCGCCTCGTCTGACAACGCTTCGTCCAACGCTTTTCAAGAGAGGGAGTGCGTCGACATGGATATTCGAGTGACGTATCCCGTGCCGGGCCAAATCCACTTCGAGAGTGAAACGCTCTTCGCGGATACCAGCAGCGAAATTTGTCAGGAATTCGTGCGCCGGATGCTGGGGAGCGCGGCCGTTACCGGGATGACGATCAAAGGGGCGAAAAACTCCAAAGGCCAACGACCCGACAGCGCCATTGCGATGGCCGAGGTGCATTATTGCACCAAGACTCGCACTCGGCGCCAGGCGGTTGACGAACTCTATGAAAGATTGCTGGGAACAAGCGACGAGAATTTCTATTACGATGAGAGCGCCGGCAACGGCCCTTCTGCAAACGACTCCGCCACCGGCGGCAATACGGCCACGAACGGGGCGGCGAATGTTCATCACTCCGCTCCCCGCGCCCAGGCCAAGAAGTCGCAAAAGCCGGTGCACTTGATCCCTGGTCCCGATGGAACCGTGCGGCTGTTCCGGCACGGGCCCCTGTTCACGACCTGGCACATCAAAAGCGAGACGACGGGCAGCATGCGGCTGCACCATCCGTCGCTCCACCGCCGCAAGGAAGTCTGCCGGGCCATTGAACGCGAGCTGATGAGCGTGTTGGGGATCGATAACTACAAAACCAGTCCGTTCAATGCGACCTTGCAGATCACGTACAGTCCCAAAAAGATCCGCCGCGAACAGATCATCGAAATTCTCGACACGGCGATGGCGCATATTGAAGTGCCGGCGAAGAAGGATAAGGTTGACCTCACATTCCCGTTGTGCACGGCGTCGGTGCCACTGGCGGCCGCCGCGCAATTTGCGGTGCCGGCGCTGATGCCGCTCTCGATGGGCCTGTTCGCGTACACGGCCATCCCGAGTTTCAAGGGATCGTACGAGGTCGTCTTCAAGGAACAGCGACTGGGCGTGGACGTCCTGGACTCGATCGTCGTGGTGGCGTGCCTGTCGACGGGGGCGGTGTTTGCCGGCTCGGTGCTGTGCCTGTGCCTGGGGGTCGGCCGGGTCCTGTTCCAGAAGACGCAGGACGATTCGAAGAAAATGCTGATGAGCGTATTCGGCAAAGCGCCGCGGTTCGTGTGGCTGTATCGCGACGGGGTCGAGATCGAAACGCCCCTGGAACGTCTGCAAAAAGGAGACATCATCGTCGTCAAGACGGGCGAGGTCGTGCCTGTCGATGGGTTCGTCAAGGAAGGGATGGCGATGATCGACCAGCACGCCCTGACGGGCGAATCGACGCCGGCCGAAAAGGCGGTCGGCGATCGAGTCTTTGCCTCAACGCTGATGGTCGCCGGCAAGGCGTTCATCGAGGTCGAATCGTCGGGGAATGAAACCACGTCCGCCAAGATCAGCAAGATCCTGAACGACGCGGCAGGGTACAAATTGTCTTCCCAGCACAAGGGAGAGCGCATTGCCGACAAAGCGGTTATCCCCACATTGGCGATCGCCGGCACGGCGCTGGCGACGATCGGGCCCGCCGGGGCCGTGGCCGTGCTCAACAGCGATTTCGGCACCGGGATCCGCATGGCCGCGCCGCTGGCGATGCTGACTTCGCTCACGTTGTGCGCGCATAAGGGAATTCTGGTGAAAGATGGGCGGGCCCTGGAATTGATGAATGAAATCGACACCGTGCTGTTCGACAAGACGGGCACATTGACGCGCGAAGTGCCCGAAGTCGGCCGCATTCTTCCGTGCCACGGCCACTCGGCCGATACGGTGCTGGCGTATGCGGCGGCCGCGGAAAACAAATTCGCCCACCCGATTGCCAAGGCGATCCTCGAGAGATTTCAGCAAGCGGGCCTCCCCTTGCCCGTGTCCGACGATTCGAAGTACCAGGTCGGTTACGGGATTACCGTGCACATCGCAGGACACGTCATCCGCGTCGGCAGCGCTCGCTTCGTGAAGATGGAAGGTTTGGCGATTCCACCCGACATCCAGGCGGCCCTCGACCAGGCGCACCACGAAGGACATACGCTGGTCATGGTCGGAATCGACGACCATCTGGGGGGCGCTCTCGAGCTGCACGCCTCCGAACGCCCTGAAGCCCGCGACATTATTGCCGGCTTGCGGAAGCGCGGCGTCAAGCACATCGCCATCATTTCGGGCGACCACGAAGGCCCGACGAAAAAACTGGCCGAACGGCTGGGGATGGATCGCTATTTCGCCGGTGTGCTGCCGGCCGACAAGGCCAGTTATGTGGAAAAGCTGCAGAAAGAAGGCAAGAAGGTGTGCTTCGTCGGCGACGGGATCAATGACTCGATCGCCCTCAAGAAGGCCAACGTGTCGATCTCGCTCCGCGGCGCGTCGTCGATCGCCACCGACACGGCCCACATCGTGTTCATGGAAGAAAGTCTGGCAAAGC
This sequence comes from Planctomycetaceae bacterium, assembly GCA_036501235.1. Lineage (GTDB taxonomy): Bacteria > Planctomycetota > Planctomycetia > Planctomycetales > Planctomycetaceae > JACQFH01. Next base: position 5,666 of record DASYAR010000094.1, read on the forward strand.
TCTGCGAGCTGCGCGACATCGCCCGCAGTCTCGACCAGAACGTGAACCGCAGTTGGACGATGATCCTGATTCCCAATGCGCTCTGTATCCTGGGCGCCTTCACGATGGGTTTCGGCGTGATGGCCTCGGTCGTCACCAACAACGTGGCGGCGCTGGGCGCGCTCGCCAATGGCATGTTGCCATTGCGGCGCATCAAGCAGGAACTGGCACAGGCGGAAGAGGCTGAGGATGCTCGCGAGTTCGAGCACAGCGAGCCTTCTTCGCGCCTGATCGAGGCCGAGTTTTCGCGGATCTCCGAAGGCGCCCGTGCGAAGACCGAATCGCGGGTCGCCGTGAGTGAAGTGCCTTCGGCCGAGGCAACCCCGGCTGATGAAAGTCGTCAGACGGACTTGATCTGCGCCGGCGTGTGAGCGATAGTCGAATTTCCGCGTGACCATTCTTTCCAGGATCGCCCCATGACAAGCGAAAAAAAGACTCATCTGGCAGCACCTCTCATGGCCCTTGGCGGTGCGTCGGTGTTGGCGGCGGCCATCGTTGTGGCAGCGCCGGAAGTCGGCATGGTGACGCTGGCGTCGATGATCGCCGCGTGGGTTGCTTTGGGAGTCGTCCGTCTCGTCATTCTGGTCGGGATCGCGCGCCAGTTTTATCTCAACATCCACACCGCACGGGCGTCTTGACACGGCCCAGGAGCTAACTCCATGTCACCTTCCTTCATTGCCCGGATGTGCGATAAATTTCGCGAGGGGATGGTCAAGATCTGCGTCACGATCGGGACGGCGCTGATCGTGATCACCGTGTCGGCGATCCTGTTGCCTCTGGCATTGGGAGTGCTGCTCATCGCCTGGGCGCAGCGAGCCTCGCAACCCGACGTCGAACCAGCAACCATCGTGATTCTGCCGGCCGGCGCCTGACGGCGAGTTGAGCCACCAACTCAGAGATCGTCCGGCTTTCCCACCCCACCGATTACGGCGCCTGTTTCTCGAGCGGACGATCGAGAACAGTCTCTAACAGGGGCCTGAAGAATACTCGCTCGCGGGGGTCGTGATACTCCTCGAAGACGTCCTTGGGCTTCAGTTGCTCCAGTTCGTCGGCAGTCAGCAGCGCCTGACCGTGGCGAACTGCGATCAGTCCCAGGCTCGGCACGACGAGCAACACCCGATCGCCGGCGCCGGCGCCCCACACGGCATCGCGGGGAAGAGCGGGCCAGCGGCCGCCGCCATTCGTCCACCAGCCCATTCCGCAGTGGCCGACCAGGCCCGCGTCGGTTGTGATTTGCTCGATGGCCTTGCTGCCCAGGACCTGCGCCCCGTCCCAATCGCCTTTTCGCAGCACGAGCCGGCCGATGCGAGCGACCGCGTCCAGCGAGTAATTTCCACCTCCCCAGGCGGCGCGAAGCGGCAAGCCGTCGACCTGGTAGGCAGTCCCGTATCCAATGGTCCACTCTCCATCCGGCACGCCGATCGGCCGCATCACGCGGTCGCGAAGCAACAGGCGGATATCGCGATGAGGTGTTTCACGCAGGGCGGCTGCCACACAATAGGTCAACATGGCGATTCCGGGATTGCTGTAGCGGATCTCTCGGCCGGCCGAGAACAAGACAGGCGCCTTGTCGCGCGCGATCGAGAACGGATCGTTGGGCGGGCCCAACCGCTTCCAGAAGTCGCCCATCCATCCCGTCAGTTTTTCGTGGGGCACATTGGGCTGACTCGCATCCGACAAGCCGGACGTATGCGACCCGAGGTGCCGGATCGTAATTTTCGACTTGTCCGCATCGTCTTTCCAGGCGGGGACGAATCGCGAGACCGGATCGTCGAGCGAAACGAGTCCGTCAGACAGAGGAACAGCCAGCGACATTCCACCCACGATCGCCTTGGCCAGCGACGCCGTCCCGAGCGGCTGATGGCCGTCCATTCCCGCGGCATACCATTGATAGACGATGCGGTCGTTGCGAATGACGACCAAGGCCGTCGTCCTGCGCTGCACGAGTTTTTCGCGCAACGCCTCCAGCCGGGACAGCGACATTTGCTGGCTCTCCGGCGAGGCGACCTGCCATTCGAAGCGCTCCTGGCCGGCTTTGGCCGCATCCTGGGCGGCGGCGTCTCGACCGCAGATCAGGCCGGCGACGACCGCGATGACTAACGCTGAACTCATATTCTTAAGCATGGTTTCCCTCAATGGAGCACGTGAGGAGTGATTGATGGCTCGATCCCTTGGTATGGGCCGGTCATGGTCTTCGTCGATCGAGCGATTACCTGTTATAGCGCGGAGCCACGCCGCGCAGATCGCTCCACACGTTGTCACAGGCGACGAGCGTGTCGGAGTCCAGCGGCTTGTCGTGTGCAGCAGCAAGATTCTGACGCAATTGATCGAGATGAGATACCCCGACGATGACGCTCGTGACCTGGGCTTGAGCGAGCAGCCAGCCGAGCGACAAACCGATCAGCGAACGCCCGGCCGACCGGGCAATTTCGGAAAGGCGTCCGACCGCCTCGAAGTTCGTGGCGTTCCAGTAGCGGTCGCGATACGCGGGCATTCTCTCGAATCGCGTGCCTGGCGGAACGACGTCGCTGCGATGTTTCCCGGTGAGCAGGCCACCGGCCAGTGGATTGTAGGCGACGACGCTCACCCCAAACTGCCGCGCCATCGGGAGAAATTCCTGTTCGATGCCGCGGGCCAGCAAGTTGTACATGGGCTGGGCGACCTGCACGGGTTGCCAGGAATTCTTTTCGGCGAGCCAGAGCATGCGGCAAACTTGCCAGCCGGCATAATTCGAGATCCCCACCTGGCGCACCTTTCCGGCACGAACCAACGAATCGGCGGCGTCCAGCGATTCCTCGATCGGCACAGCGTCATCAGGCTGGTGCAGGTAAAAGACGTCGACATAATCGGTTCGCAGGCGCTGCAGGCTGCTGTCGAGGGCTTTGACGATCGCGTTCCGCGATAAACCGGATTCTTCCGGCCGATCCGCCAGTTTGATTCCTGCCTTGGTCGCCAGCACCACGCGATCGCGCCGGGTTCCGAGCACTCGCCCCAACAGCTCTTCCGAAGCGCCCGCCTGGTAGACGTTGGCCGTATCAATGAAGTTCACCCCCTCATCGAGGCACAGATCGACAATCGAAGCAGCAACGGCTGCGTCGACCTGGGCTCCGAAGGTCATCGTGCCCAGTGTGATTCGAGAGACTTGCAGCGAGGTCTGTCCTAACGACCGACGTTCCACGGTTCGACTCCTGATAAGAACCTTTTTCTATTCGGATAAAAACCGACGCAGATAGCGAATGCTTTCTTCGGCCCACGCAGATTCCAGTTCCATCGAAAGAGCCAAAGTGGCCTGCGGCGGCGGCCAGAGCTCGAGAATCACGCTGGGATCACGACCCAGACTGGTCAGCCGCGCCAAGAGCGCGGGAATGTCGAGTTGTCCCTGCCCCGCCGCCCGCCCCTCGACGACGAACCCCTTATTGTGCGGAGGGCGAAACACGCAATAGTCCTTGAGGTGGACGTTCACCACGTGCGGTCCGAGCCGATCCAGCAGGCAGTCGACGCTCTGCACGCAGCCGATCGAATTCGCCGTATCGAGGCAAATTCCCAGAGAGTCGCTGCCGACCGCTTGCAGAATCGACTGGAGAGTGGCTGCGTCGAAGCGGTCATGGTTTTCGATGGCCAGCGTCACATGGGCGCGCTGGCAGGCCGGCATCATTTCGGCGAGCGTGGAAACAACCTCGTTCGGCGTCGGACGCAGCTGATCGGTATCCAGCACCAGGCGCAGAATCGGCGAGCCGAGCTGCGAGGCCAGCGCCAGTCCTCTTTGGATCCGCTCTCTGCTCAGGCCGCACAGACCCACCTCCAGATCAATTCCCAGTTCGCCGGCTCTCCATCGCACCAGGCGGAGTGCTGGCTGCGACAGGGTCTCGAACGAGAGATTGTCGGCCAGTTGGACCACGCGAATTCCCAGATGCGCAGCCCGTTCCAACAATTTTAAAATCGTCAGCGGCGAAGCGGGCTGTTGGTAGCCGGGCACGCCGATCGACCAGACATACGTATAAGAACTTAAGCCGAGGCGCACTCCAACTCCTTATCGGCGGCGGGACCGCCCGGGGGGACCAACGGGCGGGTGGGGTCGATCATCAAGAATAGAACCGAGCTCGCCATGACCATGAACGCGATCACCAGCAGCGGAACGCTGTAATCTCCGTACCAGGCAATCAGGTAACCGAACAGCACGTTGCACAGAAATCCTCCGGCTTGCCCGGCGGAATTCATGGCCCCGCTCACCGCCCCCGAGCGACTGCCGCCGATGTCCAGACAGAGCGCCCAGGCGCAGGGCAGCATGCAATCCAGAACTCCAAAGGCGACAGTGAGAATCGCGGCGGTGGCGAAAGGATCGCTGACAATTGCCGCGGCGCCCAGCAACAGCGCCGCCAGGGCGAGGCAGGCCGCACCCAGGATTCCCCGTCCGAATCGTTTGCCATAGCGCTCCGACCAGCGGTCGCTGATATATCCTCCGACCAGATTGCCGATGGCGCCCGCAACGAATGGCAACCCGGCAAATCGGGCCATTTGTTTTTCGCTCAAACCTCGGCCCTCGATCAGATAATCCGGCAGGTGGGCAATGAAGAACGTCGGCCCGCAGGCATAGCACGCATACATCGCCATGATGAGCCACATTTGCGGATTGCGGAACAGCATCCCCCACGGAACGGCGACCTGATCCGCAGATTGCCTTCCGCAGTCGATTTCAGCCAGCTCCGCGGACGTCACGGCGGCGTGTTCGGCCGGACGATCGCCATACCATGCCCACCAGACGATCGCCCAGACGAGCCCCACGGCGCCAAACAGAAAGAAGACGGTCCGCCATCCCAGAGCCAGCATGAGCGGTACGACGACGATCGGAGTGAGTGCCCCGCCCACGCGACTCGCTCCCCACACGAATCCCTGTGCTCGCGCACGCTCCGCCATTGGAAACCAGCGACGAATGCTGCCCGCAGCATTGGGATATGCCCCAGCTTCGCCGACGCCAAACAGAAATCTCGTGACGACCAGTACCGCGAAGCCGCTCGCCAGTCCCGTGAGCACCGTAAAAGCCGACCACCACACCACGATCCGGGTCAACATGCGCCGCTCACCAAAACGGTCGCCGCAGGCGCCGCTGGGAATTTCAAACGCGCCATAGGCCAGCGTAAAAGCCCCCAGCACGAAACCCCAGTGCTCCGGCGAAATTCCAAATTCCTCGCGAATGCGAGGCGCCGCGACCGAAATGCACACCCGGTCCATGTATGTCACGACAGAGAGCAACACCAAGAGTCCGAGCACCAGATAGCGAATTCTCATGTGTGCCCGTGCTTCCTCTAGCAGCCTGTTGAAAAAGGGGACTGTCCCTTTCCAATGAGTGAATTCTCCGCAACAAATCGATACTGCCGACAGGGACTGTCCCCTTTTTCAACGGGCTGCTAGCGTCTACGCTGCTGGCTGCGCCTGTGTTGCCGATTCCACAGCTCTTCGGCCGCCTGAAAGTGAGCCACCGCCTCGCGACGGCGTCCCAGAGCATTCATGACCTCTCCCGTGTTCTTATGCAAGCTCACGGAAAGCGGGCTGTCGTCGAGCGCTTCGAGCAGATGCGTGAGTGCCAGCTCGTATTGTCCCCGTGAGGCATAAAGGTTCCCCAGATTCTCGTGCGTTTCCTCGTGATCGGGATCGACGTCCAGAATTGCCCGGAACTGCGTTTCAGCCTCCTCGAGCTTTCCCCGCGATTTGAGGAGCTGCGCGAGCAGCAACCGGGGAGCAATATATCGAGGCGCGGAAAAGATCAGCTCGTATAAGGGAGCGATGGCCGATTCTGACTCACCCCGCAGGCACATCTCGCGAGCGGATTGAAAGGCTGCGAATCTGTCGACCATGTCTTTGATATCCGGCGGAGATTTGTGCGACTCCTTCCGATTCGGTGCACTCGAGTACCCGAGGCTCGCCAGGTTGCCGCGCTCGCGCTCGGACAAGTTCACCGCCGGACTTGCACGCCGCACGCCGGTCGCTTCCAATTCGTACAACTGTCGCTGCAGCTCAAGCAATTTGTCCGGGCGCAACTCGGCGAGATTCATCGTCTCGCCAGGATCGTTCTGCAGGTCGTAGAGTTCCGGGATTGTCGTCTGAATGTATTTCCATTCGGTCGTAATCAGGCAACTGAGTGGCGACCAGCCTTCTTCCAGGAAGGCTTCCTGCGCCACGCCATAGCAGGCCTTGGGCGAGCAGTGTTCGCCCGACATCGCCGGCTTCAGGCTGCGGTCGCCGGTTGCCGCCGGACAAGGAATGTCGAGCAAATCCAGTGCTGTCGGAACGAGATCGACCAGCGAGGCAGGCTCGGCCACCCGCCGGCCGCCCCGAATCTGCGGGCCTGAAATGATCAGCGGCACTCGTAGCGTCGAATCGTACAGCATGTATCCATGCCAGTGCTCGCGATGCTCCGTCAAACCCTCGCCGTGATCACCGGCGACGATGACGATCGTTCGTTCCGTCAGGTGTCGCGCGTCGAGAAATTCCATCAATCGCTTCAACTGTGCGTCCACGAAGGCAATTTCTGCATCGTAGGGATGCTCGCGAAACCTGTCTCCGAATGTCTCCCGATGATCGAGATATTCGGCATGTGGATCGAACAGATGCACCCAGCAGAAAAACGGCTTGGTCTCGTGTGCCGTCAATTGTGTCGTCAACTGGGCCGTCAACCAGGCCAGTGCCCTGTCGATCACCTGATCGGCGCTTCGCTTGCGATCGCCCGCGGGCTCGACGGTTGGGGGTGCGTCGACGTCGTCATCATATGTCTCGAAACCGCGATCCAGGCCGAACACTCTATTCAGCACAAACGACGCGATGAAGGCGCCGGTGGCGTAACCGCGCTCGGCCAGCACTTCCGCCAACGTCGGTATCTCAGTGGGCAAACCGTGATTGCCGTTCGTGAAGATCCCATGTTCGAACGGATACAATCCCGTATGCATCGAGGCGTGGGCCGGCAGAGTCAAGGGAACGGGAGTGTAGGCGCGTTCGAACAGCACGCCGTGTTCTGCCAGCCCGTCCAGGGTCGGTGTCAGGGCGCCCCGATAGCCGTAGCAGCCCAGGTGATCGGCCCTGGTCGTATCGAGCGTGATTAAGATCAGATTCAGCCGCTGTTCTGCGGATTTGCCGGGCCTGATCGAAACGCCGCACGCGACGGCAATGCCTCCCCAGATCACAGACGATAAGATCCGGGCCCCTTTCACGGTTCCGTTCTCCGCTCGCCCTGCTGCTGTTTCAGGATCATTTCGGCAGCCCGCATGTGCTCCATCGCCTCGGCATTTCGGCCCTGGGTCCGCAGCATCTTGGCCACGACATAACGCAGGTCCACGGAATTCGGCTCCGCTTCCAACGCCTTAACCAGGAACGGAAGCGCTTCGGCCGCTGCCACCGATCGATTTCCCTTGGCGTCACGGTCGAGGGCTTTGTGAAGATAGGGGAGCGATTGATCGTACCGCCCTTCTCGAGCGAGGATCTTGCCGATGCGCGCGTTCGCTTCTTTGTTCTCGGGGTCCGCCTGGAGCACGCCGTCAAAATATCGTTTCGCTTCGGCGAATTTTTCCTCCGCTTCCAGGACGCGCCCGACCATTAACCGCGGTGCCATGTAATGCGGAGCGGCTTCCACCAGCTCCTGCAACCGGGCGACGGCGACATTTTTCTGCCGACGCCAATAAAGTTCCTGAATGATTTGCAACTCGTAAACCGCGGCGGCCGAGTCCTTGATGTCCGCCAGGTCTTCTTCACGTTCCGTGTTGTGCCGCGAGGTCCGGCTTCCCAGGTATCCCAGGCTGGCCATCACTTTTTGCTCGCGACTGGAAAGTTCCAGAACCTGCGTTTCATGGCGGACCCCCTGAGATTCCATGTGCGTCAGGCGTTGATTCATTTGCTCGGCCACTTCAGGCCGGCTGGCAATTAGCACTACAGCGCACTTTGCGCACAAGTCGTTTTGGGATATGACTCCGCCGTATTCGTCGTTGGACGACGTTTTCTCGGGGAGGGTCAAGGATGACAGAGCAGCAGATACT
>DASYAR010000095.1:0-7198 GCA_036501235.1 Planctomycetaceae bacterium
CTCGACAAAGGTCAATCGAGACGCCAGTACAATCAACAGGAACATCGCGATCCGGTACTCCCAGGCGCCGGCGTCCCACGCGGGACGGTGCCAGAGTCGATTCAGGACGATGTCGCAGATTCCCCAGGCAACCGCCACAACGAAGCCGAGCAACACACCGTGGAAACGGTCCGACTGCGTGGTCGGACACGTTTCCCTGGGATACGCCTCCTCACAAGCAATGAGCCACTTCGTCAGAGCGATGACGACTCCAGCGATAAAAATCGTAGCGAGCGCGGCGCCAACTCGAAGTGCGAGCATTTCCATCACGATTCACCGCCCAATTCAACATCTCGCAAATCGACTGTTGTTTGGTCGTTGTCGCCTGCGACTAAAGTGCCGCCTCGCCCGTCCGAATTCTCACGATCTCAGACAGGTTCGTCACGAAGATCTTCGCATCGGCGACATTAAGCAACGGGGCGAGCAACCAGCCACCGCACTCATTGAATAAAGTCGTGTGCCTTTGCGAGCACTTTGCGTGCCGATCGGCCCCAAGGCTGTCACGAGAAACCCTAGGTCTCCGAAAACCGCAACGATTTCAGCGCGTTTTTTCGCGAGAATGCAACAAATACCTTGGTTTTCAATGTCACGCGGTGCCCTAGGCCCGGCATCTTGTGCGCAAAAAGCAGGCAGAGTCACCGACAGAGGTCAGTTGCTGTGAATGGTAATTGGTTATTAAAGCTATCGCTGTCGGACAATCACCGCACAGACGAAGGCGAACGTCATGTTTTCCTGAAGGCGGCCGTTGACTGGTTGACGTCGGGGCATCATTTTTGCTTGGGTTGAATCGCATTTTGGGAATTCACTTGGCCAGAATCGGGATTTCGGCTCTGACTTCAAGCTGTTACATGAATTCGGCATTGTCGCCTCGACATTTCAAAAATCTCTGTCATCTTTTCAATGAATGCTTTCACGCAGAAAGTCACCCCGAATGACCTGTACGATTCGGTCAGCTGCTCGACTGTCCGCCGGCCCGATATTGGTTTTGGGGATTACGGCGGCCGGACACGCGGCGGAAACGCCTCATGCCGCGGAGTCACTGGGAGACCAGTTGCCTTTGGCGGCGGTCCTGCCGTTCTTGGCCATGCTGCTGTCGATTGCCCTCTTTCCGCTGGTCGCCAATCATTGGTGGGAGCACAACCGCAATAAGGGGATTATCTCAGCAGTGCTGGCGACTCCTTTGGCAGTCTACCTTGTCGTCATGTTCGGCAATGCGGGACTGCACCAACTGGGGCATAAGTTTGCAGAGTATGTCTCCTTCATCGCCCTGCTGGCGGCGTTATACGTCATCAGCGGTGGGATTTACGTGAAGGGGTCGCTATCGGGAACGCCGCTGGTCAATACCGGTCTCCTGGCGTTCGGAAGTCTGATCGCCAGTTTTGTGGGCACAACGGGCGCTTCCGTGCTGCTGATCCGTCCCTTACTGCGGGCCAACGCCCCGCGCGAGCGCAAAGCCCACGTTGTGGTGTTCTTCATTTTCATCGTCTCGAATTGCGGCGGGCTGCTGACCCCGCTGGGCGATCCGCCTTTGTTTCTGGGATTTCTCGAAGGTGTGCCCTTCGAATGGACCTTGCGACTGTGGAAGGAATGGGCGTTTGTCAACGGGGCGCTGCTCGTCATCTTTAATCTGCTGGACCAGCGTATTCTCAACCAGGAAGAGAAAGAGCGACCCGGTTCGCAGCTCGAACAGGTGATGCAGCACGAGCCCCTGCGCGTTTCCGGACTGCACAATTTAGCGCTCCTGGCGGGGGTGGTTGCCGTGATTTACGCGGCCGGTCAAGGGCTGGGAGCAAGCGACGGGCGCTGGCCCACCGGCCTGCAGGAAGGGCTGCTCGTCCTGCTGGGCGTCGCTTCCTACTGCACCACGTCTCAGCAGATCCACGCCGATAATCGTTTCAGTTTCGGCCCCATTAACGAAGTCGCGATCCTGTTCGCCGGAATCTTTGTAACGATGACTCCGGCCCTGTTGATTCTCAATGCCCGGGGCGGCAAGCTGGGTGTCGACCAACCGTGGGAGTACTTCTGGGCGGCCGGCGCCTTGTCGAGCTTTCTCGACAATGCGCCGACGTATCTGACGTTCGCCGCGACGGCTTGCGGAGCGCAAGGTATCGATACGTCGCAATCGGGATACATGGCCCGGTTTCTCGAGTTGGCGAGCGATACTCAAGCCACGCATATTCTGGCCGCAATTTCCTGCGGCGCCGTCTTCATGGGGGCCAACACCTACATCGGCAATGGGCCGAATTTCATGGTCAAGGCGATCGCCGAGGAGAGCGGCGTGCGCATGCCAGGTTTCTTCGGCTACATGGCGTATGCCGCCTGCATCCTCATCCCGGTGTTTATTGCCGCGACGTTTGCATTTTTTCGCTGATCCTGTCGCGTCGCCAGCCGACTATTTCGCGTGCCCGATCTTCTGGATCGCGTCCTGTGCCGATTTGCGGATGTTCTCATCGCCGTCCGCTGCCAAGGCCTCCAGGTCCGGCATGGCTTTCGCGGCAGCGGAACCCAAAAGGCCCAATGTTTGGGCCGCATCACTTCGCATCTGGGGATTGCTGCTGACGAGTCCGCGGCGCAAGGGCGCCAGGCACTCTTCGGCCAACCTCTCGCGCTGCGGTTCTACTCGCACCAGCGCCCAGGCGCTGGCGAATTGCAAAAAGGGGTCTTCACGCTGCAGGTTCTGAACGAGCAGTGGAATTGCCAGTTTGGCCGCCGGCCCCAGCATTCCCACGGCATGGCTCGCCGAACTTCGAACTGAGTCAACGGGATCGCCCAAGGCTTTGCCAATGGCCGGCAGAGCGCCCACCGATTCGGGACCGATTGCCGCCAGCGTCGTCAAAAAGGCGTTGCGAATGGCAGGATCGGGATCTTTCAATCCAGCTGCCAGATCAGGAATGGCCGCGGCGGCTTTCGCGCCCACGGTGGCCAACGCCAGTGCGGCCTCCGTACGCACCGCCTTCGAATCATGTTTCAGCAGGCCGATCACTTGTTCGCGGGCCCAGTTGAAGTGCGACTCATCCTCGGGATTCAGAATCATCACGGCGATCGGAACCGTGATTGCCAGGTCGGAACCCGCGGACTTGGGGAATGCCGCAATCAATTGGGGGATCGTCTCCTTCGCACCGATTTTGGCCAGGGCCCACGCCGCAGCGGACCGCGCCTGGTTCGCCTCGTCTCCCAGAATCGCGAGCAACGTCGGAACGGCCTCTTTTGCCGCCGGACCGATTCGCGATAAGGCGAGCACGATTTCTCTTTCGAGGTCTGTCGAGTGCCCTGCCCGGGACATCAATTGCAGCAGCGGCCGCACTGCGACGTGGGCTGCGGGGCCGATGTCCCCGAGAATGATCACGGCCGCATACTGCAAATGTTTGTCGGAAAGCCGCTCGATGAGGGGCACGACGGCTGCTTCACCGATCCGGCTCAATGCTTCGGCAACGTGCCATTTGACCGAATCCGCTGGATCTTCGAGGGCCCGCAACAGCGCGGGAATTGCCGGCTTGGCTGGCGGTCCGATTTTACCGAGCGCCTGGGCAGATTCGCGGCGGACATCCTCATCGCGATCTTCGAGCGCTGTTGCCAGATCGTTCACGGCCGCAACGGCGCCGATGTCGCCGAGCGCGCTTGCCACATGGGTCCGAATCGACGCGCTGGGGCTGGTGAGTAATGCTCGCAGCTCGGGAACGGCAGGTCCCGCACTGGGGCCGATCGCTGCCAGGGCGCCGATCGACTGTTCGACAACCATCTCGTTACGAGATTGCAGTGCTTTGCCGAGCGCTGGGACAGCCGGGACGGCATGACGCCCAATCTGCTTCAGAGCTGCGGCCCCCCGCGCGGCAGACTCGGCGTGAGCTGCATAGGTCTCGACGATCCTGGCCAGGCCCGGGACGGCAGTCGAACCGCACAGACCAAGCACGTCAACGGCGTCCCGGGCAGCTTGATCATCGCGCCCGGTTAGCGCCACAATCAGCACGCGCACGCACTGCGGCAACAAATCGTCGTCGAGCGGCCGAATGTGCAATAGTGCCCGGCAGGCGGCGACAGACAATTGCCGATGGTCACCCAGCATGAACCGAGCCAGCTCGGGTTTGGCCGCAGCGGCGGAATTGCCGATGGCGCCCAGCGCATTGATTGCAAAACCAAACAAATGGGCATCCTCGCCCTTGAGCACGGCAATCAGGGCGGGAACCGCGCTGCGGGCCGGCGGGCCGATTCGTTCCAATGCGATCAATGCTTCGGCCTGCACCTCGAATCGTGGATCGAATACGGCCGAGGCCAGCGCGCGAACGGCCGGCGCGGCCGAGGGGCCCAGTCGCCCCAGCGTCTCGGCAGCCTGGACCCGGACTTCATAGTCGACGGCGCGGAGGTCGCGAATCAGATCATTGACGTGGGGGACAGACTCCGCGCCATTGGCGACTCGGCAGATCAGGCAGGCCATCAGCATCAGGGAAAATGGCTTCAGCATGGCATGGTCTTCAGATGAAAGCAGACGAGGCTCCTCTTGATCCGGCGTGCACGCCGCGCGATAATATTGATGTTACCCGAACGATCGGTCGCACAACAAATAAATTTCGGGGGAGGTGCGTGATGCACAATTTGAGGTCACTAACAATTGGCTTGGCTGTCGCCATTGTCGCGTCTCTGGCCGCCAACGTCGCCGACGCACAGTTTGTCTCCCGTTCGTTGTCTCGCTCTTATTACCACCGCTCGTACGGCTCTGGATCCGGAAACAGCATGGCGAGCCTGATTCGAGCGCAGGGACAGGTCGTGGCTGCCAACGCCCAGGCGACGCTCAATTATGAGAAAGCCCGCAGCCAGTATCTGGCCAACCAGAAGCAATGGGCCGAAAATTATTTCAAAATGAAGGAAGAGCGGAAGGAACATGACGCACGGGAGCACGAGAAGAACAAGCTCTCTCCCGAGACTCAAGCCGAGATCGCCAAAATCGGCTTGCCGCGTCAGTTGGGGTCGGATGCGCTCGATCCGGTCACGGGACACATCACCTGGCCGGTGCCGCTGCAAGCCGGCGACTATTCGAAACAGCGTGAAGAACTGAATCAGTTGTTCGAGCAGCGTGCACAAACCAGCCAGGCGGAAGGGCTCGCGGACAAGATCCACGCAACGACCAATGCGATGACGTCGCACCTGCGCAGCAACATCGAAAAGATGCCGGCCGGCGACTACATGACGGCGCGCAAATTTCTCGACAGCCTCGATTATGCGGCGCACACTCACGCCGGTTGACAAATCTTCGGGACTAACCGGCGCGCCTGGCAGGCACGACCGCAACTGACGTCTCGATCCGAATCGAGACACGGTCTTCCGACGGAATCGTTTTTCTGGCTCGTTCCGCAGACAAAAAAGAGTCATGCCGGGACATGATAGTTCTCGTGCCATCCTCGGTGATGGCGACCACGCGATATGTCCGCGCGACGTATTGGAAGTCGTCGAGATCAAATGCACGCATCATTGATTCGCCTCGCAATCGTCAATGCTGAACATCCCCATGCCTCCCATCATCCCTCCCCCCATGCCGCCGCGCATGCCTCCCATCATTCCACCCCCCATGCCGCCCATCATTCCGCCGCCCATGCCGCCCATCATTCCCATCATTCCCCTTCCGCCCCGCGGTGTGATGATCGGAATGACAAGGTCGCCCACGGGATAGACGCGCGTGCTGAGCTTGTCGGCGGCTGACGCCGAGGTTGTGATCTTCATGACTTCGTTCTCGATCATGTACGTCAGTTGCACCGGCTCCAGAAGCAGCTTGAGAACGCTGCGCAGCGTGACTCCTTGCAGTTTGAGTGTGATCGGCTGGTCGAGCGCCACACCTTCTTCGGTGAGCTTCGCCTTATCGAGGATGATGTTGATACTGTGGAACTCCGACAGATAGGTGACGCAATCCTCCAGGGCCAATTCCAGCCATTCCACGTTCGTCGGTTTATCGAGCGCGCGACGAAGTTTTTCTTCCACCGGGTTCCACTTCATGAGGTCAACCGATCTCCACTTCAGTCGGCGCTCGCTGAGCGACTTCCAGACTTCGGGCGCCGGGTAGACAATCGGCGGTTCGTCGGGGAATGGAATATGGGCCAGTTCCAGTTGATACAACGTCGCCAGGAACTGATCGTAGCGGCGGTATCTGAGCCGCTGTGACTTATCGAGCTGACCGGCCGCTTCCGAGTCATAAATGGCGGCCACCGTCACCCCCTGGTAAGGGGCCAGTTCGAACGACGCTCGGGCCACTTCTTCGGCCCGCTCGAAGGCGTCCGCATTGCCGATGTACCCTTCGTACATGAGCGAGCTGACTTTGGCGATCAATTGTTCGAGTTGTTCGTCGCGCTGGACCAGGGCCTCGGTTGCCAGCTCTTTGGCTTTGACGGCCGAGGCCCGTTCCTGGATGTTGATCCGATCCATTTCCAGTTTATCCAATGCGACCGCCAGCCGATCGATCGAAGCCTGGACCTTGGCCCGCAGCTTCTCGCGAACGTCGGCATCGATGTCGGTGGACGACATGACGGAGGTCAGCGTCCGCTTCAGCGTGCCGAGCGAAGCCTCGGGATCGGATGATCCAACCCTGTTGACGAGGTCGATCGTTCGCGCGACTTCTTTGGCTAGTTTTTCGGCGCGAAGCTGCATCAGCTCTCTCTCGTCATCCAGCAAATTCGTGCTTTTTGCAGTGGCCGGCTCGTCCCGCTCAGAATCGATTCCCGCAACCGATGGCACTGGGACAGCTTTCTCCCGCCGCAGGGTAACATTTACGGCGTGCACTTTCTCCTTGATCTTCTGCGAGGCGTTCAGGATCGTCTCGACCTCGACGTTAGCCGGATCGATCTGCCGCACGACCTGGGCAATCTGCTCGGCCTGTTTCAGGTCGCGGGTGGCCACCGCCTGGCGTCCCACGACCAGCAGTTGCTGTACCTGGTCTTCGAATTCTTCGCGGGCCACGTTCAGCAGCTCATTGCCGGCCACGGCGACCAACAGCCCGTCGCTCTGTTCAGCCTGCTGCCATAAGCCCGCCAGGAACGTGTTCCCCGGCTGCGAGGCCGCCGGCTTCACCGTCCACGACAGCGATCGGCCGGCGCCGTTGGCCGTGACTTTCAGCGAAGCAGGAATCGTCCCTTCTCCGAGCACGATTGTCTCGCGATCGGCTCGGATCGGGGGGACG
>DASYAR010000096.1:0-2522 GCA_036501235.1 Planctomycetaceae bacterium
CATCCCGCTCGGCGAAATCTGGCGGCTGACCCCGCTGGCGAACTGGCTGCGCGAGCACGGCCGCTCCCGCTTCCTCTTGACCGCCCCGCCGCTTCGCCTGCCCGGCGCCGTCGGCTCGCCGGTGACGCCGATCGCGACGGTGTAGGGCGGCGCCACCGTTAGTCCGTCATTGCGAGCAGCGAAGCGACGAAGCAACCCAGGGGCTGCGTGATGCGGCCTTGGGTTGTTTCGCGGCGCCAAAAAGAAACAAACGGGTTAGCCGCTGATTTCCATGTCATTTTCCGTCATGGCCGGGCTTGTCCCGGCCATCCACGTGGTTCGACTCGCGCGCGGCCCAATGCTTAGCAATCCGGGCGCCGACCGTTATCTAAACTGCGGCCCATTTGACGACGCCGCCCGCCCAGCCATGACGGATGGCCCGTGAATTGTACGTGTCGCATCCACCGGGTCGGCCGAAGGCCGGAGGGTGGCCGGCGCCTACGCATAAATGCGCACTAGAACACGAAAATCGACAAATTAGTATCAATGGTGCGCTGCAAATTGCGTTGTGAAGCCCGGGAGGTTCTTGTATTCCCAGATCAAGCGGGAACTGGTTGGTCGATTGCGCGTTTTGCGATCGGCCGCGGCAGGACGAAAAGCGGTGTCCGATCGGTGCGTCGCGCATTCTTTTTGGTGGCGATCCGGAAGGGCAGGGGGGAGCAGCCTCGCCATGGAACCGGATTTGGAAGTCGTACAGGTTCGAGACGACCAGTCTTTCAAGATCTGGTCGCATGGCTACCCTTTCCGCACCGTCCGCTGGCATTTTCATCCCGAATATGAGCTGCATCTGGTCACCGCGACCCAGGGGACCCGATACGTCGGCAATCACATCGGCCCGTTCTGTGTCGGCGATCTCGTGCTCGTTGGCCCCAACGTTCCGCACAACTGGATCAGCAACGTCGATCCCGGCCAAGTCGTCGAAGAGCGCTGCGTCGTCCTCCAGTTCACCGAAGAGTTTATCGTCGGCTGCACGACGACATTGCCGGAACTGCGCTTCCTCGAACCCTTGATGAAGGAATCGGCCTGTGGAGTGCGTTTCGAGGCGGGCCGCTCCGCGCGGGTCGAGCCTTTGATGCGGGAATTGGTGGAAGGCGCTGAAGGTGGGCGACGGGTGGCGCTGTTTTTCGAAATCTTCGATAGGCTCGGACGGGACGCCGCGCGTGTTTCGCTGGACAAATCCAGCTCCCGTTTCGACCCGTCAGCCTACATGTCGTCGTCTATGAATGCGGTCCTTCAGAATATCGGGCAGAACTTCAAGCGCGACCTCAATGAGGCGGATCTCGCCAAACTCAATCGTCAGAGCGTCAGCGCTTTCTCCCGATCCTTCCGTAAGCATACGGGCCTCACTTTCGTCCAGTACGTCAACGCAATGCGGATCGAACTGGCGTGTCAGCACCTGACCCAGGATGGCCTCACCATCACCGAGATCTGCTTCGAAGTCGGCTTCAACAACCTGTCCAATTTCAACCGGCAATTCCTGCTGGTGAAGGGCATGACGCCCTCGAAGTTCCGGAGTCTCTACCGCAGAGGGATGCGGCTCGTGGCCGCCTGATCGGAGAACTCGCGCACGTCTGAACCATCGACAGCGCGATCAGGCGTTCACACGCTGTCGATGCATGCCCAAAGAAAGAACGCACTGATCGAATCTGAGCAGGGAAGAGGAAACCTCCATGAAACGAGAAAACGGCATTTCAAAAGTTGCGATCTCTCCGAACGCTTCATCCTTGACGCGATCGGTCACTGCAATCAGCCTGGCTTTGAGTCTCTTTGGCGGCGTCGCGTTGATAGCCAGTGCGGCCATTGCCGCGCCGAGCGGCACGGTGGCGTTCCTGATGCCCGACCAGGGATCGACCCGTTACGAAGAGCACGATTTTCCCGGCTTCAAGGCCGAGATGACCAAGCTCTGCCCCGCCTGCACGTTACTGTATCAAAACGCCAACGCCAACGCCTCGTCACAGCAGCAGCAGTTCAACTCAGTGATTTCGCAGGGCGCTAAAGTGATCGTGCTCGACCCGGTCGATTCCACCGCGGCCGCCTCACTGGTCAAGATGGCGCAAAGCCGGGGGATCAAGGTGATCGCCTATGATCGGCCCGTCCCCTCAACCCCTGCCGACTACTACGTTTCGTTCGACAACGAGGCTATCGGCAAGGCGATTGCGCAGTCGCTCGTCGAACATCTGAAGGACACGGGCGTCGCCCCGGACAAGGGCGGGTTGCTCGAAGTCAACGGGTCGCCCACGGACGCCGCCGCGGGCCTGATCAAGAAGGGCATTCACGAAGGCCTGGAAGGCGGCGGCTACAAGACGCTGGCCGAATACGACACACCGAACTGGTTTCCGTCAAATGCGCAGCAGTGGGTGAGCGGTCAAATTACGCGATTCGGCCCTCAGATCGTCGGCGTGGTGGCGGCGAATGACGGGACTGGGGGTGGCGCGATCGCGGCTTTCAAGGCTGCCGGCGTCAATCCGGTTCCGCCGGTGACC
>DASYAR010000097.1:0-23413 GCA_036501235.1 Planctomycetaceae bacterium
AATGCGTATCTGACATTTCAATCTTCGTTGCCAATTTACCCTGATACCGCGGGGATAAACCCCCGCGGCTCGCCAGATTGATTTCAATTCTCAACGAGTTTCCCATCGACCAGCTCGACGCGGCGCGGGAGCCGCGCTGCCAGCTCGGCGCTGTGCGTGACGACGATCAACATGGCGTTCTGTTCGCTGCTGAGCTCCAGCAGCAGCGAACCGATGGAATCGGCCGTGTGACGGTCGAGATTGCCCGTCGGTTCGTCGGCGAGCAGCAAGGGAGGACGATTGATCAGCGCCCGGCAAATGGCGACCCGCTGACGTTCCCCGCCGGACAGCTCGGCCGGACGGTGCCGGATCCGCTCGGCCAGTCCCACGCGGTCGAGCAACATGCGGGCCCGGTCTTCCACGTCATCGGCGCCGCTGCCGGCCAGCGTGGGAATCAACACGTTCTCGATCACGCTGCATTGCGGCAGGAGGTAATGCTCCTGAAAGACGAACCCGATGTTGGCGTTGCGGAACCGCGCCAGGTCGGCCGATTTCAAAACGAACGGATCCTGTCCCAGTATTTGCACGGCGCCCGCGGTGGGCGTATCGAGGGTGCCGATCAGGTACAGCAAGGTGCTTTTGCCAGCCCCTGACGGCCCGGTGATCGCCAACGATTCGCCCCGCGCGAGGGATAGGTTGACATCGGCCAGGATCGACAGGCTCCCGCTTGCTGCCGCATACGACTTGCTCACGTGCGTAACTTGCAGATCGGGTGACGATTGTGACATCGCAGAACTGTGATTTTGCGTTTGTGGATTGAACTCGTTTAGCGCCGAGGCGGAGCCGAGTGCCCGTCGCGCACCAGCACTCGGCCGGACCTCGGCGCTATATAAATGTGACAACAGCGGTTAATCCGGCGGGCTTTCAACGAGCTTGCTCGAGTACTCCGACGGAATATCGGCCGATTCGAATTTCCCCCCGGCTGCGCAATTGCAGAAGACCGTTTTGACTTCTCCGTTGGCAAGTCGTTTATCGCCGCGCCGGAATCGAAATGCCAGCGTCAGCGAACGGAGGCCGACCCGGACGATATTGACGTCGATGTCGATCAGGTCGTCGTAGAACGCCGGCGACTCGAACGTGCACGACGCCCGCACGCGGGGCCAACCCACGGCCGTCCCGTCCGACCGGTGATCCATGATCTTGAGGCCCAGGCTGCGAAAATACTCGTGCTCCGCCTCTTCCATGAAACGATAAAAATTGGCGAAGTGCACGATCCCCGCGACGTCGGTGTCTGAAAATCGGACGCGACGCGAATAGGTGAATTGAGGAGGCATGGGTCTCGGGTTTGCGATGTCGTCGTTAGGGTGTCGCCCCATTATATAACCAGAAGAGCGAAGAGAGAGGAGTGAAGAGAGAAAAGGGGCGGGGCGGAATTCCTTCTCCTCTCGTCTCTCCTCACTCTTCTCTCTTCACCCTTCTGATCACGGCGCGCACGGTGAGCCACAGGTTGATCGAACGAATCCGCGAGCTTACACTCCCGGCTCGCCGGTTGGCGCTGCGACCTCCAGCAGGTCGACGGCCGGTTTGCGATTGCAGAATATCGTCGCCAGGCGGCCGTAGGTCGTCGTCCCGGTCTGGCAATCAAACAGCCTGGCCAGGCCCGGCCCGACGGTGAACTGCAAAATCGCCCCCAGATCGATGTGCCGCAGGACATTGTAATTGATCAGGATTCTTCCCAGGGGAGTCTTCTCGCTCAAGATCTCGGCGCGCACCTCGGGCAAGACGACCCCCAGGTCGAACCGCACCAGTCCGAACTGCACGACCCGGCCGTTGTCGCTGCGCGCCAGCAGAATTTTCCGGCTGTAGATGTCTCCGTCGAGCTGGCGTTCGAGCACTCTCACCAGAACCTGACTGCGATGAAATTCCTCCATCGTGACCGTCATGTGGTGCTCGTGCACCAACAGCCGCTTGTACGGCTCGGGTGTCAGGGCCGAGGGAACGTGCTCGGCCTGCTTGAACAGCTCGGCACCGCCGGGAAACAGCGACGTCAGTTTCTTCAACTCGTCGGTGGGATTCATGTCGGCCTATTCCTCTACAGTGAGCACAGCCCACCCTGCAAATTGATCCCGGTTCGAACTTCCGGGTCGGGCGCCACGGAGCGCGATAACTACTCCGAGCCGTTTTCGCCGGCGGGAAGGCGGCCCTGTTCGAGGACCCATTGCACGGCGCTGCGGGTCAACTCGGTCGAATTGGAGAGGCTCAGCTTCTGTTTGATGTGCTCGCGATAAGTTTCGATCGTCTTGGGGCTCAGGCCGAGCTTCGCGGCGATCTGCTTCGTCGCCAGCCCTTTGCCGATCATCTCGAAAACCTCCAGTTCGCGGTTGGAGAGGGTCTCGATGGGCGAACGCATCTGCTCTCCCTTGTCGGTGAGCACATGGTCGAGCATGCGATTGGTCATCCGATCACTCAGATAAATCTGGCCCGAATTGACGCGCTGCAGGGCCGCGATGAACACGTTCGGGGGCTCGCCCTTGTTGACGTATCCCAAAGCGCCGGCCCGCAAGGCCCGTTCGGCAAACAATGTTTCGTCGTGCATCGACGACACGAGCACTCTGATCTCGGGCCATTTCTGGCGGATCGACTGGATCAGCTCGATGCCGCTTTCTTCGCCCAGCGAAATATCGACGACCGCCAGGTGGGGCCGGGCCGACTCGATGATTTCGAGCGCCTCGGCGACGCTGCCCGCTTCGCCGCACACGCACAGGCCCGGCTGGTCTTTGATCGTCTGCGCCAATCCCCGGCGCATGAAGGGGTGATCGTCGACGATCAGGACGCGCGTTTCAGCGATGGTCGGATGGGGCATGTTCTTCCTCGCGTTTCATCGTGCAGCGGACCCGGGTCCCCCCCGAGCCTGCCGTTTCGATCGACAACTGGGCCCCAATCGCGTTCGCACGGTATTGCATGATCCGCATTCCCAGGCCGCCCGAACGGGGCGCTGCGGAACCTGTAAAGCCCGGACCATCATCCCGTACCGTCAGCGTGACGCGCCCGCGCGGCTTTGTCAAGGTGATTGCGATGCGCTTCGGATGGGCGTGCTTGACGGCGTTGTGGACGGCTTCCTGGGCGATGCGAAACAGGTGGGTGGCCGCGTCGTTGTCGCGAATCTGAATCGTGCGGTCCCCCTTGAATTCGCAGCGGATCTGACTGCGTTCTCCGATCGCCAGCGCCAATTCTTCGAGCGCCGCGACCAATCCCTGCGCATCAACGTCAACGGGATATAAGACTTTCGTGAGCTGTCGGACTTCCATCTTCGCCTGCTGAATCATCCCCACGAGCTCGGTCTGCTTTTCCGCTTCCGGCTGCCCGCGCGCCTCGAGGCGCTTGGCCAGGCTGTCGGCGACCATGCCGATCCCCGTCAGCGACTGTCCCAGCGTATCGTGCAGTTCCTGGCCCAGCCGGCGATGCTGATTCCAGACGGCGTCGATCAGCTGCCGCTGCAGGCGGTCGCGTTCGATGACGCGCCCCAGTTGTGTCCCGACGTGTTTCATGATTTCCAGAAACGCCCCCTCCGGCTGAACGCCGCTGGCGGAAAACAATTCCACAATGGCGACGACTTCGGAGCCGATCAGCACGGGACACGCCAGGGCCGATTGCATGCCGCAGGCCACGGCCGCGGGGCCGAGGCGCGACGTGCCGGCCGCGGCTAGGTTCGTCTCCCACACGGGACTGGCTTCGGCGATCGCGCGGCCCACGACTCCTTCCCCGGGGGAAAACTCCGACCGGGCCGCGGCAGCGACCAGTTTGCGAAAGCGGGTGTTTTCATCCGGCAGCCAGATCCCCCCGTCGACGAAATTCTGCGGGTCGTCGCGGCTGCGAATGATGACGTGGGCCGCCTCCCAGTTGCGGAACTGCAGCACGCGTGCGAGAGCGATGCGAAACGCCTGTTCGACCGATTCCGACTGGTTGGCGATGACGGCCACGTCCTGGAGCAGGCGGACCGATTCGGTACGGTCGCGCACCTGTTGCTCGAGCGTCTCGTTGATGCGCCGCAGGGCCGCTTCGGCCCGATGCCGCTCGCTGATGTCGTGCACGATCCCCGTGTAGAACTGCTTGCCACCCAATTCGAACGGCCCGATCGACAGGTAAATCGGAAACGGCGTCCCGTCTTTCCGCTGCGCCAACACTTCGTGCCCGGCCCCGACAAACCGCGACATCCCCGTCCGCAGGTGTTGTGCAAACGAATCGGCATGAGATTCGCGATCGGCATCGGTCATCAGCAGCTCGACATGCCGCCCCAGCAGCTCTTTCTCGGCATATCCGAACAGCCGGGCGACGGCCGCGTTGACCGATTCGATCGTTCCCGCGTCGCTGATGGTGATGATGCCGTCGACGGCGTTGTCGACCACGGCCCGATAGCGCGCACCGAACAGCGTCGCCTGTTCGAGCGCCTGGCCGGCCAGAATCGCCACGCAGGCGAACACTTCCAGATCGTCGTGAGTGAACCGGTGGAGATCGTCGTGCGTCTCGATATACAGAATGCCGGCCGCCCGCAGCGACGGCCCCACCAGCGGCGCGCACATGAACGACCGGTTGCCGTCGTCGAACACCGACGAGTCTGTCGCCTGATCATCGTTCACGCCGATGCTCAAGACCGCCTTCCCCTCCTTCAGCACCTGTTTCACCAGCCCGCGAATGACGGGCTGCAATGTCGGCGAACCGGTCGCATCGTTGCGCGGTTGTTTGACGACGACGGGCACCAGCGAGCCGCTCGTCGCGTCGTGCCGGAACAGGTGCGATCGGCTGTACTGCGGAAAAATGTGCGCCACGCAATCGACGATGCGCGACAGGACTTCGTCGGGTTCGAGAGTGCTGCGCAGATAACGCGTGATTTCCAGAACGGCCTTGAGGCGGACGTCGGCGTCGCGCTTGTGACGAGGCGCCCCTCCCGGCGTCAGATCGATCTCGTGCACCGTTTCGAACAGACTGGACGCCCGGTCTCCCGGAGGCAGAATCACGTCGGAAAAATCCACCGTCGCGCGCCCCACCTGGTCGGACGATTCGGCGACTTCGTCTTCGCGATATTCCACCGACGTATCGGAAATGCTGACCGTGTCGCGATGCGACAAACGGGCGGGAGCAGTCACCTTGTGGCCGTTCAGAAATGTCCCGTTGCGACTCCCCAGGTCTTCGACGAAGAATCCGTCCCCGCGCTGCGTGATCCGGGCGTGGCGCCGTGAAACGGTGTCGTCGAGCACGCGAATGTCGCAATCAGGGTGCCGTCCCACGATCACCGGTTCCGACTCCAGTTCGACGGTTTGTCCCGATAGAATTCCGGACAGGATCTTCAGCAGGGCCATAGGCTTAGGTCGTGCGGGCAGCCGCCTTTCGAAGGGGAGATCCTGTTCCATGATCGTCAACACTTTAGTGTACCGGCCTCAGCACCGATTTGCGTCAGGGTTTTCCCGATGCAGAGCAATCCCAATCTCCTGATTCGCAGCGGCCTTCGGGTGTCGTAAAAATTCAATTGTCTGATTGAGATGTCTGATTGAGTTGTCCGCGGGCGATATTCACCGAAACTCAGCAATTCCCACATCAAGGAAGAATCTGCCATGTTAGTGCTGACCCGAAAAATGAACGAATCGGTTTACATCGACGGCGAGATCGAAGTCATGGTGGTGTCCGTGCGGGGCAACAAGGTCAGGCTCGGCTTTCGAGCCCCCGCAGATGTCTCGATTCAACGCAAAGAGCGCGCGGACCATGACGAGCCGGAGAATGCTTTCGCAGGAGTGCACGAAGTCGATCACCATGCCGATCATCGTGAAGACGACCTCGTCGCATTGCACTTCGGCGGTGCGCGAATGATGCATGCTCGGCCGCGATAGTGGTTGACCAGGCGGCCTGGGCTCCGCGTTCTCCGGTTTGGTCGGACTTATGATCCGCACCTCCGTGCCGGTTTTCCGGGCTGGATTTCCGGTTCGGCCGGCCGGCAAGTTGCGAGCGCCGGACCACTATGAACTGCCGATGAGGATGCCCGTCAAGAACACGAGCGCCCCGCCGACGACGACCTGGAAAACGGCGGTCGCCAGCGGCGTGTCCATAAAACGGCGGCGGACCCAGGCAATGGCCCCCAACTCAGCGACAACCACGACCCCCGCGACGACGTTGGCGGTCTGGATGTGCCCGATCAGGTAGGGGAATGTGTGTCCCAACCCCCCGACCGCCGTCATCAGACCGCAAATCAGTCCGCGGGTCCAAGGCCGGCCGCGACCGGTCAGGCTGCCGTCGTCCGACAGGGCCTCGGCAAAACCCATGCTGATGCCTGCCCCCAGGCTGGCCGCCAGTCCCACGCGGAATGTTTCGAAACTGTTGTGCGTGGCGAACGCCGCGGCAAAGAGCGGCGCCAATGTCGAGACCGACCCGTCCATCAATCCCGCCAGGCCGGGTTGCACTACCTGTAAGGCGAACAGTCGTTGCCGGGTTGCGTGTTCGTCTTCCGCCGCATTGGCATTTTCCAGTTCGGCCGCCGTCCGAGAGTGCTTGCGTTCTTCTTCGGCGAGGTCCCCCAGCAACTGCCGAATTCCCGCATCGGTCGTGCGGCGGGCCGCGGCTTCATAGAAGCGCCTGGTTTCGACCTCCATCAATTCCGCCTGAGTGCGGACCGCCGACAAACCCAGCGGCCGCACCAGCCAGACCGGTTTGCGACTGACGAAGCCCTTGACGTCGTGCCGGCGAATCAAGGGTACGTGATCGCCAAACCGCGTCTTGTGCAATTCCAGCAGCCGATGGCGATGGCCGTCTTCTTCGATCCGTAGTTCGCGGAACATCTCGGCCTGTGCGGGATACGTGTCCTTCAGCCCATCGGCAAAGTCTTCGTAGATGCGCGCGTCTTCTTCTTCCAGCGAAATGGCGAGCGCCAGAATCTCCTGCTCGGTCAGACTATCGAACGTGCGCATCGGTGCGGTCCTTCTCTATCGGTAGGCCGGTCGGTTTCTTGATGACTTTCAGTTCTGCTTTCGCGGCGGACACGCGGGCCGTGATCTTCGTGCCGCGTGAGAGATTATGGACTGGGTGATCCTGGATTCGCAATTACTTGCAGTCATCGAAATAACCGATAAATGTTCTTTGAAATGTCGTCGTCGGCGGATATCATGGGGCCGAACGGTTCCCGACCAGGATTTCGCGCATGCTGGACCTGTACGGCACTCAATCCGATCGCAGCTGCTGCGGGCTCTCGCGACGCGAGGTGCTGCGCGTGGGTGCGCTGGGGCTCGGCGGATTGACGCTCCCCTGGCTGCTTCAGGCGCGGGCTGCGGCCGGCCACGCCTTTCGCCACAAATCGATCGTGCTGCTCTTCTGTTCGGGAGGGCCGAGCCACATCGAGACCTTCGACCCCAAGCCGAGCGCCCCCGGTGACATTCGCTCGCTCACGGGGCATGTCGCCACCAGCCTGCCGGGGCTGGAATTCGGCGGGACGTTTTCCCGCCTCGCGCAACACGCACACCGCATGGCGGTCGTTCGCTCGTTCGCCCACAAGACGGCCGACCACGTCAAGGCGATCGAGCAGGTCTTTCAGTGCGGTAATCCGGCGAAGGCCGGGATGGGCGCCGTCGTTTCGCGGCTGCGGGGAACTTCACATCCCGAGACCGGCATGCCGACGCACGTCCATCTGTTCGCCGACGAGGTCGACAACCAGTACAACAATGAAAAGTCACGGATGCTGAACGCCGACGGGCCCGGTTCGCTGGGGACGGCCTGCACCCCGTTTTATCCCGGCGGCCAAGGTGACGTGAATCGCAACATGCAGCTCGGCATTCCGGTCGAACGGCTGGATGAGCGGCGGGCGCTCAAAGATTCGCTCGATCGCCTGGAGCGCGACGTCGACATGCGCGGCCTGATGGACGGTCTGGACAAATTCGAACAACAGGCGTTCGGCCTGATCCTCGGCAGATCGCGCGAGGCGTTCGATCTGTCGCGCGAAGACCCAAGTCTCGTGCGCCGATACGACACATCCCAGTTCCAGACCGGCCATAAAAAATTGCGGCGGTCCGAGCTGGGCCGGCAACTGCTGCTCGCCCGTCGGCTTTGCGAAGCCGGCTGCGGGTTCATCACGATCCAGAACCCCGGCTGGGACATGCACGCCGATGGCAACAATCCCGGCATCAGAAAAGGGATGGACATGCTGGGAACGCCTGTCGATCAGGCGGTCTCGGCCTTCCTGGAAGACATCGCCGCGCGGGGACTCGAAAATGACATCCTGCTGATCATCACCGGCGATTTCGGCCGCACCCCGAAGGTCAACAAGAACGGGGGCCGCGACCACTGGCCCGGCTTAAGCACGCTGGCGTTCGCCGGCGGCGGAGGCCTGAAGATGGGCCAGGTGATCGGCCAATCGTCACCGCGAATTGATAGGCCCGCATCGGCACCGATCGGCCTGGAAAACCTGCTGGCGACCGTCGTGCACGCGTTGTTCGACGTCAGCCAGTTGCGTCTCCAGACCAACGTCCCCCGCGACATCGCCGCCGTGCTCGAACGCGCCGAGCCGATCACGGGTCTGATCTGATGGCTTGACCTTTGCCGACAGGGAAATGCAACCCCTCTCCGAGTCGCAGGCACACTTCGTGCGCCGTTTTTCTTGCAACTCGTTCCCCAGCTCCGCTGGGGAACGCCCCTCTCGAAGATACCGGGTCGATGGATGTCGACTGGGATTCATTCAAGCGGTCACGACCGGTACACTACCAGTTGACGACGGACGCCAGCCTGTGGCGCTCGGCACGGGAGCGGCTCACCGTTGTGATGAGACCCGATCAAGCACCTCTCCACCGGCGTGGTGCCGGCAAGACTAACGACTGCAAGCTATGGCCGTGCCGCATGAACTTTCGCATGTCGTCGCAGCCGGCCGATCTCTTATCGGGACTGCGATTCTCTCCAGTGATGCGAACCCCAGCGATGCGGAAATCTCGGAATTTCTGCTGGCCAATGCGGTGGCATTGAATGCGGCTCGCAATGCTTTGAGCGGAGACTGCCATGTGTCCCTGACGAACGATGCTGCATTTATCGACGATCAATGCGGCGACGTTGATCCGTTATTGAAAGTTGCTCGCGGTTTCGATTTGGAGCTGCGCTGTGCCGAGCGGCAGGGCGACATGCCACGCGTCATTGCCCGGGCGATGGATTTATTCGGATTGGCAAATGCCGTGCGGTGTGGCGGATTGGTGATCAATGCCCTGATTGGCATGGCGTTCGAGAGCATGGCAGTCGACCGGCTGCGTCCCTTGCGGACCAGGCTGAGCTGCACAGAAAGTGTGGCATTGGCGAATGAATTGTTGCAGGTGGATGTGCAGCGCGAAGAGTTCGAGAGTATCGTTGTCCGCGATGCACAATGGGAGCGCGACGTTTACACGCCCGAGCAACGAGCGAACAGCGTCACGCCGAGCAGCGTCGATGCGAATTCTCTGCAGGCAGCCGACGAAGACGATGCCGCGTTTCAATCCATGACAAAGGCGTTTATCGACTTGCCAATTGAGCAGCGGCAGGCATTCCACAAGCAACATGATTATCAACACATCGCGCTCTTGCGATTACTGGCCATTGAAGCGAGCCTCAATGCCTGTCTAAAGCTACGCGGCGGCTATCCGTCGGCACTCTCTGCACTTGTCCCGGAGTTCATCGCTCGCTTGCCAGGTGATCCTTTCACAGGACGGGAATTCATCTATCAAGAAGCCGGCGAGTCGTTCTGCCTGTATAGCCCGGGGCCGACGGGGCTCGACTCTGGCGGCAGATTCGGACACTGGTTCGAAGTGCTGGCTGGTCATGCGGATTTGTGCCTTGAGATCGGCGACTACAATATGACGTGTTGTTTGTCGCCGCACCGTGGTGGGCGCATGGCGAATCTCATCGCGCGACTTCGAGGGTTGTTTCGGTGGCGCCGAAATTGAAGTCGTCGACAACAAATTATGCCGGCTGTTTTTGGGTCGAGTCGAGTTGTCGATCTCCGGTACACAGCCTGCGATACGCGCTCCTCTGATGAGTCGCGGTTAAACGAGTTTGCGGCTTACGCCAGCAGTTCGTGCACGATGCGGCCGGAAACGTCGGTGAGGCGGAAGTCGCGGCCGGCGTGGCGGTAGGTGAGACGCTCGTGGTCCATCCCCAACAGATGCAGGATCGTGGCGTGCAGGTCGTGCACGTGAACTTTGTCCTGCACGGCGCGGAAGCCGAAGTCATCCGAAGCTCCGTACGCCAGGCCCCCGCGCACGCCGCCGCCGGCCAGCCACATCGTAAAGCCCAGGTGATTGTGGTCGCGGCCGTCAGAGCTTTCGGTCGTTGGCGTTCGTCCGAATTCGCCGCCCCACACCACCAGCGTGTCGTCGAAGAGGCCGGTCCGTTTGAGATCCGCCAGGAGCGCGGCGATGGGCTGGTCGATGTCGGCGGCGAGCTTGCGGGTGGATTCGTCGTGATTCCGGTGCGTGTCCCAAGGCTGGCCATCGCCGTAATAGACTTGGGTGAATCGCACACCGCGCTCGGCCAGCCGCCGTGCCAGAAGGCACGCGTTGGCGAAATGCCCTTTCCCGTATTCTTCGCGGGTCGCTTCGCTCTCGCGGCTGAGATCGAAGGCGTCGGTCGCAGCGAACTGCATGCGAAACGCCGTCTCCATCGACTGGATCCGCGCTTCCAAACCCTTGTCGCTGCCGCGCTCGGCAAGATGATCTTCGTTGATCTTCCGCAGCAGATCGAGCTGGCGGCGCTGCGCCGGCTCGTCGAGAGATGCGTTCCGCAGATAGGGGAGCATTTTGGCCGGCGTCAGGTCGGAATGGTTGATGTACGTCCCCTGGTTCGATCCGGGGAGGAAGGCGTTCGTCCACAACTCGGCGAAGCGCACCGGACGGCCCGGACAGAGCACGACATAGCCTGGCAGATTTTCGTTCTCGCTGCCGAGTCCATAGAGAAACCACGAACCCATGCTGGGCCTGAGCGGGGCAATCGTGCCGTTGTTCATCATGAACAGCGCGGGACCATGATTGGGGTTATCGGTGTACATCGAACGGATGACGCACAGATCGTCGGCGAATCGGCTGAGTTTGGGGAGCAGCTCGCTGATTTCGAGGCCGCTCTGGCCATATTTGGCATATTTGTAGGGAACGGCTAGCAATGCGCCGGTGGCGTTTTCAGTGCGAAGCTGGACTTCGGCGGGGCGCTGGCCGGCGAATTCGTTGATCTTCGGTTTGGGATCGAAGAAGTCGGCCTGAAACGGTCCGCCGTTCATGAAGAGCTGGATCACCCGCCTGGCCCGCGGCGCGTACATCGGACCGCGTGCCGCGCCGTCGGCGGCGTGCAGAGCACCCGCCAAAGCGACGGAAGCCAAGCCGCCCCCGGCCATTTGCAGCCACTGGCGGCGGGGGATCGTGAAATCAAAAGTGTGCTTGGACATTCCGAAATCCCATACTACTGAACCATAAAGTCGGAGCCG
This sequence comes from Planctomycetaceae bacterium, assembly GCA_036501235.1. Lineage (GTDB taxonomy): Bacteria > Planctomycetota > Planctomycetia > Planctomycetales > Planctomycetaceae > JACQFH01. The sequence continues at coordinate 11,444 of DASYAR010000097.1, forward strand.
CAAATGAACGCGGATGAACGCGAATGAATGCAAACATTTATCTTCAGGTTGGTGCAGCACCAACGAATTCGGGTGGCCCGGCCGCATGCGCAGCACCGGTCGGGTCGCGAAGCGACAAGAGGCAGGTCCGTTCGGCCTCACCGGCAGGAAAACATTTGCTTTGCAGAGCAAGCATTTTTTCGAGTCATTTTGCGAGCGAAAAAAATGAACAGATCAACGCGAACGGTGTTGCCTCTTGTCGCTTCGCGACCCGGCCGGCCAAACGGCACGGCCGGGCCACCCAAATTTGAAATCCTCGCGTCGCTCATCTCCAGGCATTGACAACTCAACTTTTTTCCCTTCACCCCTTAATCCACAAACGCCGATTCATTGCTCCCCAGCAGTGCCTGGGCGTATTGCTTCCAGAGTTCTCCGAGTGAAGCAGGATCAGACGCTCCTGGAGCAAAGAACTCGCGGGCAAGCTGCATCTGCCGATCGGTTGGCTCGCGGCCGTACAGAAGTTTATAGACACGCCGCACCTGGCCCGGCACGTCGTCAGGTACCTCTCGACGGACCCGCTCGGCCAGCGCGGCTGATTGCTGCTGCATGAACGGGCTGTTTAAGACGAACAATTGCTGCAACGGAGTCGTCGTCAGGTCGCGCGACGCATTGTGCGTCGTCGGATCGGGAAAATCGTTGAGCCGCAACATCGCGTGCAGTTCGCGCCGCTTGACGGTCCCATACAGCGTGCGGCGATTGTTGCTCGCGTCGTCGAGACTGCAGTCGGAACCGCCCAGCGCGAGGTCGAGCCGGCCGGCGGCGGCCAGCATCGCATCGCGCCACGATTCGACGTCCAGCCGGCGACGATTCGTGCGCCACAACAGGCGGTTGTCGGGATCGACGGCGAATCGCGCGGCGTCAAAGCGGCTCGACTGCTGATACGCTGCCGACATCACGATTTCGCGATGCAACCATTTCAGCGACCAGCCGTGTTCGACGAACCGGGCGACGAGATCGTCGAACAGTGCCGGATGCGAGGGGAGAGCGCCGGTCGTTCCGAAATTACTGGGGGTGTCGACCAGGCCGCGCCCGAAATGCTGCTGCCAGACGCGGTTGACGATGACCCGCGCCGTGAGCGGCGCCGCATCGACGACGAAGCTTCGTGCCAGTTCGCGCCGGCCGCTCCCTTGCGTGAACGGAACCGGAGCGCCTGACGAAAGGACGCCGAGAAACCGCCGGGGGACGACCGTTCCCGGATTGTTCGGATTCCCTCGAATCTGCAAAGCGACGTTCTGGGCTTCGCCCATCCGATAGTCGAGTTTCGTGTGATCGGGACCGTCGGGCAGTACAAACAGGCTGGCATCCTCGACGGCATACACCAGCGGCTCGTGAAAATGCGGAGTCGCTCGTTCGAGCTGCGTGATTTGTCGCGCCAATTCCTCGGCCTGCTGTTTGGCTTCGTCGGTCTCCGGTTTTTTGGCCAGCAACTCTTCGCGCGCCTTCTGCCAGACGGCGACCTGTGCGTGCGCCTTGGCGACCGCTTGCGCCTCGACAGCGGGGAGCGGCGCGCGGGTCGCCAGTTTGGTGCTGGCGAGCACGCCCGCCAGGGCGTAGTAGTCTTCCTGGCTGACCGGATCGAATTTGTGATCGTGACACCGGGCGCAAGCCACCGTCAGCCCCAGCACAGAACCCGACAGCGTATTGATCCGCTCTTCCCACTCTTCGGCGACGACCGATTTGATGACCGACTGGTCGAGCTTCAGTTCTTTCCAATACACCGGACTTAAGCCGAGAAGCCCCAGGGCGGCGATATCGCGCGGCTGCGCGTCGGGAATCAGGTCGGCCGCCAGTTGCAGCTCGAGAAAGCGGTTGAAACGCAGATCATCGTTCAGCGACTGGACGACCCAGTCACGATAGAGCCAGGCCCGTGCGTCTTTGTCGATCGACCACGCTTCGGCCGTGTCGCAGTAGCGCACGATGTCGAGCCAGAAGCGGCCCCACTTCTCGCCGTAATGAGGCGAAGCCAGCAGCCGTTCAACCTGCCGGGCCTGCGCGCCGCTGGCCGTGTCGGCCTCGAAGGCTTCCAACTCGGCAATCGTCGGGGGCAGTCCGATCAGATCGAACGACAGCCGCCGCAGCAACGTGCGGCGGTCGGCGACCGGCGAAGGCCCCAGCCCGTTCTGTTCGAGCGACGCCAGGATAAACGAATCGATCGGCTGCGCGCTCCAATTGGCATCCTTAACGGGTGGTTGCGGATGTCTGTGGAGTGGCTGAAAGGACCAGAATCTTTTCCCTGCCTCGTAGTCGATCCCCTTGCGAGATTTTGTTCCCGCTGGCTTCGCTTCACTTGCGGGGAACGGCGCCCCGCGCCGGACCCATTCGGTCAGCAGGTCGATTTCATTCTGTGGAAGTTTGCCGCGCGGCGGCATTTGCGCGCTGTCCTGCTTATAGTTGACCGCTTCGACCAGCAGGCTTCCTGCCGGCTTTTCAGCAACAACGGCCGGGCCGCTATCGCCGCCGATGAGAATTCCCAATCGCGAGTCGAGGTGTAACCCCCCTTTGACTCCCTTTCCCTGATCCGAATGGCATTCGAAGCAGCGATTGACGAGCAGGGGACGGATTTTCTTTTCGAAGAATTCGACGTCGGCCGCGGAGGCCCCCTTGTCATCTGCGATGCAGACCTTCGTTGCCAGGCTCGAGGCCGTGCACAACAGAGAACCGACAACCAGGTAAATTCGCATCACGGCAGTAACCTGGCTTGCAGGGTGGGAACTATGCGCCAGTTAGTTTGATTCAGGCGGCGCGTCTGGATTTGAGGCGGAAGCGTTGATAGTCCTGAGCGCCAAGAGCAAACCAACTTCAAAAATGAGTATCCCGACGAGAGCACCTACTACAGAAAAAGCCTCGACAAGCGACTTGGATAATTTGACGCCGAGCCACGTAATCTGGCCTCTTACGCCGAGCGACAAAACGAATAGGTTCGCGAGTGACGCTACGTGAGTCCCGCAAGAGCCGCATACTTCGCGGGACGCCTTTTGATTCGCTCAATCGGTCCACGCTGCTCTTCCATTCGCGCATTCTACACCGGTGGAGGGACTGCGGGAAAGTGAATCTCGCACACGGTACGACGCAACCCGTGAGAATCGGAATCTCGCTCTTCGTCCCCCGCATTGTTTAATGACGCCCGTTCCGGACGACGCTTCTGCGCCGCTCGTGCCGACGACGCTTGCGTTCCTTGCGCCGGATCTCCTTCAGATTGGGTGATCGGTGACTCGAACATTCCTTCTTTTCTCCACAGTTCTCCAATGATTTCGAGATTTTCGAATTTTCTGCGATGCCACTGACCGGCAGCGCGCCTGCACACGATTCTGCGGTCGTGGCGACCGTTTCCTGATCTCCTTGCACGACTGCCGCTCCCGCGGAATCCCGAGCGTCGGAGATTCGTGATGGACCCGTGGCAACAAGAGCAGGGGAGGGGCCTTGTGCTGCGACTGAAGCCCACGCGGCATTCTCGCCGCCCAGATCCTGCCCGGAAACTTCTTCCTGTGTTTCTCCGACTTGCCCCTCCGTTCCCGGCAGCGTCCACAGCCAATACCCCTCCTCGCCAAAACCGGCCGACTTGGTTACCACCACGCCCATGAGTTTGCCAACGCTCCGCATCTGTTGCGGCGTGAAGCCGAGCTGCGCCCCCAGGCGGAAGACCTCGGACGAGCGCCGGCTGCCCTCTTCCAGAAGCGTCGCCACGCAGTCCCGAATCGCGGCTTCCTGGCCGAGCGGATCGGTCGGGTCGAGAGAGACCGCCGGGTTCCACACAACGCGTCCCTCGTGCAAGTGAAACGGAAGTCCCTGGGGTTCGACAAAGGAATTGGTCCGCCGGGCGACAAACAGCCTGCGGGCAGGATTATCGGGGTCGGCGACGACACACCAGACGCAGCGGGCCACTTCCGTCGGGAAGCGCGACGTCACCCGCAGCACGCCGCGCACGTCGAACCGGCAGCGGGCAGGCAGCGTCACGACAATCGCCACGTCGAATTCCTGGGCCAATTCATTCAGGTCGCGCAGCGCTTTTCGGAGGCGCTTGGGGGTCTCGCAGAACTCCGAGAGTGGGTCGATGACCACAAGTCGGATCGAGGGCATGACTTCAAGCTCGTGCCGCAGCATGGGCAGATCGAAAGGGAGTTCCAGCGGCCGCCGTTCTCCCGTTTCGCGATCGGACCGGCAGGAGACGACGACGCCCATTCTGGCGACCCGGCTGGCGGCGACACCCAGCGTCGACAACCGGCGATTGATAGTCGGATCGTCGTCACCCCGGCTGACAAGCAGCACCTGGGCCGGTTGCGGTTGCGGAACGGCCGTGGCCAACGGCACGACCGCCGGCCACGGAATTCCGGCCGTCACACGGGCCACGAAATCGAGAGCCACGAACGATTTGCCGACGCCCGGCTCTCCTTCGATCACGGTCACCTCCCCTGCGGGAATCTTACCCGGCCAGAGCCAGGCAAGATCCGTGGCCGGCTCCAGTTGCCAGCGTTTGGCTCCCTCCAGCCAGCGGCTACCATCCGAGCGCCGGGCCTCGAACAACCCCACCGGCACGCCGCCCTGTTCGCGGGCTCCGCTGTTGTCGTCCACGGCAGTCAACATATACGGTACGGCATTCATGGGAGTGGCTCCGCAAAGGAATGAGAGTTTCTGTTCTTGCTGTCATGAATGTAAACAATTGTACACTATTTGTCAAGTGGAGATTTATCGGGGTTGGCGAGCTGATTTATGACGCAGGCGCGTCCTGCCGTCTCGCGGATACATTACGTCCCGAGGTCCCCTGTTGACGTTCGGGAGCGCGATCTCACATGCCAGTCTGTGCGAGTACGTTGCGTCTGGTGACCGGGCCGGGGCGCATCAACCAACAGGGAAGCCATTGGAATTGCGCGCCACCAAAGACGTTATGATCTTTTCCACGACGATGCGCCGAGCGAAGCCGCCTTTGATTGTGGCGTCATAAGCGATAGAAATCAGTCATGATCTGCGGCACCGTGATGACGAAGGGAGGGTGAGCTGAATGCGAATGACCCGAGAAGCAGCCAGGAAGCGGTTTCCCGATCGGCCGGCACCAACTCCAGCAAACTTAGCGGGACATTGGGTTGCGTGGAACACGGACCGCAGCGGAATTATCGCCCATGGTGACAAGTTCGACGACGTTCGATCGCAAGCGATCGCCGCGGGCTGTCGTGAACCACTGATGCAGCGGATTCTGGGCGTCCCCTTTGTGGGACGAGCATGAGGTTTCCCTATACGCTAAACCTTGTGGCCTCAATCGACACGGGCGACGAGATCGTCGTGCTGCGGCCGGGGATTCGTGTATGATTCATGCCCAGTCCGCATCCGTTAGGGAGTCGTCTGTCAGTGGCCGGCGGACCAATCAAAGCAGGAGCGGTTTCTGTCGGTACGGCTGCGCGGCCGTTTCCTGATGCAGCGTGTGCCAGGCTGATGGTGCTAGCGCTTCCTCGAAATGGTGGATGTCGCTTCTTCGACCTGACAATGCCGTTGCCGGATGGATCGCCGCTCTGAAGTTCCGCTGTGACACTGGCGTATTCAGTTGGCAGCGGTAAAATAACTGAAAACGATCTCGGGAGATCGAATGAAAAAAGGATGCTGGAATGAGAAGGAGCCTCTTCTCCCCGACGAATTTTGACCACCGGCCCTTCTGCCTGAATGGCCTCGCGCCCGTCTTCGCGACTGATATGGGGGTCCTGTTCAAAGGTGATTGCCTCAAGACGCTGTCGGGTATCAAGCCAGATATAGCCGACCTGATCTTCGCCGATCCGCCGTTCAACATCGGCAAGGAATACGGCGCCTCGGTGAACGACAGCAAGACCACCGAGGAATACCTCGCGTGGTGCAAGGCTTGGATCGACGAATGCACCCGCGTTCTCAAGCCCGGCGGTTCCTTTTTCCTGTACAACATCCCGAAGTGGAACATACAGCTCGGTGACTACATGATGAAGCAAGGGCTTCATTTTCGCGACTGGATCGCCGTCGACATCAAATTCGGCCTGCCACTCCAGGGTCGGCTCTATCCGAGCCACTACAGTTTGCTCTATTACAGCAAGGGTCGGCACAAGACGTTCCACAACATACGGACGCCGATCAAGCTCTGCCGGCATTGCAGCAAAGAAGTGAAAGATTACGGCGGGCACCGAAATGCGATGAACCCGAAGGGCGTGAACCTGACGGATGTATGGGACGACATCCCGCCAGTCCGCCACTGGAAATTCAAGACGAAGAAGCGGAAGGCGAACGCCCTTTCCACGAAGCTACTACAGCGAGTCATCCACATGGCGAGCGACAAGGATGATGTCATTCTCGACCCGTTCGGCGGGAGCGGTACGACCTACGCCGTCGCCGAGCGGATGGGGCGCCGGTGGATCGGAATCGATCTGAAGTCGACCGACATCATCATCGAGCGGATGCAAGATTCCGAATTGCATCAGCATCCGACTAGCGACGTTCTGGAGTGACTCTCCGCATAGTTTCGTTGCCATCGCCCGTCCACTTTTCGAACAGTATGCTGTCCATGTCGATCATCTGTCCCGTGTTGACGGGTCAGACAGGCCCCTGTCAATCGGCAGGGGGGCTTTTCGGGGTCGCGGCAACCGAGAGCCTAGACATGTTACACCAGCGCTTCGACGAACATCGGATATTGTTTATAAAACCGGCGGTAATTCGCGAGGACCGCCGCCTCAATCTCAAACGGCAGATCCTTCACCCGGAGATTGTCGTCGATTCTGCTGTCGAGCCAGTGCTTTTCTCGCAGAGTCAGCGGTGGGACAGAGATAACCATTGGTTCGCGGTCTGTGCAGATGAATTCTTCATCCAAGAACCCCGTCTCTTCAAGTCGGTTCTGGTCCTCTTCGGTGCCGATCATGCCCCCGATCGTCAGCATTTGGGCGCCGTCGGCGTAAACGTAATTGAAAAGCTGGATATAGCGAACTCCACTGGGCAATGATTCTTCGATGCGGTTCGTCATCGCTTCCCAGAATAAGTCCACGATCGGCCCCTCATCCAAATTGTCGCGCGTGATCTTGTTTTCGACCAAATTGCCAAATTCGTGTTGGTAAAGGTCGACCAAAAAGCGGTACTGTACTTCCATCGCTTCGTCCTCAAGAGCCCGTGGCACGTTCTCGGGGATCCTCGGTCTCGCTTCAGTAGTGACGAGAAAGATGCTTCCTGGCCGCAGTCTCGCGACACAGTTATCAATGTCGGACAGCATGCTTTCACCGACTGGGTAATCGTAATCGAGCCACACGACGTACCGATCATCACGCGATATTTTCCGCACGACCCTCTCGAATTTCTTCAACTCCAACTGAATGCATTTGTACGGCTGATTGAAGATCATGCGCTTCGTCTTCTTGCTGCCCTCCACGCACACGAGCTTGTTCATGAAAAGAAACTTGTGGAACATGATAAAATCGACGTAGTACACGGACCCGAACCCCAAGTACGTGTAGTCCTTGATCGGATAACCGATCTGACTGAGCCGCAGGAGCTTCTCAATAAGAAGTTTCCGCTCGACCTGCTTCGACGGCCGTAGCCCGTAGTTAAATTTCTCGAAAGAGAGCGCCATTCACGAGTTTCTCTTCAGGAATATGTCGAAGGTGTATTCTCCCACCGCCACGTTGCTCATCTGCTCGCGGCCCAAAATCTTTCGAATCTGATCGAGCTTTTTTCGTGGCCGACGGTATTGGATGCTTACGAGGTCGCTGTCTTTCTTCGCCTTCACCTCAGCCTTAAACATGGTGTTTGACCGACCGGCGACTTTCTGGATTTCTGTCGGCTTCGCCCTGTCGAACATTTCGCGTTCTGCCTCCGCTTCCACCGTCGTATCGGGATAGAGCGAATTCAAGAAGTCGAGCACGCCGCGGGTCACGCTTCGCATCTCTACGAGCGCGTGCTGATACACTGGCGACTCTTGCTCCACTTCCTCTTTGGTCGTCGTCCAGGGAAGCTTGCGAACGTCTTTGCAACGGAGGTGAACCATCCCCAGGAAGTGGTTGTACTTCGGCTGGAACGTCGGAACGTGGTACATTCCCCAACCGGTGTCCTTCGTTTTGTCAGCGTCCAGCACCAACCGGCCGTTGCAGAAGACATACCACCCCCGCGGAGTCCGGTCTTCGCGCGGTGTGATCCCGGCAGTGATCAGGATGTCCACGCCGTCATATTCGGTCTCATGCCGAACCGACTTCAGCCCTTTGGTCTCCCCGAGCGTCGGCAAGTCAGCTTCGATCAGCTTGCCGTTCAGTTCAATCTCAACTCCGCCTTTGATGAAGAGGGCGTACGTCGTCGCAATCCGATCGCGGAGTTCATTCTGAAAACTCTGGGCGCTGAAGTATTTCGAGACCGGAGAGTGGAGCGCCGTGATCTCCAAAGTCGTTCCGCCTGCTTTGTGCTTGCGCTTGTTCGTTTCCGTAAATTCAAATTCCCACTTTGCCGGATCTTTTCTCCAATTCTTCACGTTTACGGTCATGCGGAAATCGTCTTCGGTCGTGTTCGATTTCACATCAATGACGTCGCCAATTTTGAACATCGCTCGCTTCATTCCGATGCCATAGACCCCCAGACCCGCGTGCGTCGGGTCTGGCTGCGGCTTCCCGAACAGAAAGACCTGATGTCTCGCCTCCTTGATCGAGATGCCGCCACATGTGTCGATGATCGAGAATTTGTTTGGCCGGCATTCAATCGAGATGCTCGCCTTGGCCTTCATCTTCGGGATTTTTCCCTGAAAGAGCGAACTCGCCACGTCCAGGTCTTCGTGCCTGACGAAACTGTGGATCGAGTTATCGAGCAGGTCGAGGATGCATTCCTTCAAACTGATGTCCTTCGTCAGCATGTCGATGAAGAACTCTTTGCTCGGGTACGCATCAATCTTCATGTCGTTCGTGTCAGCCATGCAAACCCTTTGCGGAGCCAAGGACTCGAAAAATCGTCGGAATCTCCATCATGGGCAGGGCGGTGAGGCTTCCGCAAGGTCATCACCCTCGGCTCCGGCAACCGGGCAACCGCATGCACGTTGGAAAGAATGCCATCCATTATTTCTTCGCAATATGGGGTTTTCGGGCACTTTTCAACGCTGAAAGCGTTGAGCAACACAGACCAGGGTTGCCGACCTTTGTCGGCAACCCTGGGTAACGTACGATGGACCGCCGCAATCCTGAAGGGATTGTGCAGAACACCGTCGAAAAAATCATTTCAAGAAGAATTTCGGCGACTTCTGACGAAATACGGCCTGGATGTTGACGAGCGCTACGTCTGGGATTGACGTTCTGCCGAACCCATTCTGGGTTCGAAAACGACGGGTTACACTTCCCAGGGTTGGCCGACCCGCGTCGGCCAACCCTGGGCTGCGCTGCACAACCCCATCCGGGGTTGAAGTCGTCGAGCCGTTGCGCGGTCCCCTGAGGCGATTCGGCAGCATTCGGTCAAATCGACCGACGCATCGAAGCGGCGCGCGAAAGGGGCTGTGGAATTCGGTCGTTGGCTCATTCAGTTGCACGGGCGTTTCGCGGGGCGCGAGAAAACTCTCCTCCGCCGCATTTCGTCTCCCGACACACCCTACGCTGAAAGCGTTGAGCAGCGCAGCCTAGGGTTGCCGACCTTTGTCGGCAACCCTAGGTGAATGTACGATGAACCACCGCAATCCTGAAAGGATTGTGCAGATCGTTCGGCGTGCCTTTATGAACCGGGGAGATCGACGATGTCGCAATCGCTCAGCCAAATTTATTTTCAAGAAGAATCCCGGCGGTTGCTCACGAAATACGGCTTGGATGTTGATGAGCGCTACCAGCGTGTTGAAAAAGGGGGACAGGCACCTCGCGACGCTCTAATTGCCTCCGAATTTCGTGCGTCCGTCGGAGCCAGTCCCCGTTTTTCAACGGCCTGCTACGTCTGGGATTGACGTTCTGCCGAACCCATTCTGGGTTCGAAATCAACCGGTTGCACTTCCCAGGGTTGGCCCGACACGGGTCGGCCAACCCTGGGCTGCGCTGCACAACCCCATCCGGGGTTGAGTCGACAAGCCGTTTCGCGGATTTCCGAGACGATGCAAAGCATCATCCATTATTTCGCCGCAATTTGGGAGTTTCCGGGTAACATGCATCCATCCAGATCAACTTCGATTAAATTCCGCGTCTGGAAAACTCTCGAGGGGGCGATCGATTGTCATAAAGCGATGGCTAAAGCCCTCAGCCAAGACCGGCTTAAGCCGGCTCAGTGCATTTCTGGGGGCTGGGTGTCCACCAGCTGAAGCTGGTGGCAAACCGGGAGTCGGCTGAAGCCGACTGGGAACCATTGGCTGCGCGGCGCTTCGGGACCCCCAGTCGGTCCGGACGGCCCGTCGAACAAGCGCTCGCGGTCTTCGCAATCATTGGGCGATTGGATCCTCTCCGGCTTGGCAGCGACGGCCGGGGTGAGGAGGAGGATGGTCATTTACCAATGCGCATTTCCCAGCGACTCTGCGCCGAGGGCTGCCAATGTTGCGAACCACAAGAACGGCAGAACGATCAGGCCGCCCATAACCAATAACGGCCGTTTTCAACCTGCAAACCAGACACGGCGACCGGCTTTCTGGACATGACCGAGGTCCTTTGATACGATCCAACTTACTTGCCGGCCTTCATAGCGAGTCGGCAGGTTTAGAGTAAACCTGTTTCGCGGCGCGACGCAGTGCCCGACGGAAATTACCTCTTCGCTGTTCCACGGCTCGTGAAGCCGTGATTTGCATGCGGAACCTCGCCAGAGGCCCTCCAGCGAACCCTCTTCGTCCTCTGCGTGTCTCCATTCGCGCTGCCGCTCGCGCCGGTTCGGCGTCTGGGAGGCGCGGTATGCGTTGCCAGTGCAGGCCCTCTTTCATTTTCCAATCCGGAGCAGCATCAAGACTGCTCATCCCAACATGCACAACACAATTCAATTGACGCCGGCCCAAAAGACTGCATTAAACAGCTTGCGCCACGCACTGACCCTCAATCCCGTAGCCCTGCTGTGGGGAGATAACGGCTCAGGAAAGACGACCGTTTTGCAGGAGCTCGCGCGGGAATGCCACATGCGGATGCTGACTCTGAAGGATCTGCTGGAAGCCATGCGGTCGCAGCATCCGCTGGCCTTGGAAGAGACGTTCGAGCGGATCGTGCTGGAAGCGCTCGATCTAGCGGAGGGGGTGATCATCGACGATGTCGACGTGCTGGAAAGCGTCGTCGGGGGTTGTCGCAGCTATCCCAGATCGGACTGGCTGGAAGCGCCAGCCCTCACCCTCTGCCGGTACGCCGTGGAAACAAATAAAAAGCTGGTCTTCGGCGGCGGCGCGCCCCAGGCGGTTCGCAACCGAGCCTACCAGATCGGGATTGAGGATTTCACTCTGGCCGACTGCACGCAACTGATGACGGCCTATCTGCCGCCGTGGCAGGCGGAGCGTCTGAATATCGAGAAGATTTTTCGCTATGCGCCGGGGCTGGATGGACATCAGATCAAGAATGCGTGCCGTTGGCTGGCTGACAAATCGCCGCTCGATTCCGACCGCTTCATCGAGTACCTCCGCTCCATCCGCAGCCCAGCCTTCTCGACTGCGATGGCCTCGCGGACATAGGCCTTGATGGTCGCCGCCTTGGCCAGGATGTCTTTCACGCTGGTGAACTTCATCACTCGCCCGGCGTGCACCTGACCGAGTTGCACCAGCACCTTCTTAGGGTCCTTCAGCAGGGCGCCTTGAAAGAAGCCCAGGCCGAAGTACTCTTTGAAGCCCTGCATGATGACGATGTTCTTCCCATCCACCGTGTAGGTGGGCTTACCCCACTTGCACTCCTCGTGCATCTCAAAGCCGGCGAGCACCCGCCGCATCTCCGCGATCTCCGCCATCCACTGCTTCCGATAAGCCATCTCCATGCCGGCAACATCCTCCACAATTTGGCACAATCAAACCCCAAGACCTCAAGCTTGATCTTA
>DASYAR010000098.1:0-44729 GCA_036501235.1 Planctomycetaceae bacterium
CGCGAAGGCCAGCCGCACCTGGCGCCGATCCGCCCCCTCGACCACCGTCAAGAGCAGGGCGCTGCTGTCCAGCAGGCAGGTCAGCGCCGCCAGCCACGATTGATTGTCGTGCTGCGAACGGTAATAGCCGAGCATCGGAAACGACAGGCAGCTTTCGAGCAGCTCGGCCGACCACGTCTCCCACGTCGTCAAATCGGCAGTGAGTGCATGGGAGGAATTCGCGTTGCCGGACCGCATCAGAATCTGCGCCGCCGTGGGAGGCGACCCGCCCCGCGCATCGAGCAGTGAGATAACGATCTCGCGGTGGGAAAATGCCTGAGTCAGTACAGGATGATAGCTGATCGTCATGGCCAGAAATCCGAATCCCAGCCCCGTTTCCACGACGGCCAGGAACTTGCCCAGGCCACCCAGCGGAGTCAAATCGCCATAACCCAGCGTGAAGAACGTGACGCCGCTGAAGTACAGGTAATCACCCAGGCCGATCGGCGTTGTGTGATTCGTCATCGCCGTCTCGACCGACCAATGCAGGATCGCAAACGCAATGACGAGCCCGATCGCCCAGGTCCCCAGCACCACGAGCAGAGCCAAGGGGCCGAACAAACTCAATACGCTCTCGCGCCGGCGGGGAGCCGAAATGCACGAAACGAGCAATCGCCAGGCGCGCCAGGCGTTGCGGTAGAAAAATCGCAGGAAACGATAACCGTGCGTCACTCGTCGCGGAAGCAGCACGGCTTCGAACGCGTCGATCAATACGCCGACGATCATCAGCAATCCACAGCATCCGATGATGAACCGCACGCCACCCCTCCAATCCTCGCCGACCATCGACAGTTGGTTGCCGCGCCTCCAAAAGATCCCGCGAATCGGCGGATCTTATCGTCCGCGGAGAGCATTTCGCAAATGAGCAGCGTCTGTGCCGGTCTGACCGCAGAGGAGAGAACTTCGCATGTGCCCGGTATAATGGGGCGGACGTTGCCGTCCTTGTCGAGGCCCCTGATGAACGCCGCCCCCCGCGAGTCGATTTTCGACGCCATCACACGTTTCAATGCCGACCGAGATCCGGACTTGGTCAAGCTCAAGCTGAAGCGGCTGGACGAAAACGTCTTCTGCTTCTTCCGAGGGACGGACGAACTGTTCGGGAAGGCCTGGAAAGATCTTCGTCCGCGCGATCCGGGCCCGCCGATCTTGTGCACGGGGGACTTGCATCTCGAAAACTTCGGCGCGTGCCAGTCCCAAGAAGGAGATTTTCGCTTCGAAATTAACGACTTCGACGAGGCCGTGATCGCCCCGTGCAGTTTCGACTTGATCCGCTGTACGGCCAGCATCCTCCTGGCGGGAGAAGTCTGGGACTTAAGGCCCCTCGAAGCGACCGGCATTGCGCTGGCGTTTCTCGATAAATACCAGCGGGCCGTGATCGACGCGGTTGACAGCGGCGTTGTCGGAGAGATCTCCCCTCGCAGCGGCGAGGGGCCGATCTGGGACCTGCTCAACGCCACAACGCAAGGGACCGAGACGGCACTTCTCGATCGCGAGACGTCGAAAAAGAAAGACGGGAGCCGCGAGATCATTCGCTCGGCCAAGAAACATCCGGAGATCAGTCTCAAGCGGCAGGAACACGTTCGGAAAGCAGTCGAAGCATACGGTCGCGAGAAGGGAAAGCCTGATGCCTATCAGGTTCTCGACGTGACCGGCCGGATCGCCGGGATCGGCAGCCTCGGCCTGCGTCGTTGCACGGTGTTGATTGAAGGAGGGGGATCGTCCGACAGTAACCGATTGCTGGACGTTAAAGAAGCGCGCAATTCCACCGTCGCCGCCGACGTCGCTATTTCGCAACCGAGATTCCCGACCGAAGCCGATCGAATTGTCGCGGCGCAGCGCCAGTTGCAATCGAAGCAGGCCCTGGGTTTGGGATCGCTGCGGATTGGTTCGCGCTCCTATCGGGTGCGCGAGATGATTCCCGATGAGAATCAATCGAGTCTGGACCGATTGCACGAGAAATCGAAAACGCTTCGGCTGGCCGTCGAAGTCGTGGGACAACTCGTCGGCTGGTCGCAGGTGCGGGGAGCGAATCGGCCAGGGGGCAATGACTCCGACGAACGGCAGGCGCTGGCTGAATGGGCCAAAGGACCAGGGATCGAGGCCGTCCTGGCGGCGGCCGTCCGCTTCGCCGACCGCACCCAGGCGGACTATGCCGAATATCATCAGACCTACGCGACAAAGAAGAAATAGAACTCGGCGGAGGGATTCTCAAGAGCGAAGCAGACGCTAAGATGATGCGCAGGATGCTCGACACGAGGGACGTTCTGCATGGCACTCATCATCGGCATGGACGAAGCCGGGTACGGACCGAATTTTGGTCCGCTCGTCGTCGGCGCGACGGCGTGGGAAGTGCCGGGTAATCCGCGAAAGTTCGATTTGTGGCAGGCGTTTGCCGGCATCGTCGAGCAATCACCGCCGGTCGACGCGTCGCATGTGCAGGTCGCCGATTCCAAGCAGGTTTACAGCCCCGCGAAAGGGCTCGATAACCTGGAACACGGACTGCTGCATGCGTTGTCGCTGCTGCGGGGGTGCGCGAAGAGCCAGGGGAATGGTGGGTCTGCACCAGCAGACCACGCGACTATTCCCGAGACGTTCCGCGATTTGTTACGGCGAGTGGCGATTGCGCCTCCCGAAGCGCTCGATGTGGAACCGTGGTTTGCCGGCGGAGATTTGACGCTTCCGTCCGGACGACAATTCCCCCTGGCAGACCGGTGGCTCGAGCGCTGCCGGTCACACGAGATTCGCCTGTGCACGATGCGGTCGGACTTGGTGCTCACTCGGCGATTCAACGATCACACCCGAACTCACGACAGCAAGGGACGGGCGCTGTCGGAGATCTCGATGAATCTGCTGCGGCACGTCTGGGACGAATGCAACGGAGACGGGCACGACCACGTCTTGATCCTGGCCGACAAGCATGGCGGCCGGAATCGCTATCATGAATTTCTGCCCATCGTGTTCGGCGACCGTTTCATCCGCTGCCAAAAAGAATCGATGGAATCGAGCCGCTACCGAGTCGGGAACGCGGAAATCCGCTTCGAGACAAAGTCGGAGCGTCACTTGCCGGTG
This sequence comes from Planctomycetaceae bacterium, assembly GCA_036501235.1. Taxonomy (GTDB): domain Bacteria; phylum Planctomycetota; class Planctomycetia; order Planctomycetales; family Planctomycetaceae; genus JACQFH01. The sequence goes on from DASYAR010000098.1 coordinate 3,109, forward strand.
GCGCTGGCATCGATGGTCTGCAAATACCTGCGGGAGCTGTCGATGAAGCTCTTCAATCGATTCTGGTCCGACCGCCAGCCGGGATTGAAACCGACCGCCGGCTATCCTCTCGACGCCCGGAGGTTCAAAGTGGAGATCGCCGCGCTGCAGAAGCAACTGGGCATTGGCGACGAGAATCTTTGGCGCGAACGCTGATTTACAACAGCGAGCGGCATGCCGTTTGCCAATCGGTGCCGAACGGTGTCGGATCTTGTCGCTGCGCGACCCGGCCCTGAAGGGGGCCGGGCCACCCGACATTTTTACCGCTCTACTCCCAATCGAACTTGGCGGCCATTGGCATCCGGCGACCGCTGCCGAAGGCGCGTTGCGAGAGCTTGATGCCGGGGGGCATCTGCCGGCGTTTGAACTCGTTGCGGTCCAGACGACTGGCGATCCAGCGCACCGTTTCCGGGGGAAATTGGCGACTCAACGTAGTCACAGACATCTCGCGCTCGATCAACCCTTCCAATATCGCATCGAGCACAGGATATGGAGGGAGCGTGTCCTGATCGAACTGATTCGGTGCAAGCTCGGCACTGGGGGCTTTAGTCAATGATCCGGCGGGAATCACCTCCCGCCCTTCGCGCTCGTCGTTGATGTACCGCGAGACGGCGTACACGTCGCGCTTGAAAACGTCGGCCAGCACGGCGAAGCCGCCCGCCATATCGCCGTACAGCGTGCAATATCCCACGGCCAACTCGCTCTTGTTGCCCGTCGCCAGTGCCAGCCAGCCGTGACGATTGCTGCGGATCATGACCAGCGCGCCGCGAATTCGCGCCTGCAGGTTCTGGTCGGCCAGGCCCGCCAGTTGTGAAGCGAGATCAGCACCGGCCACGGGAGTGGCTTCGTAGGCTGCGTGAATGGCGTTGATCGGGACGACCTCGAATTCGATGCCGATCGCGTCCGCCAGCTTCTTCGCGTCGGCCACGCTGTGCTCGCTGCTGTACCGGCTCGGGAGCGCCAAGCCGTGAACGTGCTTGGGACCGACTGCGGCTGCCGCAATGTAGCATGCCAGTGCGCTATCGATTCCGCCTGATAAGCCCAGCACACAGTCACGGAATCCACTTTTGCGGACATAGTCGCGCAGGCCAAGAATGAGCGCGTCAAGGAGATCGGCGGAGCGAGGGCGCGAAACCGCCATCGGCGTGGGCGTCAGCACACGGGTGAGCGAGTCTCGAGGACTGACCTCGCAGACTGCGAAATCAGGGGCGAAGGGGGCCAGTCGCAAGACTTCTTTCCCCTTGGCATCGAAAACGAGGCTGTTCCCGTCGAAGACCAGATCGTCGTTGCCTCCCACCTGATTCACGAACAAGAACGGGAGCCTGTGCCGGCCGATGTGGCGTTCGATGAGCTGTGTCCGCCGGTGCGGTTTGTCGATTTCGAATGGGCTGGCCGACAGGTTGATAAACAGGTCCGCCCCCGCGAGCGCCAATTCTCCCAGAGGATCGCGGCGGTTTTCGGGTTTCAGGTGATACGCCGTCCCCGGCTCGCCAAACCAGGCGTCTTCGCAGATATGCACACCCAGGCGCAGGCCGCCGAACTCCACCGGCGCTGCCGACTCGGCGGGGAGAAAATAGCGGCGTTCGTCAAACACGTCGTAATTCGGAAGCAGGCATTTGTGGATCGTCTTCAGCACCTGGCCGCGACACAGCAGACTGGCGGCGTTGCCGATCGAGCCCGCCGGGAGATTCCAGCTTGAGGGATGGCCGACCAGGAGGCCGATTTGCGGTCCGAGCGTCGACGCGAGTTGCTGTACCGCCTGGTCGCAGGCGGCGACGAATCCCTCGCGCAGCAGCAAGTCTTTGGGAGGGTAGCCGCTGACGGCCAGTTCCGAAACGACGACCAGCTCTGCCCCGTCTTCGCGCGCTTTGCGCACGGCGGCGGCGATCAGCTCGCAGTTACCGGCAATGTCTCCCACCGTGGGATTGATCTGGGCGATGGCGATTTTCATGGTCACTCGGATTATCGGCACTCGCGCGGGATGTGTCGAGCACGGCCGATCCTGGGCGCCGGCCCAGAACGAGTCAGAGCAGGCGAAACGGTTGCGACTTCTTCGCTTTCATATCCTGCCGCGGATCGACTTCCGATTTGTGCCAGGTCGGTAAGAGATGGAACACCTTGGTATTCCGGCCGCAGCGATCGCGGCGGAGGTCGGGTCGGTCGGGAAGCTGCTGGATGACTCCCGTTTCGTCCGAAATCGCGAGCGATGGTCCAAGGCTCATGACAATTAAGCCGGCCAGAACGACGAGCGCACCACGTCTCATGATCCGCCTCCATGAACGAAAACTTGAAAGGAAGGAAGCTCGCCGCAGGGAGCGGCGGCTGAAGGAGGCGGGATTTGACCAGATTTATATCTGGATGAAAAGGGGATTTTTGACGGCAAGACGTGAACCCTCGACGATCGACTCGTCAGCGGATTTTGCACGCTACCGATCGGAGACCATCTGTTCAACCCTTTCAGGGTTGCGGCTTTTTTGTAGGGGCAGTCACCCAGGGTAGTCCGCGGCGCGGCCAACCCTGGGCTGTGCTGCATAACGCCTACGGCGTAACGGGCAGCGCCTTGCGGCTTACTTCGGCTCATACCCCAAGTTTGGCGAGAGCCAGCGCTCGATCTCGGTGATCGACATCCCCTTGCGGGCGGCGTACGATTCCACCTGGTCGCGCGTGATCCGGTCGACCGAAAAGTAGCGTGATTGCGGATGCCCGAAATACAGACCGCTCACCGCCGCGGCCGGGTACATCGCAAACGATTCGGTCAGCTTGATCCCCGTGTTCTGCTCGGCTTCGAGCAGGTCGAACAAGATTCGCTTTTCGGTGTGGTCAGGACAGGCGGGATACCCCGGGGCGGGACGGATGCCGCGGTATTTCTCGTCGATCAGGTCGTCGGCCGTGAGCGACTCGACTTTTCCATAACCCCAATCGGTGCGGGCGGTCTTGTGCAATAACTCGGCAAAAGCCTCGGCCATTCGGTCGGCCAGCGCCTTGAGCATGATCGACTGATAATCGTCGTGTTCTTTTTGAAACTGATCGAGCACTGGTTCGATTCCCAGCCCGGCAGTAACGGCGAATGCGCCCAGATAGTCGGCGCGGCCGCTCTCGATCGGAGCGATAAAATCGGCCAGCGCCAAAAACTCGTCGCTCCCCTTGCGCTCCCATTGTTGGCGCAGCGTGTGGAACCTGGTCAACTCGTGCTGCCGCGTGTCGTCGGTATACAGTACGATGTCGTCGCCCAGCGAATTGGCGGGCCAGAAACCGTACACGGCCGCCGCGCGGAGCCACTTGTTTGCCACGGTCTTATTCAGCAGTGCCTGAGCGTCGGCAAACAGCTTGCGGGCCTCTTCACCGATGACGGCGTCGTCGAAAATCGCCGGGTATTTACCGCGAAGTTCCCAGGTTTGAAAGAAGGGGGACCAATCGATGAACGGCACGATCTGGGCGAGCGGAAAATCGGCCAGCACCTTACGCCCCAAAAACGACGGCTTGTCGATTGAAACGGCCTGCCAGTCGCAAGTGAATTTCTTGCGGCAGGCATCGGCGTACGGCAGCAAGCTCTTCTGCTGGCGATCAGCATAGCTCTTGCGGTCGCGTTCCTGCGTGGCGCGGTTTTTCTCGTCGAAGGCGGGCTTCAGGTTCGGGTCGATCAGGCTGCTCATGACGCCCACCGCCTGCGACGCATCGAGCACGTGCACCGTCGATTGCTTGTAGGCGGGAGCGATTCGCACCGCCGTATGCTTCGAGCTGGTTGTAGCGCCGCCGATCAAGAGCGGCACGGTAAAGCCTTGGCGTTCCATTTCGCGCGCGACATGGGCCATTTCATCGAGCGACGGCGTGATCAGTCCGGAAAGGCCGATCAGGTCGGCCTGTTTCTCGCGGGCGACTTTCAGGATCTGCTCGCAGGAAACCATCACCCCCAGGTCGATGACTTCGTAGTTGTTGCAGCCCAGAACGACGCCTACGATGTTCTTGCCAATGTCGTGAACGTCCCCTTTGACGGTGGCCATCACGATTCGCGCGCGGGGCTTCTGTTCAGCGCCTGCTTTGGCTTTTTCGGCTTCCATGAACGGCAGCAGATACGCCACCGCCTTTTTCATCACGCGGGCGCTTTTCACGACCTGTGGCAGGAACATTTTTCCAGCGCCAAACAGCTCACCGACGACGTTCATGCCGGCCATCAGCGGTCCCTGGATGACTTCGAGCGGGGTCGGATATTTCTGCCGGGCTTCTTCGGTGTCGGAGTCGATATAGTCGACCATCCCCTTGACGAGGGCGTGCGACAGCCGCTGTTCGACGGTCCCCAGCCGCCATTCTTCTGCAGCGACGGCAACTTTCCCTTTTTGCTTGACCGTCTCGGCGAAATCGACGAGCCGCTCGGTCGCGTCCGGGCGGCGATTGAGCAGCACGTCTTCCACATAGCCCAGCAGCTCTTTGTCGATTTCTTCGTACACGGCCAGTTGCGTGGGATTAACGATTCCCATGTCCATGCCGGCCTGGATGGCGTGATACAGAAACGCCGAGTTCATCGCCTCGCGGACCGTATCGTTGCCGCGAAGCGAGAACGAGACGTTGCTCACCCCTCCCGAGATCTTCATCAGCGGATAACGCTGCTTGATGAGGCGGGTGGCCTCGAAGAAGTTGACGGCATATGGATTATGCTCCTCGATGCCGGTGGCGACGGTAAGAATGTTCGGGTCGTACACGATGTCGGTCGGAGGAAAGCCGACTTCTTCGGTGAGCAATTTGTAGATCCGATCGGCAATCTGCACGCGATGCTCGACCGACGTGGCCTGCCCGTGCTCGTCGAATGCCATCACGACCACCGCCGCCCCGTACCGGCGCACGAGCCGCGCGTGCTCGAGGAATTTCTCTTCCCCCTCCTTGAGGCTGATCGAATTGACCACCGGCTTCCCTTGCACCCATTTCAATCCCGACTCGATGACCGACCACTTCGAGCTGTCGATCATGAAGGGGATGCGGGCGATTTCGTCCTCGGCGGAAATCAGGCGGATGAATTTGGCGATCGCCTTCTCGCCGTCGAGCAACGCTTCGTCCATATTGATGTCGAGGATGTTCGCCCCGCCGACGACTTGATCCCGTGCGACGGCGACGGCCCCTTCGTAGTCTTCCGAGAGCACGAGCCGGGCGAACTTCTTCGAGCCGGTGACGTTTGTTCGCTCGCCGACCATCGTGAAATTGCTCTCAGGACGGATCGTCAGCGGCTCCAGGCCCGAGAGTCGCGTCAACTCGGGAAGCTTCGGGAGCACGCGCGGCGTGAACTCGCGGACGGCGTTCGACAGGGCGCGAATGTGATCCGGAGTCGTGCCGCAGCACCCTCCCACGATATTCAGCCAGCCGTTGGCGACCCATTCACGAAGCTGCGGCGCCAGCGAATCGGGCGTTTCTGGAAAACCGGTGGGAAGCAGCGGATCAGGAAGGCCGGCATTGGGATGCGCGCTGGTATAAATCGGGGCGATCGCCGCCAGCTCTTCGATCAGCGGCCGCATTTCCTTCGGCCCCAATGCGCAGTTCATCCCCACGCTGACCAGAGGGACGTGCGAGATCGAATTCCAGAACGCTTCGACGGTTTGTCCCGTCACCCCCCGGTTGCTGCCTGGTTGAATGAATGTTACCGAGGCCATCACCGGCACGCGGCGCACGCCTTCGGCGAACAGCGACTCGATGGCGAAGAACGCCGCCTTGGCATTGAGCGTGTCGAAAATCGTCTCGACGAGCAGAATATCAGCCCCGCCGTCGAGCAGACCCTTGACTTGGTCGGAATAGGCCTCCACGAGCGCGTCGTAATTCGTGCCGCGCGCGTCGGGGTTGTTGACGTCGGTCATGATCGAGCAGGTTTTGTCGGTGGGCCCGATGCTGCCGGCGACGAACCTCGGCTTACCTGGCGTACGATCCGAGACTTCATCGGCGACCTGGCGGGCAATCGCGGCCGCCGCCCGATTCATCTCGTAGGCGTGGGCTTGAATGCCGTATCGCTCCATCGAGATGGCCTGGGCGTTGAACGTGTTCGTCTCGACGATGTCGGCCCCGGCCTCAAAATATTGTCGGTGAATGTCGGCGATCACCTGTGGCTGCGTGATACACAGCAGGTCGTTGAATCCCTGCAATGCAAATTCGCGCGGATGATTGGCAAACTGCCGGCCGCGGAAATCGGCCTCCTGCAGCTTGTGCCGCTGGATCATCGTCCCCATCGCCCCGTCGAGGATCAGAACGCGCGTGGCGAGCAGGTCTTGCAGAAGCTCGGTGGTGTTGGTTTGCGCCGATACGGACATACTCGGATTTTCCTCGGATCGAACAGCGTCATTCCACGAAACCTGGACGCAATCACGCATTTTTGCCTATTTTCCGACTTGAGTGTAGTCCAATACGGCCGAAATTGCCCCAATTTGACACTCGGCCAGGCGAATGGGTTCAAGTGCGGATACGGACACGGCCAGGCTCGACCGCAATGATAGCGCGATTCTGCAATTCGGCCGCATAATTCGCGAGAACTTGCGTGCAGTAGGTGGACTGGCGGCGTGCGGAGATGTTGACGAGCCGAATAATACCACCATGCGCTTGCCCGCGGGCGATCACTAACTCCCCGAAATCCTTGTCGAGGGTAATCAAGATGCGTCCGTCTGCGGCCGCTTCCGCGAGGATGATTTCGTCGCCCGGATCGCTGGGCCAGTCGGCGACGAGCGCCACCTCGTGTCCGGCATTTCGCAACTCGTCAGCCGCAGGACCCCAAACGCAGGAATCGAGAAGGAGCTTCACGGCGCCGACGACTCAAGCGTAAATGGTTCGATACGTTCGTTTGCGACGATGCGCCGCGCGTAGATCAAACATGCTTGAATGTCATCAGGCTCCAGCCACGGATACCCGGCGATGATCGTTTCGGCAGAGTCACCGGCTCCGAGCATTCCCAGGATATGTTCGACAGCCAGCCGCCGTCCGCGAATGATCGGTTTTCCGCCAAAGATTTGCGGATTTACGGTAATTCGCTGCAACAACCGGGTTTCGTCCATTTTGGGGCTAGCCTCTCGTCCAATTCCAATCGGGAGCCGACGGCACTTTAGCAACGTCGAACTCGCTCTATTTTCTCCTATATTTCATTCCAAGTGTAGCCCAATCTGTATCGCGTGGATTCGTTGTGAACTGGAGACGGAGTTTCGAATAGCGTCAAACACTGCCCCGTGGCTATAATCGAGGTTCTCGCCCGCAATTCACGGCAGTTCATTGTGATTCCAGCATTTCTGCGGTCTGGTCCCGGCTTGGGAACAAGCGGCTCCGGCTTACCAGGAACACCCGATTTTGAGTGAAGCACTGCAGAAAGAGCCGATGGTTCAGGAACCTGCCAAGAATCCGCTGGCGGGAGGCGGAGCGTCGCTGAGCAGCAAAGTGAAATCGTTGCGACTTACGGGGGCCGACATGCATCGGCCGGTTGGCGGGTCGAAAGCTCCGTGGATTCTGTGCTGCCTCTTGGCATGTTCCACGGCGTACCTGGCCTGGCAGCTCTATGGCATGCCCGTCGCCGAAAACGCCGAGGCCACGACTGCGGGAGTGGCGACAGACGGCGCTTCGGCCAATTCGCCCGGCTCGAGCCGCCCTGCCGAAGCTGCCAAGTCTGGCAACGTGTCGCTCGACTCGAAAGGGTACGTCGTGCCGGCTCACCAGATTCTCGTCAGCCCCAAGGTCGGCGGCATGGTCAAATACCTGCGAATCCATAAGCCGGGCCAGCCGGCTGAGGAAGGGGTTCCGCTCGAAGAGGGATTGCGCGTTGAAAAAGGAGACATCCTGGCGGTGCTGGAATCGACCGATTACGAATCGGACGTGGCCCGCTGCCGTGCCGTCCTGGCTTCGTCCGAGCAGAAACTGCTCATGGAACGCAAGAACGTCCCGCAGGAAATCGACCGGGCCCAGGCCGAGTTGAATGAGGCGTTCACCCAGCGCGACTACGCCAAATCGGTTCTCGAACGCAACACAACTCTCAATAAGAAAGGGTCGGTGAGCCCGATCGAGCTTGAGAAATCGCAAAGCGATTACGACAGTGCGCGGCACCGCGTCGAGCGACTCGAACGGGCGCTCGACATTATCCGCGGACCGAAAGCCGAGCGCATCAAAGTGGCGGAAGCAGAGGTTGGCTCGGCCAAGGCCGACCTGGTGAAAGCCGAATGGCGGCTCGACAACTGCACGATCGTCGCTCCGATCACCGGCACCCTGCTGCGCAAAAACGTCGAAGAGGGAAACATCGTGAACCCGGTGGCCTTCAACGGCAGCTACAGTGTCTGCGACATGGCTGATTTGTCGAATCTCGAAGTCGACATGAGCATTCAGGAGCGCGACATTTCCCGCGTCTTCCGAGACCAGAAATGCATCGTGCGGTCCGAAGCGTATCCTGAGCGGCCTTACGCCGGTTACGTCTCGCGGCTGATGCCCATCGCCGATCGGGCCAAGGGATCGGTCTCGGTGCGGGTGAAGATCCGCATCCCGCCGGAAGAAGAGGGAGTCTACCTCAAACCGGAAATGGGAGCGATCGTGACGTTCTATGCGGCCGACGCGACGGCGTCGCAGATCGAGCCGTCGGCCGCGCCCGCAACGTCGTCCGTTCCATGACAGCCGCGGCACATCCAAGGGCCTGACGTCCCTGCTTTCGGCGCGAACCCAACGCTCGTCGCGCGTGTCTGGCTGCGATACAATCGCACCATGATTCAGATCATCGACTATGGCATGGGGAACTTGCGGAGCGTGCAGAAGGCTTTCGAGAAGCTCTCTGTTCCCGCCGAAATCTGCACGAATCCGGCCGACGTCAAAAAGTGCGACCGGCTCATCCTGCCCGGCGTGGGGGCCTTTCGCGATGCGATCACCGAGTTGCGCCGGCAAGGATTCGTCGAGCCGATCAAAACGCACATTGCCGCCGATAAGCCGTTTCTCGGGATCTGTCTGGGACTGCAATTGCTGTTCGACGTGAGCTACGAAGACGGCACTTGGGAAGGGCTCGGTCTTATGCCGGGCAAGGTGGTGCGGTTTCCCGAAAATCCCGAGCTCAAAGTTCCCCACATGGGATGGAACCGCGTCGCCATCGCGGCCGATTGCCCGCTGTTCGCCGGAATTCCTCCCGACTCTTTCTTTTACTTCGTCCATAGCTATCATGTCGTGCCGGACGATGCGGCAGTCGTCGCCGGACGGACGGAGTACGGTCAACCGTTTACTTCGGTCGTGCACCGCGGAAACATGTTCGCCACCCAGTTTCACCCCGAAAAGAGCCAGATGCTGGGGCTGCAACTGCTGGCCAATTTCGCTCAGTTAAAGTAAGGCAAATGGAAATCATCCCGGCCATCGACCTCCGTGGCGGCAAATGCGTGCGACTCCGTCAGGGGGACTACGCTCGCGAAACCGTGTTCGGCGACGATCCGGCGGAAATGGCCCTCCGCTGGACGCACGATGGCGCAGCTCGGCTGCATCTCGTCGATCTCGACGGCGCCAAGGCGGGCCGGCCCGTCAACGTCGAAGCGATTCGCGAGATCGTCAAGCAGACGGGCATTCCCTGCCAACTAGGCGGGGGCCTGCGCGATGAGGCGGCCATTCGTCTGATGCTCGACGACGTCGGCATCGAACGAGTCATCGTGGGGACGCAGGCGCTCAAAGCGCCCGATTGGTTTCGCGAGATGGCCGCAACATTTCCCGGACGGCTCGTGCTGGGGATCGACGCCCGCAATTCGCTCGTCGCCACCGAAGGTTGGCTCGACGTGTCGCATACGCCGGCCCTTGACTTGGCCCGCGGCTATTCCCAGCTTCCGATTGCCGCCCTCATCTATACGAATATCGCCAACGACGGAATGATGTCGGGAGTCGATCCCGGCACGATCGACGACCTGTGCCGGTTGAGCGACCTGGGAGTGCCCGTGATCGCTTCCGGCGGAGTGACGACGGCGGCCGACATCAAAAATCTGGTACACGCCGCCCAGGCCCATCCGCATCTTGCCGGCGCTATCGTCGGCCGCGCCCTCTACGAAGGCACGCTGACAATGTCAGATGCCTTGAAAGCGACCCAGAGAAGCTAGTCCTTCTCGCACAGGGAGTTCCTCAGCCAGTCTGCGCCCCCTGTCTCGTTCCCACGCTCTGCGCGGGAACGCACCTGCCGGCGTTCTGCATCAAATTTCATGGCGCGATTCCCGCCGCCGACAACATTGAACCGCAGAGGTCTCCATCGCAACAGCCGTCAATTCACGAGCACGAGCAGCAGCGTCAGACTCAGCGCCGGGAACCGATAGTTGAACTTCGCCCCTCCGGTTCTGAATTTCGATTCGACCAGCGCGACTCGTTCGGGATCGGCAAAACTGTTCGTGACGTCGGGTTGGCCTGCCCGGTCCCGATCTGCCAGCGTCCAAATCGAAAGCTCCTGTTCTTTGACGCCAAACGCCGAGAGGTCGATGGGACGCGTGACGTCATTGGACGTCGCATTGACGGCCAGCAGCGAGACGACCGACCCGTCCTCCGAAAGCGTCGCGCTCACATCCGGGGGGGCGCGAAGCGACACGCCCGACGCGATTGTCAGCGGTCGATTGCCGGCGTGCGTCGCATAGAGCGTTTGCGCGTAGTACGTGGGTGTCTTGTACAGCCGGTGGTTGTCGGTCTGGATAATGCCCGAACAGAAACTGTTCACCAGATTCGACCGATTGGCGATCTCCACCAGATCGGCGTGGCGATGCAACAGGTTGTGGTATCGGGAACAGGCCAACGCGTTCTCCAAAGTCCACAGCATCGCGCGGCGCGGGCCCCAGTCGCCGGCTGTCGTATTCCACTCGGTCACTGCCACCTTGACCGGCTTGCCCGCCGCGTGCTGACGGATCAGTTCGCGAGTCTGCTCCAGCTCGCGCTCACACGCGGCCAGGTTGGCGCAATCGTATTGATGCGGGCAAACATAATGAATCAAGGAACCAGCCTGCTTCAACACGCCTGCTGTCGGATAGCTCGAGAACAGTGTGATCGAGGGATCGGTCGCCTGCATTGCCCGGCAAATCGCGGCCAGATGGGCCTCGTACTCGGCGCCTGCCCGTTCGTTGCCGACTTGCCAGAATTTGATGCGATACGGCTCGGGATGGCCGTTGCTCGCCCGTAGCTTGCCGAGTGGCGTGTCGGTCCCACCATTGAAGTATTGCACCTGTTCGGCCGCATCTTCCGGCTTGCGTTTTGAGAAGCGAACGCAGATCAACGGTTCCGCTTCGACTGCTCGGCAGAATTGCACAATCTCTTCCAGGCCAGGCCCCGTGGGCTGCAGCCCGCCCCAGGCGCGAAACGGCTTGCGCCGGTCCGGGTCACCGATCGTGTCTTTCCACTCGAATTCGCCGAGGTTGGCGTCGTCGAGTGCGCTGCCGCCGAAACGGATCACGCCGGGCTTGAGATCTTTGGTCGCGGCGACGACATCGCGGCGCCATCCGCCCACATTGTCTACCGGCATCAGCGAGGCGTTGTCGAGCCACAACGTGCCGGGGCCGGTGAACGTGATTTCCAGCGTCGCATTCGTTTCCGTCTCGGCCGGAGTGAGGCGCGCGCGAAGTTTCTTCCAGTCTTCAGCCGGCTCGAGCGTGGCCGACGCCAGGTCTCGATTTTCGCGGTGCAGCCGGACTTGAACCGGGCCTTTGACTGCCGACTGGCGCAGAAAAATGCTGAAGTCGCAGGCCGTTCCTTTCTGGACGGCGATCCCGTCCTGCGCGATTCCGACGGTGCACGCCGCGCCACCGTTGACGCTGATCCGTTGGGCTCGAGCGCCGCTGACTGGTTGAGACTGATCGGAGGCATAGTCGGCCCGATTGACGGCGCCGCAAGGATACCAGGGCTTTTCGCGGAAGTCGGTTTGTCTGAGGAATGCAAATTTATAGGGACTGAGCCCCTCGAAGCTGCCGTCGTAAAGTTTCTCGGCCCACATGCTGGGAATCAGGTCGCATAGGTATTCCACGAACTGTCCATATTGGAGCGGGTTGATCTTTCCCGGCAGAAAGTCGCGCGTGATGCGCAACGTCTCGCCGGCCACGTCGATCTCCTCCAGCTTGAGATCGTCAAACCAGGCTGTTCCGGTCCCCTTGCCAAACCCGGTGAGAAATACGGCGATGCGAGCTTGTCCTCCGGGCGGCGCTTCGAAGTCGAGGGCGACCTCCGTCCAGTCGGTATCGCCCTGATGATTGGCCCCACTGGCAATAATGCCCGTTCCGCCCGGCATCTGAATCTGAAACGTGCCGCACACCGACGCGGATTGCCGGACGAGGCCGCGCGTCCGCACCCAGCCTCGGAAGCGATACCAGTGTCCGGCCCGAAGCATCAATTCCTGTCCCAGCGCCGTATCCGACGGTTCGGTCGAGGACATTCGCAACGATTGTTTGCCTTCATGGACGATGCTTGCATCGGCTTCAATTTTCGATTGCGCGCCGTAAACATGGACCGACCAGCCCTCGGTTCGCGACTCGAATCCGGCATTCGCGATCTGAAGACGCGGCATTCGTATTTTCGGGTCTGTCCCAGTCGCGACGGCCTCCGCCGAAGCCGGCGATTGTTGCGCTTCGAGCACCGATTCATCGGCACCGAGACGGTAGGCCGCGTCTGCAACAGCCAATATGGCGAGCAGACCGAAAATCGCGTTTCGTACGGAAGTAGACATGGCAGCAACTCCTTGATCGCAATCTCCGCACGTCACGGAGATGAGATATCGAATGGGGATAGGCCGGCCGGATTCTCAGGCAAAGAGATCTGTGAACTTACCACTCGCATACGAAGTACGCCGTGTGCTGGACTGATTTGGTGGGTTGATCGGACCAGACTCCCTGGGCCAGGTAGAGCAGTAGATAGTGCTCGTTGTTCTCTTTGTTATTCGGCTGTCCCGGGCCCCAGACGTTGAATTCCAGGGCCGTTCCGTCGATCCAGCGCCAATCGCCCTCCTGCTTCTCGTCGGTGGCGCCGAGCCACACGCCATCCATATTCTGTCTGTTGGAGATTCCCTGTTTGGCAAGATCGGCGACGAAGCGATTTTCAGCGGCACTCGCGACGATGGGCAGATGCCCGCCCATCTCTTCGCAACGGACTTTTGCCTGATGCCATGTCAGAATCTCGGGGAAGAATTTGTAGGCATGGCCTTCGAATTTGGCGGCATCCCGGGGTGGAGCCTTGGCGGCCGTCGTGGGTGCAGACGCCGCCGCGGATGTATGACCTGCACCCGCCGCAGATATGATGCGCTCGCTCAAGCCCACAGGCGTCAGGGCCACGCGCACGCCCATGCCCCCTTCTCGGGGCGTCGGGGGGTAGTCGAGGCGGAACGCCGACCGGCAGAACGCGGCAGAGTGGTTCCAACTCGCGCCCCGCAGCACACGGATCGATCCGGCGCTCACGAGCGGATCCATCCCTCCCGGCAATGTCTCGACATAGGCATCCGCGCACCACTCCCACAAGTTTCCATGTACGTCGAATAACCCAAAGGGATTGGGTTGCTTCCGGGCAGGAGTGTGGGCGAATGTCTCGCCGGTTTCCGCAGCCGTTTTCTTGTACCAGGCATGTGATGCCAGTTGGGATTCGTCGTCCCCACAACTGAAAGTTGTGTTGGTTCCGGCGCGGCAGGCGTATTCCCACTCGGCCTCGCTCGGCAAGCGGTACGGTGCGTTTTCCTTTTCGGCCAGCTTCTGACAGAAGCTTTGCGCGTCGTGCCAATCTAAATACGTTGCTGGTTCAGCATCTCCCACCGGCAGGGAAACCGTCTGCACGTCCCAGGGCGCAGTCCCCATCACCGTCCGCCACTGCCCTTGCGTCAGTTCCGTCTGTCCCAGGTAGAACGGCTTCGTCAACGTGACTCGGACTTGTTCTTCGTTTGGTTTGCGATCGCGCTCGGACAGCGGGCTGCCCATCGTAAACTCACCCGGCGGAATCAGGACGAACTTCATGCCGAGCGAGTTGGTGAAATCGACTGGCAACTTTAAAGAGTCGGCCCAAGCCTGCTGGTATTTCTTGGCCTGTGCCGCGTCGAATGGAGCAAGCGCAGGCGCAGGTGCACTGGCCAGTGCACTGCTTCGAGCAGGCTTGCCATCGGCGAGCACCCAGGTCGCTCCATGAATGCTCGCCGTGTGCTTGTTCTGCGAAGAATCGGCAACCGTATCGCCCACGCCCTCGTCGAAGCGATAGAGTGCGACGGTCTGGGAATCAGCCTGGAATTCGTCAGGCACCTTGAAATTCGCTTGATACGTCACACCCTTGGAAATTCGGACAAGGTGAATGACGCCGTCGAAGTTTTCTATCGTGGTCGCGAAATAGGGGGGTTGCGCGATTGCCGTATTGGGATTAGCGCCAATCGCGATCGGAAGGGGCGAAAGCTTCATCGGCTCGCATGTCTTCGATCCCAGAAATACGCCGTCGACAAACAGGCGAACTTCTCCGCCAGCAAACACACCGGCCAGATGAGTCCTCTGACCGGGAACGGCCAATGTGGGCGCGCTCGACTGAAACTCGATTTCGGTCCCTGATACGCCTCGGAGACCCATCAGCCACCTCCCGCGATCGACTCCGAGCTGTATCCCCCCCTGTTCGGCATTCGTGACGATGAGCTGGATGCCGCGCTCCGGACGACGTGGCGTGACGATCGCCTCCAGCGTGATGGGAAAACTGCCGTCATACCGGATCGGTGTGCCGACGTAACTTGTTTTGCCGTCAAAACTCAGGCCGGCGACGCGCGGCGCCGGCGGTGGCAATCGCACCAGTTTGGCCGTGATCGGAGTTCTGCCCCCCGACTTGATCTCAAACTCGTCGGTGTACAGCTCGAACCCATCCTTCTGGACCTTCAACTGGTATTTGCCGGGGACGACCTCGATCGAGAGAGGGGTCTTGTCTCCCCGCCGCATGATGTCGACTTTCGGTTGGTCACTGTGCACCTGAATCTCGGCGTCGGGCTCCGAGACTTCGATGACCAGCGTGCCATCTTTGGTCCGAAGGCTGAAGACGATTCCTGCCAGCAGAATTAAAGTACCCAGAAGCCCCCCACCGATCAATAACAGCTTCCTGTACTTCTTCAGCCAGTCATTGACCGGTATGTTTTTTTTGCGCCTGATCGGCGGGGCCGGCGCCAGCGAAATGTCTTTGAGGAAGTCCGTGAGGCCCGTATCGGCGAACGAACCCGACAATGGCTGCATAATCGCCGGCAAGTCTTGCCCACTCCCAGACCGTTGCAAGTCGGCGATCACCTCGCTCATCGTCTGGTAACGGTCCTCGATCCGCTTGGCGACCATCCTGGTGAATACAGCCTCGACATGTTCCGGCACTTCGGGGCGAGATTCCCGCAGCGACGGAATCGGCTGGTCGCGATGGGCCAGAAGTTTCGCCATCAGCGTGTCGCCGTCGTACGTCGCTTTGCCCGTCAGCAGGAAATACAGTGAGCAACCCAAACTGTAAATGTCGGCCCGGGCGTCGGCCGTCTTGGTATTCAGGGCCTGCTCGGGGGCCATGTAATCGACCGTTCCCATGACGGCCCCCGTGCTCGTCAATTCGGCCTGTCCGACGGCATCGCCACCGATCCGTGCCAGACCCATGTCCAGGATCTTGACGGTACCCTTCTTGTCGAGGAGCAGGTTGGCCGGCTTGATGTCCCGGTGCACGATGCCTTCGGCATGGGCCGCTTCCAAGCCTCGCGCCGCTTGCAGGATATAATTGACGGACTGGTCCACCGGGAACGGTCCGTTCTTTTTCACCAGCGCCGAAAGATCGGCCCCTTCCACGTATTCCATCACGAGCAGATGAATGCCGTTGACATTGTCGGCATCGAACGCCGTGACGATGTTCGAGTGGTTGAGCCTGGCGGCGGCCGTCACCTCGCGTTCGAACCGGGCCACGACGGCAGGGTTCTTCATCATGTTGGTCGGCAGCACCTTGACCGCCACGATGCGTTTCATGCGGCGGTGTTCGGCCTTAAAAACCTGCCCCATACCGCCGGCGCCGATCTTGTCGAGAATCGTATAGTTCCCGAGGACCAGCGCCTTGCCTTTGCCCTTGTAAACTTCTTCCGCCTGGAACTTGGTCAGCTTCTTTTTGCGGACGAGCTCGCGGGCCAGTTCTTCGCCATCTTTGGGCGAGGCCTTGGGGGGAATAAAGTCATTGAGCGTATCGCCAGCGAGAATCCCGCTGTCTTCCAGATGCTTGACGAATTGATTGAGGGGAACTGGCATCGGTCATGGCCCAAGGCGGAGAACTCGCGCGAGGAGAATCGCCAGATCATTTTTGCCGATTCGTCACGCCATTGCCAGTAAACCGACGCCCGTTGGAATAGCGCACGCTTTCAATGCGCTCCCGAAGTCGCGCCACAGTGAAGCACAGAGCTTGGCTGATGTCCGCCGGGTACGTCTCGATCTCGACGTCCTGACGATGGCCGCCGCGGTCGGTATTTCAATAATACCGGCTCTCGTGATCGGCGGCCTGATGTATTGGATCTCCCAGTCAAAGCAGCCCTCAGACGCTCCCTGACCTGGCAGTCTGTTTCGATCACGGCCACCCGGCCTTCATCCTGCATTTCGTTCTCCCCGCGATTCTCGCACATCAGCCTGAAGGCTGCACTCCAACGGTTGGGCCAATCTTCTCTGGCGGCATTGTCGACAGTTTACGACGTCCACGCTCCCGCGTTCTTCGCAAAGTTTCGGGAATAAACTGCCCGGAATCTGGCTCTGATAGGTGTGGCGCTGGCGCAAGGGATGTGCCAGTTTGCCACACGTATCGGCGACCAATAGCTTCAGTCGCCGATATGCGCTCGCACTGCCGATGCCGATCATGGCTGACGGCCGCTCCCCTTCTCAATAGGAGTCGTGTGATGGTCCGCGCGCTGCCCGCCGTTGTTGTTCTCGTTTTATTGTCCGGTTGTGGCGGCGAACCTGTCCGCGAAGATCGTGCGGCCGACTGGTCTCGCGGCGGCGACGCCGTCGCCTTTCAGCACGACACCGAAGGAATCTACGTCGCCGGCAAGGACGGCCAGGGACTCGCGAGAATCTTCGAACCGGATGCATCCGTCCTGGCCACCAGCCGACCCCTCTACAGTCCGACCGACGGACGGCTGATTTTCACGACGGCGTACGATCCGGAAGGCCAGCAGCGCCCGGCGACGAATCTCATTCCATCGCTGGCCGAAGGAAACATCGTGCACCAGCGGCCGGTCAAATACATCTGCTGGCTGCGTGATGAACCCGTGGACGGGAATCAACCCGCGCCACGCGAATTATTCCAGGCGTCGTGCGAGCACGTCGGGTACATCGCGGCAGGACTCGCCGTACGCTGGCATCCCGACGGCCAGCGGATCGTGTTCGTCGATTCCGGTCGAACGGGCAACCACCAACACAGTCTCTACGAATTCGATCTGCGAACCTGGACGACCCGCTCCGTCTTTCCGCAGCGGGCCGATGCCGTCATTTTCGACTTCGCCCCCGGCGGATCGCACCTGGTCTGCGTCACCGGGTTCGCCGGCGACCCGCACGACGGGACACAATATCGCGCCGAAGTCGCGGGGATCTGGACTGGAAGCCCGGACGACGACAAATCGTGGTGGAAGGCGGCAGGCACTGAGCGGCTCGCCGTGGGGGAACTCCCCTCGTTGATCGAGGGCCTGCGCGCCAGCCGCCCGGCGTGGACCGACGACGACCAGCGATTCGCGAGCGTGGTCTCCGATTCCGCAACCGGCAAAGATCAATCAGCCCGCTCCCTGCTGCGGGTGACAAACGTCGCAACGCGAAAAACACAGACGGTCCATCAAATTGAAGGGACATTCGCCGACCTGCACTGGTCGCGCGATGGCAACAAGCTGGGCTTTATCGAACGACAGAAGGCAGGGACCTCGTCGCTGCGAATCTACGACCGTGACGGCAAGATTTCTGAACCGATCGAGAGCCGTTCGGTCCGCAGATTTGCCGGATTCGACCGGACAGGATCGAGACTGGCGTACGTCGTGGCCGACGAAACGGGGCTCCCCGCCCCGGACCAGGAATGGAATTTCATCCTGCCATCCGATCGGCTGGCCCGCGACACGGTGGCCATCAGTGAAACCAGCGATACGATAAGCCACCAGGATGTCTTTTCCGGGATGCGGGTGACTTTTCCCATCTGGTCGCCGCAGGAAAATCGCCTGTCGCTGTGGCTGACGTTCTCTCCCCGTTATCGCTCGCTGTTTTCGATCCTGTTTCGCTGGGGACTCTGGCCGGGCGACCCGGCGGCGACTCTCGATCTGGCGACCGGTGAAATCGCCTGGATGGCGGTTTCGCCGGCGGAAGAATTGCAGATCGGACATTATTACCTGCTGAAGCGTGATTATGCTCGCGCCTGGGAACGGTACGAAAAGGCGAATGCGAAACTCCCCGCGCGTCGAGCTCCGCGCGATCTCATGGAATTTGTCAACACGATCGGCGCACCCGAGCGTTCGCAGTTGTTCGAATACCATTGTTTGCAGCAACTGGGGCGTCACGACGACGCCCGCGCCAGGTTGGCGGACTTCGAGCAGACGTTTTTCCCTGCGCCGCCTGCGGCAGGAGAGCCGGCCACTCAGGTCCTCGACGACATTTTGCGCCAATTCGGTCCGCAAGCCGAATTATTGAAACATTTGCTGCACGACTTGTATGTGGCCGAGGTCTTCTTGAGCATCGATGCACCGGAGGCGGGGATCGCAGTTCTTCAAGAGCAGACGGCTCGCAGCGAGACCGATTCGCAGCGCCTCAGTGGGGCCGTGGCACTGGCTCAAGTGCTATTGGCGGCGGGCCGGCGCGAAGCATATCTGACGGTTTGCTCCGATCAGATCATTCCACTCGCGTGGGCGATCTGGAAGGCGGAAGAAGCCGCTGCAGTTGGTCCGGGCCAGTCTGCCCCGGCCCACCAGGGGGGCAACTTCGTGCTGCCGATCGTCTGCGGCTTGTCCCTCTTGCCGTTGGCCTGGCCCGAGTTCCTGGCCGGTGTGCCCGACGCTTCGCTGCGCGAGGCCCTCGCAAAATGGGAAGCCTCACGGCCGCAAATTTCGGATGACGTGCCGGGACTCGCCATCGATCTTTTTCTGCGGGCAGCTCATCTGACGCTAGGTGATGGGGAGCTGGCCAGCGAATACGAAGCGCGGATCACGGCCTCTCCGATCGGTCAGTCCGCTCTCGGAACAAAAACGATTGACGAGGCGCTGCGCGAGATCCGCGCCAGCGTTCGTCAAACGGGAACGGCCCGGTAGAGCGCAATTTCCAGCCTCGACGCACCACGACGGGGATGGCTGTGACTTGGCCGGCGGCTGAGTCCCAGGATCGAACGATTCAGCAGGTCGCAGCGGCGAGAGCCGGTTCTTCTCGCGCCGGATCGGGCCGGGGCGCTTGCTGCGCAGCCGCGTACGCTTCCGTGAATTGCCGGCGGATCGTGCAGAACTGCTGTTCGCAATCGACGAACGCGTCGACGATGGCCGGATCGAAGTGCTGTCCGCATCCGTCGAGAATGATGGTGCGCGCTTTCTCATGGCTGAACGCCGGCTTGTACACGCGCTTGGTCGTCAGAGCGTCATACACGTCGGCCAGGGCGACGATCCGCCCGCACAGAGGAATGTCGCGGCCGCTCCGTCCGTGCGGGTAGCCGCTGCCGTCGAATTTTTCGTGATGGCTGCCGGCGATGTCTCGCGCCATCCGCAGGAATTTTGCGGCCGGGTAGGCGCGCACGGCCGCATCGAGCGTCTGAAACCCGATTGCCGCGTGCCCCTTCATGACTTCGAATTCGTCGGTCGTCAGAGCGCCCGGTTTGAGGAGGATGGAGTCCGGAATCGCGACTTTGCCGATGTCGTGCAGCGGACTCGTGAGATACACCAACTGCACGAAGTCTCCATCAACCTCGTTGGCGTAAGGGCCCTGCCGTTCGAGATGCGTCGCCAGGATTCGGGAATACTCACGAATGCGTTCGAGGTGCGTGCCCGTGTCGTTGTCGCGGGATTCGGCCAGCTTGGCGAGGGCGAAGATCGTGACGTCGCGGCTTTCGAGAGTCAGGATCCGCTCACCGGTGCGGATTCGCACCAGCAGCTCCTGCGGGTCGAACGGCTTGGTGATGAAATCGTCGGCCCCCGCGTCGAACCCTTCCACGACCGAATCGGTTCCCTCGTGCGACGTCAGCAGGATGATGTACGTATAGCCGCTCGACTGCCGGCGGCGGATTTCGCGACAGAGTTCCAGTCCGCTCATCTTGGGCATGGCCCAGTCGGAAATGACCAACTGGAACTGACCGGTGCGAATCAGGTCGAGTGCTTCCAGCCCGTCGGAGGCGGTCGTCACTTCGTAGTCGAACTGCTCGAGGCAGTAGCGCAGCATCAAGAGCGTGACGTCGTCGTCGTCGGCAATCAGGACGCGCATGATCCACCTTCGAAGGTCATGTTGACTTCCCGGCTGGCCCCGATGCGGAAACGCCGGCGGCCGGTGCGAAGGCATCGGCGCAGCGAACGAATTCTTCCCATTCCGAACGAAACTTGGTCAGCGCCAGTTCCACGGCTGCGCCGTTGCGCTCCCGTCCGAATTGTTCCAAAGATACGGCGATCTTACGCAAACCGGGCGCCGAGACGTTTCCCGCCGCCCCTTTGAAGCGGTGCGCCACCTCGACGATCGTCTCGAAGTCGGCCCGTTCGATCGCCTGTTCCAATCGCGCGAGATCCACGCGCCCCGCGTTTCGAAAACTCGACAGCACGCGCAGGATCAGGTCGATATTGCCCAGGCACCGCCCCAGGAGCGACATCATCTCGATGGCCGGCGCAGCCCCTTCCCGCGTTCCACCGTCAGCCTGCGGAGCAAAGCCGGAAACCTTCGCCTCGCATCCGTCCCCAACCCGTCGGCATTCGTCCACCTCCACCAGAGACAGGACGTCTGCCAGCGAAGGGCTGGACGCGGCGGTTCGCGTAACAGGGGGTGACAGGGCGGCTTGCGAATTCATACGGGGTGATCCGAGTCGGTTTGAAACTCTTACTTATCTTTACGTCACGAACGGCTGGGCTACCGTCTCCTATCAATGGCGGTTAGGGGAATGCCTCCAGAGCACTGGCCAGTTATGCGGGGAATCCCGATTCCTACGGAGAAATCCGCGAAATTCATCCATATGGTGCGCGGGATTTGGGGCTCGGTGCAGGCGAAATCCAGCTGATTTGGCCACCTCATCCCCAAATTCCCTGCATCGGTAAATCCCCTATAACCGATATTCGCAGTAAATTGGACACGAGACTGAAGAGTCTTCGGTCGCTCGTAAGCTCTCTCACGGGAAGTCGTTATGAAATGGTTTCCTTTGGGCCGGATCGGTTTGGGGGTCTGTGTGGCCCTGGCATGCCAGACTGCGGCGTTCGGCCAAATCGGCTCGACCTTATCGGGAATCGGCCCGATCAACCGCTCGATGGGAGGAGCGGCAACCGCTGCTCCCCTCGATTCGCTGGGGGCGTTCCAATGGAACCCGGCCACCATTGCCGCGCTGCCCAACTCGTCTGATTTCGCACTCGAAATGCTCGTTCCGCAATCGAAGCTGGGATCGACCGTCAATGCCGGGGCGCTGGGGCCGGGAACTCCTCCCACGACTCTGTCGGGAATGACGAACAGCACCACCGAGGTATTTCCGTTACCGTCATTCGGCGTTGTGTACCACCCCACCGATTCGCAGATGACATGGGGATTGGGGATCATTTCGGTAGGCGGGTTCAGCGCCAATTTTCCAGGGAGCACGACCAATCCGATCTTGATGCCGAACCCTCCCGCCGGGCTGGGGGTGGGGCCCATCTTCTCGCAGTACCAGTTGGTGCAAGTCGTGCCGACGCTGGCATACCAGGCCACCGAACAGATCTCCGTGAGCATTTCGCCGATCATCGACATGGCCAGTCTCTCGGCCGATCCCGGGTTCTTTGCGCCTCCCAATGATGCCAACGGCAACGGGGTATTTACGTTTCCAGCGCTGACACACGGCACGTTTCAATGGGGCGCCGGCGTCCAAGTCGGTGTGTTTTGGGTTACAGGCGCCAACTGGCAATTCGGGGCGTCGTTCAAGAGTCCGCAATGGTTTCAGAGTTTTCAGTACAACACGCAAAATGAAATCGGCGTCCCCGAATCGGTCAAAATCGGCCTCAATGCGCCGATGATCGCTTCGTTCGGAACGGCGTACACCGGTTTCGATCGAACGCTGATTGCCGTCGATGCGCGCTACGTGGGATACCGCAACACCGTGGGCTATTCAAACGTCGGTTTCGGGGCGAACGGGGCGGTGCAGGGGATTGGCTGGGGCGACGTCTTCGCTTTGTCGACCGGCGTGCAGTACCTGCTGACCGATGCGCTCGCCGTGCGCGTGGGTTACTCGTTCAACACCAACCCGGTCCCCAACGATCGCACGTTTTACAACATTTTGTCGCCGCTGATCATCCAAAACGGCGTGTCGCTCGGCGGGTCGTACAACGTCACGGCGTCGCTGAAGATCTCGCTGGCGTATTCCCACTTCTTCGAGAATTCGATCAGCGGACCAATGATCAGCCCCTTGTTCGGCGCCCTTCCCGGCACGAGCGTCACGGCCAAGGCCTCCGCCGACGCCGTCACCCTGGGTGCGACGTTTTTCTTCTAGCGAGCGCGGTTCTCTCGCCGGGCTATGTTCCGCTGACAGCCCGGCTTTCCGACGGCTTGGTGTGAGGAATCATGACGTACACAAAGCGGATGACCAGGCTTCCCAGCAAAAGAGACGTGACGGCCGCAAACACGAAAACAGGGCCGTCGCCAACCAGCAACAGAACCAGCGGAATCAGCGTCCCGGCGATGAATGTGAGCACGCCGGTGCGCCAGCGTCTTTCGCGGGTGAAAAGTCGCGCCAGAGTCGGCTGGAGGTTCGCGAACAACAGCCCCAGGGGAATTACATTGATGATGAGTAGCGCGATGACGGCGGTCCGCAGAATGGCCACCGCCTGTGCCTGCCCCATCACGGCCGACACAGCCAGCAGCGCGGCACAACCCATTAAAATAGCCGAATTGGTCAGATAGCCGCCCATCCAGCGCGCATCTTTCCAGCCGGGTTGCGAGTTCGTGCTCAGCAAGACTCCCTTATAGGCCGCGGAGCCGAAGCCGAACGGCAGCGCCAGAATCACCGCGATTCTGCGTGCCCACTCGAAGTCGTGTCCCAGTGCGGCAAGCAGGCTTAGCCCGGCGGCGGCGGTGAGGGGCAAAGAGAAGATCGCCAGGCACCACACCCCGACCGACATGGGAGAACCAGGCTTGAACACGCGCAGCATGTGATGGAACCGGTACGGATCACCCAAATCGAAGACCAGCATCACCAAATCGACGAGCAGCAGCACGAGCGCCATCGGATAGGCCACCTTCGCCACGGACGTGAAGACGGCAGGGAGCGCCAATTCGCTCACTGCGGCGGCCATGAACAGTCCGGTCGCGAGGCCATTCAGCAACGCATCGGCGGCGATGCCGCCGTGCCACTGAGGCGCCTTGGTGATGGTCGTGTGCGCGTAGCCGTCTCCAGCGCCCCAGCCCGGAATGGGGGGCGGCTCGGCGGAGTGCCCGCGTCGATGAGAATTCGTTTGCAATTCAGCCTCTCTGCAGAAAGAGGACCACGAGCAGCACGGCGATGGCCGCCAGCCCCCCCGCGATGGAACGACCGTAATCCCCCCTCATGTACAGCCACTGATTAAATGGCTTATCCGGCAGTCCGTATACCGCCGGGCGATCGATCAACAGATAGAACGAATGCAGCTCGGAATAAGTCTCGGTGGCGGCGTCGCCGTACAGGTAGGCCCCCGGCATACCACGGCGGTGCAGCTCCTCCACACGGTTGCGGGCCAGCTCGCGCAACTCGTCGATCGGGCCGAAGTGAATCGATTGGGTCGGGCAGGCCTTGGCGCACGCCGGCTCGAGGCCGTCGCGCTGCCGATCGTAGCAGAGCGTGCATTTATGCGAGTGACCGCCCATGCTGCTGCGGGTGATGACGCCGAACGGGCACGCCGCCACGCAGCACGAGCAGCCGTTGCAGATGTCGGCCTGGATGTAGACGTTCTCGAATTCGTTATAGATGATCGCCCCCGTGGGGCAGGCCTGATGACAGGGAGCGGCGACACAGTGCTTGCACACGTCGCTCATCATGAGCCAGCGGTTGTGCTGGGGCTCGCCCGGCAGGATGTCGAGCGCGGGGAATTGGCCGGCCGATTCCCGAGAGAACTGCTCGATGAACTTGACGTGCCGCCAGGAGGTGGCCGAGAGCTCTTCGGTATTATCGTAGCTCTTGCCCGTCCAGTGAAATCCGTCTGAGGGGAGCTGATTCCACTGCTTGCACGCCACTTCGCACGCCTTGCAACCGATGCAGACCGTCGTGTCGGTGAAGAAGCCGGTCGCCGGACGCGGCTCTGGCGGCTTACCTCGGCGGAAGGGATAGATCAGCCGTTCGATCCATGCCCCGAGCCTGCCGCGCGGCGGAGGATCTACGACCTGGGGCAATGCGGCCAATTCTTTCTCCCTACTTCCCATTTCCGAACCTTCCTTCGGGTTGAGCGCTGGCGGGCGTCTTGGGGATGGGATCGAGCGTCGGCCAGGGGGCCGTGGTAACTGTGGGCTGTGGAGCGCTGTTGCCGCCCCGGCCGGCTTCGACCTGGCAGGCGAATGCCTTGCAGTCGTGCATGCTCACGTTCGGGTCGGCCAGGATCGCCGTCAGATCATTGGCGTTGTCGCCGACGCTCTCACCCGCGAAGGCCCAGTGGAACGGCAGGCCGATCTGGTGGACGATGCGCCCCGCGATGAGAAACGGCTTCAGCCTGCGAGTCACCATCGCACGGGCGTCGATGCGGCCGCGCGCCGTTCGAATCGTCATCCAGCCACCATGAACAATGCCGCGCTCGGCGGCCAGTTCGGGACTCAGTTCGACGAACATCGCCGGCTGCAGCTCATTGAGCCAGCTGTTAAAGCGGCTCATGGCCCCGCTCAGATAATGCTCGGTGAGGCGGAACGTGGTGGCCACCACGGGAAATTCGGACGTGGGGGCCTGGGCAATCGGGTTCAGGGGCCCTTCGAACAGGCGCACCGTCGGGTTGCATTGCTGCAGGGGATACAGCAGGTTCGCCACCGGCGATTCGACCGGCTCGTAATGCACCGGCAAAGGACCGTCCTTGAGGATGCTGGGAGCGTACAGCCACCCGACGCCGTCGGTTTTCATGATGAACGGTTGCGTCCCGGCAATGGCTGCCATGCCTGTCGCGCCGGGAGGCGGCTGATAATCCGGAGGCTTCGTCAGCTCGAAGTCGGGACGATCGAATCCCTCCCAGCGCCGTTTCTCGGCGTCCCACCAGACCAGCTTCTTGCGCTCGGACCACGGGCGGCCCGCAGGATCGGCCGACGCGCGGTTGTAGAGAATGCGGACGTTGTTGGGCCACGCGAAACCCCATTCCGGCTGGAACGGATTGTCGGTGATGGTGCGCTCGTTTGCCCGGTTGCGGCCCGGCTCGGGGAAAACGCCGCTGTAGATCCAGCAGCCGCACGCCGTCGTGCCGTCGTCCTTGAGCTCGGCAAAGCTGGAAAGCAGTCGCGGCTTCCCGGATCGGGGGTCGATTTCGTCCAACCGGTGCCCGTTGATCTCCATCAAGACTTTCGCCAGATCGGGCTCTCCTTGAATGCGGCTGAGTGTGCCGTCGGGCAGGCGCGGGGGCTCGTCGAAATCGTAGTCCCAGGTGAGGTTGAGCAGCGGCTGGTCTCTGGGATCGGTCGAGTCGGCGTAGAGTTGCTTCAGGCGCTTGCCGAGGTTGTAGATGATCCAGGCGTCGGAACGGCGGTCACCGGCCGGATCGATCGACTTGTTGTGCCACTGGATCAGCCGTTGCGTGTTGGTCAGGCTGCCTTCTTTCTCGGGCGCGGCGGCTGTCGGAAACAAGAAGACCTCGGTCTTGATCTCGGAGGGGGGTGGCGCGTTCGGGTCGTTCTTCCAGAATGTGGCGCTTTCGGTCTCGAACCAGTCGAGCACCACGAGCCAATCGAGGCTGCGCAATCCCGCGCGATGCAGACCGGCGTTGGGGCCGCCGCCGGCGGGGTTCTGGCCCGTCAGGAAGTAGCCTTTCACGCCCCCTTTGCTCATGCGGTCGAAATAGGCCATGTCCGAGTAATCGCCATCGATGCGCGGCAACCAGGAAAAGGCGAAGTCGTTGCCCTGCGTGGCGGCGTCGCCGTACCACGCCTTGAGCAGGCTGACAATGAACTTGCTGAAGTTCGACCAGTAGCCCGTGCGCTGTCCTTTGTGCTCGATATAGGAATGCAGCGTTTCGTGTTCGGGGCCGGCGAGCGGCTGCGGCAGATAGCCGGGCAATGAGTCATAGAGAGTCGAAATGTCGGTCGCGCCCTGGATCGTGGAGTGACCGCGCAGGGCCATGATGCCGCCGCCCGGTCGACCCGGATTGCCCAGCAGCAATTGCAAAATCGCGGCGGTGCGAATGATCTGCGGGCCGGTCGTATGCTGCGTCCAGCCCAGAGCGTAGGCGATCATGGTCGTCCGCTCACGCCCGGAGTTCGCGCACAGCAGCTCCGCGACGCGCAGGAATTCCTCCGGATTGCAGCCGCAGACCTGGGAGACAATGTCGGGCGTGTAGCGGGCGAAATGCCGCCGCAGGATCTGCATCACGCAGAGCGGGTGCTGCAACGTCGGGTCGCGGCCGGCCTCGGAGAGGGGCGCCGGCGAGGCGATCCGCGGATCCGATCCGCCATCGAGCCCGTGGCCCTCATGCCCTAATCCTGACTGGGGAGGTTCGGCAGGTGGCGTGGCATCGCCGGCGCAATCTCCCGGCGGTCCCTCGTAGCCCCAATTTCCCTGCTTGGGGTTGTAGGTGTCGGTCGCCTGTTCGAAACCGCTGAACAACCCTGCCAGGTCCTCGGTGTCACGGAAGCCCTCCTCGATGATCGTCGCCGCATTGGTATAGGCCAGGACGTATTCGTGAAACCAGCGGTCGTTGGTCAAGACATAGTTCACGAGGCCGCCGAGAAACGTGATGTCGCTGCCGGACCGAATGCCGACGTGCACGTCGCACACGGCCGACATGCGTGTGAACCGCGGATCGACGTGGATCAGGGTCGCTCCTTTTTCCTTGGCTTTCATCGGCCAGCGGAAGCCGACCGGCTGGGCCTCAGCCATGTTCGATCCCATGAACAGAATGCAATCGCTGTTGGCCATGTCCTGCTGGTAATTGGTGGCCGCGCCGCGGCCGAATGTGGCGCCCAGACCGGGCACCGACGCGCTGTGTCATATCCGCGCCTGGTTTTCGATCGACACGACTCCCAGCCCGCCGCAAAACAACTTCTTGATGAGGTAATTCTCCTCGTTGTCGATCGAGGCGCCGCCCAAGGTGCCGATCGAGCGCACGGAGTTCAGTAGCCGCCCCTCCTCGTCGCGCTCCGTAAAGTCGGCGTCACGAGCCGACTTGACGCGCTGGGCGATCTGGTCCATCGCCCAGTCCAGCGTTTTTGTCTCCCAGTGATCCGAGTAGGGCGCCCGGTAGAGAACATTTTTGACGCGATGCGAATTGACCGCGAGCTGGAAAGCGTTGGCCCCTTTGGGGCAGAGGTGTCCCCCGCTGATCGGGCTTTCCGGATCGCCTTCGATGTCGATGAGCGCGCCGCCTTTGCTATAAATGAGCTGTCCGCAGCCGACGGAGCAATAGGGGCAAACGCTCTCGGCGACGGTCGCGCCTCGCAGTCGCGACGCTTTGGCCAGCGTCTCGACGCTGAAGGGCTCCTGGGAAAGCTTGTCTTTTTGCGAGAGGGAGAAACCGAACATGGTCATTCCTCATTTCAAGAGGCTGGGTAAGATCGGAAATTCGTTTCGTCGGTCGACGAGCGCAGCGGCACACGGTCAGCGTGGGAACTCAGCGACGGCTTCAACCAGCCGTCCGGCGTCGGAATAGACGTTGAATCGCTCGTCGCGGACGAAGCCGAGCAACGTCATGCGGGCCTCACGCGCGAGCGCCACCGCCAGACTCGTCGGAGCGCCGACTGCCGCGACGATGGTTATTCCCGCGACCGAGGCTTTTTGAATCAATTCGAAGCTGGTTCGGCCGCTGAGCAGCACGATTCGGTTTGCCAGCGGCAACCGACCCGCGAGGAGCTCGGTTCCGATCAACTTATCGAGTGCGTTGTGTCGCCCGACGTCTTCGTGCACGGCCAAGAGGCGCCCCGTCAGGTCGAACAAGGCGGCTGCATGCAGCCCACCTGTCCGTTGGAAATTGATCTGTGCCGCGCGTTGCGTCTCGGGCAGCCTGTGAACGACTTCGGATTCAATCCGCGGTAGACCCGGTTGCAGCGCGGGGCGCGGCATGGCCAATACGGCGGCGATCGACCGTTTGCCGCAGACCCCGCAGCTCGACGCGACGAACGAATGGCGGTCAAATTGGGCCGGATCCACTGGCACGGCCGCATGCAGCGTCGCGAGCACGGTGTTGGGAGCCGTCGTTTGAAAATCGACCAGATCGTTCTTGCTGCGAATGACGCCTTCCGTGAACAGAAACCCTGCCGCCAGCTCTCGGTCGCTGCCCGGCGTGCGCATCGTGACCGCCATCGGCAATCGCATCAGCCCGCCTTCGTGGAACGCGCCGACGTCGATCTGTAACGGTTCCTCGACGGACACTTCATCGGTTTCGGAGGCGTAATCTTCGGGGGTCACGGAGGTGATCGAGACTTCGGTCACTCCGGGATGATGCATGGTCATTAATGATGCCGCCAAATTTTCGAACAGACTGGTTTCCAGCAGGACGGCCTCAGTAGCCACTGTCGGAGCCCACTTCAATCTTTCCGCGCAGCGAACGGTAAAGATACCAGAAGTAGCCAGCCGCCAAAATGAATCCGAGGCCCCACCACGCCAGTGCCACTTGCAGTCCGTAGCGTGCCGAGGCGGTGTTCGTGGCCGTGAGGCTGAAGGAGGAATCAATCGTGGAACGCAACCAATAGGGATAGTTTCCGATCATCGTCGCCGCGATCAGCCCGAGCAGAAATGCGGTGGATGACAGGAACGCGGCGAGCTCGCGACCGGCCTTCGGGTAATGAAAGACTCCCCAGAGGCCTCTAAACGACGACGCGACGAACAGCAGCGACCAGGGGCGAGCCACGAGATTCGAAAAGACTTCGCGCTGCAACCAGAAGGTGGCGAGGGTCACGACCACCCACAGTGCGGCGACGGCCCGCCAGGCGACGTTCGCGCATATCTGACTGCGCGCCTGAACCGGCCCGGTCGTTCTCCATACCAGGAATAAAGCGCCGTGGCCGGCCAGCACGGCCAGCGTGAAAAGCCCCACGAGCGTCGTGTACCAGTCGAATATTCCGGGATTCTTGCCGGGCAAAAAATTCGTGAACAGCGGCATGCCCGCCAGGCCCTCAGCGCCCAGGGGTACGCCGCGCACGAGGTTGCCCAGAGATGTCCCGAAGACGATGGCCAGCAGCACCGACGCGAACGAAAACACCGTATCCCAGAACTCGCGCCACAACGGATTCGACTGATGCGATCGGAATTCCATCGAGACTCCACGCAGGATCAGCAACCACAAGACGATCATCAGTGCCAGGTAGAAGCCGCTGAAGGTCGTCGCATAGGTCCTGGGAAATGCCATGAAGAGCACTCCCCCCGCGGCGATCAACCAGACCTCGTTGCCGTCCCAGACTGGTCCAATCGCCGCCAGCACGGTCCGCCTCTCTGCGTCGGTCCTGGCGACATACTTGTGCACAACGCCCACGCCGAAGTCGAACCCGTCCAGCACCACGTAGAGGGCCAACATCGCCGAGACAATTGTGAACCAGATCGCTTCCATCAGAGTATCCTAGTGTGCCGGAAGGGGGCCGCCGGCAATATCCTTAAGGACTTGCACGACGAACAGCAGCCCCAGCAACAAGTACAATCCGGCAAAACCCAGCAGGGTAAAAACGACGTCTCCCGAACTCACCAGCAGCGATCCGGCGTCGGTCGTTCGCATCAGGCCGTGGATCACCCAGGGCTGGCGCCCCAGCTCGGTAGTCCACCACCCTGCCGTCGTGGCGATATAGGGAAACGGAAACGCCAGCATCAGTAACCACAGCATGGGGCGCGTTTGTGTCAGCCTGTTTCGCCACAGCAGCGCGGCGGCGGCGCCCATCGTCAGAATGAAAAGCGTTCCCAGCCCGACCATGATGTGGTAGCTGTAGTACAGCAGCTCGACATTATCCGGCCACTCGTCTTGAGGAAAATCGTTCAATCCTTGGACCGTGCTGCCGAATGTGCCGTACGCCAGAAAACTGAGCACCCCCGGCACCACGACAGGGTTATTGAGCCTGCGAGAGGCAACGTTGGGCTGTCCGATAATGGCCAGTTCCGCATACGGCCCCCCCTCGAACAGCCCTTCCATCGCGGCGAGCGTCACGGGTTGGTGCTTTGACAGCAGCCTGCCCTGGCCGTCGCCGGCGGGGAATGCGACCAGCACACTCGACACGAGGCCGGCCACGCACCCCGCATTAAGGCAAATCGTGGCGTGCCGGCCGTGTTGCCCCATCAACGTCCAGAAGGCGCCGACGGCGGCGACGACAAACGAGGCCGTCACGACGGAGGCCGCCATGTTGTGGGCATATTGCCAGAGCGCCCAGGGATTCAAGAGGTACTCCGTAAAACTCGTGAGGTGCAGCACGCCATCTTCTCCCAGCTCGAAGCCGACCGGGTGCTGCATGAACGCGTTGGTGACGATGATGAAGTAACCCGAAAGCCAAGAGCCCAGGGCCAGCGCGATGGCCGCCGCGAGGTGGCCTTTCGGTCCCAAACGCTTCTCGCCGAACAGAAACAACCCCAGGAAAGTGGATTCCAGAAAGAAGGCGAACAGCCCCTCCATCGCCAGAGTTTGGCCGATGATTTCGCCGGCGAAGCTGGAAAACCGCGCCCAGTTCGTCCCGAACTGGAACTCCAGCGGAATGCCCGTCACCACCCCCATGGCGAAGTTCAGGCCAAAGATTCGCGCCCAGAAGCGGGCGACTTCGTTGTAGCTCTCGTCCCCGCGGCGAATCGCCAGGCCCTTGAAGAAGACGATGAACAGCACCAGCCCCATCGTCAATTGCGGAAACAGATAATGAAACGTGATCGAGAATGCGAACTGGACTCGGTGCCACAGCAAAGCGTCATCCATCGCAAATTCTCCAGCGCAGACTCACAGACTGGGGACGGCCGTCGGCATCCTCATGAATGACCGGGTGTTGCGATTCATTACGGCTTCGGACGGAACCCGGCGGCGGGGAGCACAGGCGCGCCGGCGAATCCCTCGGGCAATTTGCCGGTGAGACTGCCCAGGAACTTGACGATGTGGTTCGTGTCTTCTTCGGAGAGGTCCTTTCCCAATTGGACGGTCGCCATGACGCGCACGGCTTCCGGCAACGTGCCGACAGAACCGTCATGAAAGTACGGAGGGGTCATCGCCACGTTTCGCAAACCGGCCACCTTGAACGTGTACAAGTCGGCGTCATCCTTCGTCACGTTGAATCGCCCCTTGTCGACGTCCGCGCTGTGCGTCGACTTCCAATAATCGGCGACGACCCCGAATTTTCGGAACTCACTGCCGCCAACGCCTCGTCCGTTGTGGCACTCGATGCAACCGGTCTCGATGAACGTCTTCAATCCTCGTCGCTCATCCGCCGACAGAGCGTCGCTCTTGCCCCCCAGGTATTCGTCAAATCGCGACGGTGTAAGCAGTGTTCGCTCGTAGGCCCCGACGGCTTTGCCCCAATTCTCCACGGTCACCGGATCGGATTCGCCGGGGAATGTTTTGCGAAACAAATCGGCATAGCCGGGGATGGCCTTCAGGCGGGCCACCACGGCGGCGTTGTCGGCATTGCCGAAACCTGGTCCGAGCAAGGCTTTGCCCGCCTGTTCTTCGACGGTTGCGAAGACGCCGTCCCAGTGCGTCTGGAAGTTGAGTCCGCTGTTGAGCACCGTGGGGGCATTGCGGGGCAGCACTTTGTCGTGGAGCGCTTGCGATTTAGCCAGGCCATCGGCCCCGTACAACGCCGGTTGGTGGCACCGCACGCAGCTCCCTGTGCCGTCGACGGAAATGCGCGGTTCGAAGAACAACATGCGGCCAAGGCTCACGCGGTCGGGCGTGACTGGGAATTCTCGCGTCCCCCCCTCTTTGGGAAGCGGTTCAAAGTTCTTCTGCGCCTCTTTCAGCAAGCCGGTATCTGATTTGTCTCCCTGCGCAACAACGATCTCGGCGGTGATTCCAATGGCGAACGCCGCCACCGTCGCGATGATCAGG
This sequence comes from Planctomycetaceae bacterium, assembly GCA_036501235.1. Taxonomy (GTDB): domain Bacteria; phylum Planctomycetota; class Planctomycetia; order Planctomycetales; family Planctomycetaceae; genus JACQFH01. Next base: position 35,390 of record DASYAR010000098.1, read on the forward strand.
ATCCCGCTCGGAAGGGCGATGTTCAGTCTGCGTGTTCCCATGACAATACTCCGTGTGAGGATGCCGCCTAGCCCGTTGAAAAAGGGGACAGTCCCTGTCTGCCATATCGATTTGCCGCGGAAATTTACTCGTTGGAAAGGGACAGTCCCCTTTTTCAGCAGGCTGCTATGAGTCGCCGGCCTTGTCCGCGATAAACACGTTCTTGTGCGGGAACTTCTCGAATACGGAGGCCGGTTTGTTGAAGTTCGTGGCCAAAACGTCGAGCGGGTTTCCGGCCATCCATTGCGACAAGTCGATCGTCGCGTATTCGCCGGTGTTGAATCCGATCAATACCCGGCACGGCTTGTTGCCGATGTTTTCGATGGAATGCCCATAGCCCTGAGGAATGTAACCGACGTCGCCCTTTTCCATTTCTTCGGTTCGATACCGGCCGTGCGAGCCGAACATCGTCACGCTGATGTTTCCCTCGATCACATACTGCCACTCGTCCGACGTGGGATGCCAATGCAGCTCGCGCAGGCCTCCTGGTTCGAGATCGAGAATGACCCCCGTGACTGTCTTGGAGATTGGAAATCGCGTCGAATCGACCCGCCATTCGCGACCTCCTTTGAAGACCCGGTGCGCCGGCTGGGCGAGGAGTTGGTATTTGTGCGTCAGCGGAGGGAGTTTCCACCCCTGGAGCGGCACCGTCGGTTTCTCCGGAGGCGCCTTCCCCCGCGCGAAATACACTTCGTCTTTCGGAAATCCGTCGAACGTCGATTCGGGCACGCCAAAATTCTTCGCCAGCAGCGACTTGGGAGTGTGGCCGATCCAATCCGTAATGCTGAACGTGCCGAATTCCGAGAAGTAGCCGTTGTCGAAGATCAGGATGAAGTGCGCCGGCTTATCGCCCAGGCATTCGAGCATGTGGCCGTGACCACGCGGGAAGTACCACACGTCCCCTGGCTCGAAATCGTTCGTCTCTGCGTAACCCTGGGGTTCGATAACGGTCGTGCGCACCCGTCCTTCGAGCACGAAGGCCCACTCCGCGGCCGTGGCGTGCCAGTGCAACTCGCGCATCGCCCCCGGCTCGAGCCTCATCGAAACGCCCGCAATCCCTTTGGAAATCGGCAACTGCAAGACCGTCGCTTCCTTGCCGGAGCTATTGCCCACCACCTTCCCTTCCGATTTCTCCAGCGCGAATTTGAATGTTGGAAGCTCTTTGCCCCCGAGAAGCGGATCAGGGACATTATTCATAAAGCTCGGGTCGCCACCCTCGGCGTCCTTGGTTCCGACCAGAGCGGCTGTCGTCGCGGCTGCGAACAGTGTGGCTCCTGCTAAAAACTCACGCCGATTGCTGTCGGTCATTGGAGTCTCCTTGTTTGACGGCACGTGGGCTTATGCTAACCCATGAAAATCAAATAGGCCACGATCACGCCAATCATCGCCAGTGAAACGAATGCCACCACGTTCTGCCATAGCGCGTCAAACGAAACCGGCGGGGCCGTCCTGACCGACGGAAGGCCCCCCGGCCGCGATGTTCCACTGCCGAAAGACCGGATCCTGTGACTTGAAAGTGCGGACATGTGCAATCCCCCGTTTTTGGACACGATTTCTGCGTCTTCAGAAAGTGATACGCACGCCGCGCGGCGACCTTTCAGCCAATTCACAGGTCGGGAGAAATTTCTCGTTCCCAAGTTTCGCCTGAGAAAAGCCAGCCCGGAAGCTCTGCTTCCTGTCAACGGGCGCAAAAAAGCCACCCCAAAGCTGACGCGGTTCCAGATTTTCCTGAAAGGTCGCTACCTTCGCTGCGGTATCACGAGGCAGAGGGGCGAATGCCTTTGATCGAATTTCCAGGAATTTCAACATGTCTACAAGAATGATGCATGAACTTCGGTCCCTAAATCGCGGCGACGGCCGGCCTGGACACGAGCCGCCTTGCATTGGTTGCGAGCGGGTGACGCTCAACAACGTCTGGTCCGAGGCCCTCCCCTTTCTCTATTTGGTGGCTATCTCTGGAATCATCGTCTATCTCGCGACGAGAATCTAACAGCCTGTTGAAAACAGGGGACTTTCCCTTTCCAATGAGTGAATTCTCCGTAACAAATCGATATGACGGAGAGGGACTGTCCCCTTTTTCAACGCGCTGCTAAGCGACGCAGGTCACCGGCAAGGCCTCCTGGAATGTTGCCACCGATGGGTCAATCCGGGACAAATTGGAAGCTCACCGCTTGCGTTCGGGTGCGGATGCCGTTGAGACCGGCCTTTGCGCGGGCGTTGCCCTGACGCGGGCACGCTGACAATCCTATTTCGTTTCGTCGGCCGGATAGTGCGGAAACGCGATGGCGGTCGTGCCCTTGAAATGCAGCCGCAATTTCCGGTTGATGTCTTTCATGACTTCTTCGACTGCGGAAATCTCTTGAGGAAGAACCCCGGACAGCGGTCCCTCGATTGTCGCTTCAAAACGCCGCAAGATCAGCCAATTCTGCGCCGGCAGGCGCGCGAGAGGTGTGCCGACCGGAAAACAAGCCTGCAATTCTTCCTCGGTAATCTTTCCGGACCGGCAGAAGAAGATCAGCTCGGTTCCCTCCGGCGGTTCGAGGGCGATCGATCGATGCCGCGCGGGGTAATAGAGCCGATCCACTTTTTCGAAGACCTCGCGGACCGGCGAAAAGCGTTTGAGCTCGCCCGCCGCGTTGAACCACAGCATGGTCGCATCATGTCCGCGCGAAATGTCGCACCAGATGGCCACGCGATCGCCAGTTTGCAGCGGCAGCTCATTCGACAGATTGCGGATTCCGTCCGGTCTGAAAATCTCGATCGCGGGAACCGACTGCACGGCATTCTGGTCGTCGATGCGGTTGCTCCTCCCGATTTTCGCCAGCCAGAAGAGGCCGGCACAGATGGCGGCCGCCACGATGACCCCCGCGACGAATCGGGGCGTGAGCCGGCGGCGCGAAGCCCGTAACAACTCATCGGCGAACACATCGGGCGCGGGCCGCTGACTAGGATCGGCCGCCAGCGCCTGTCGACAGATGCGCGCCAGGCCCTGCGGCACCCGAGCCCGCTGCAACGCAGCAAAGTCGATGTCGCAGCGGCGCGACCGCGCGAGTGCCAAGAGCGTCGTGGGGGCGCCAAAGGGCGGGTCGCCTGTCAGCAACCAGAAGAGCGTGGCTCCCAAACCGAAAACGTCGCTGGACGGCAACGAATTCCCCGGGTCGTCGCTGGCGAACGCGATCTCCGGCGGCAGAAACGCCGGTGTGCCCCCCGGTGCGCCGGCGTCTTCACCCCACGCATCTTCGATCTTCGACAATCCGAAATCAATCAGCCGCGCGCAGCCGTGATCGTCGATCAGGATGTTGCGCGGCGTGATGTCACCGTGCACGACGCCGCGCTTGTGGGCGTAGGCCACGACGCGGGCCACTTCGGCAATCAACCGGGCTGCTTCCCCAAACGAGGGGCGTTTATCGGCGTAGATTTGCTCGAGATTGCGACCGGGAACATAATCGAGCGCCAGGAATGGACGATCGTTATGGATGCCGATCTCAAAAATGCGGACAAGCCCCGGATGATCGAGCTGCGCCAACAGGCGCCCCTCGGCCCGCAGCGCATCGCGCCGGCCGTCTCCCTCAATGGACCGCCGGCGCGATAACTTGACAACCAGGTCACGGCCCAGATGAGGGTCGATGACGCGATAGACGTCGGCCTGGCCGCCGGACCCGATCGTGCCGACGATCACGTACCGGCCGATCGAGATGCCGTTCGGCAGCGACGTCGCAGCGGCCCCGTCGTCGACCGTCTCCAGCGGGGAGCCCGCTGCGAGAGCAGAGAGCGAACGCAACTCGGCAATTTCGCCGCACAGCGATTCCACTCGCTTTTGGCATTCGGCACAGTGCTCGACGTGTTCGCGGGCTGCGGCCGAGCCTGGTTCGTCGGTGGCCAGGGCCAGCAATTGGTCATCGGGTGGACAGTCAGGTGTCATAACGAGGTGAGCGGCTCTTCGAAGGTTGCGCACTCTTCCCGAACTCGCGCCAGCAGGCGCGAGGCGTTCACATACACCGCATTGATCGAAACACCCGTTTCCGCGGCGATTTCGGTCGCCGGACGGGCGGCGAGGATCCGACCTTCGAAGCAGGCCCACGTGATTGGCTGTGCCGACGCGCGGACGCGCTCGATGGCCGCCTCCAGAATGCGGCGGCGATAAAGTTCGTTCCACTCGCCGTCGGCATCGGCGTCGTCCGCCGGCTGGCGTTGGTCGACCCAGCCGCGCTCGGCCCGGTCGCGAACGGCACGCCGCCGCGCCCAGTCGGTCAACGCACTGTGCGTGACGCGCCATAGCCAGGTGCGAAAACGACCCCGTTCCGCATCAAGTTCGAATTCTGTGAGGGCCGTCATCAATCGCGTAAAGACGTCCTGCACCACGTCGGCCGCGTCATGTTCCGACACGCCGCGCTTGTGAACGTAAGCGACGAGGAGCGGACGATAAATATCCAAGAATTCAGTCCAGGCATCCGTCTGCTTTTCGCGGACGCGCTGAATCAGTGAGACGCGAGTTTCTATCATGAATTCTGCATACGCTGCGTTGCCACTGATCTGGTCCACCGATCCGAAACCTGAGCGCGGGGTCGCAGCTCAAGAGGATCGTAACCAATTGTATGCAGACCGGTGGCGCGTGGGCTAGAACCCTGGGGGCCGGCCAGGAAGGGCGAGATTATTTTGCATCCGAAGGACCGGCTCGGCGCAGGCCGATCGGATTGAAAAACGTCACGGAGCGCATGGCTCTCCACCGACGCGGGATTGGCGGGGGTCAAACCTAAATTACGAATGCACCCACAGCCGAGCTATTCATTCCAATTCCGGCTCCTCGGCAGTGGAATCATCCGGCAGACAGTTCATAACCGCGGCCAGACGCTCGGTGTTGACGTGCAGCTGGAAAACGTCGGGGCGGGCGTAGTGGCCGACGACGTCGAGATCGAATTTCCCGCGTGCTATGTCCGCCGCATCCAGGTCGACCACGAGGATGCACTCCTCGTCAAAGTTTGGGCCGGACAGAATCTGGCCGAGCGGGCTGATGATGCAGCTCCCCCCGCGGATCAGGACTGTGTTGGGATCGTGCCCCAGGATCGCGTCGTAATCCGGGGGACAATCGGCCCGTCGCAGAAATTGACAGGCCGACAGCACAAAGCAGCGGCCTTCGCAGGCGATGTGCCGCATCGTGGAGAGCCACGTCTCGCGGTCGTCCACCGTGGGCGCGCAGTACAGTTCGATCCCCCGCGCGTACATCGCCATGCGCAGCAGCGGCATATAGTTCTCCCAGCAGATCACGGCCCCGACGCGGCCGACCTCGGTCTCGATCACCGGCAACGTCGATCCGTCGCCAGTGCCCCAGATCAGCCGTTCCATCGCCGTAGGCATCAGCTTGCGGTGCTTTCCCAGCAGATCGCCGTCGGGACTGAAGAACAGCACGGTGCAATACAACGTCCCGCCGTCGCGCTCGATAACGCCTGTGACCAGATGCACTTTCGCCCCACTCGCCGCTTGAGCAATACGGTCGACCGCCGGTCCGGGGACGTCGATGGCGCCCTCGTAATACCGGCGAAATTGTTCACGTCCCTCGGGCGAACGCAGGCCGACGCGGGCCCCGAAATCGAGCCCCTTCGGATAGCCACCGACGAAGGCTTCCGGAAAGAGGACCAGTTCTGCTCCGCGCCGGCTCGCTTCCATTGCCAGATGCGACAGCTTGTCGAGCGTCCGCTCTGTGTCGAAGAGGAACGAACCCGCCTGGATGACTGCCACACGCGTCGACTTCATGGATTTCTTCCCGTGCTGCGATCAATCATCAAGCGTGATTTTCGAAGACTTATAATACAATACGGTTTCGAGTGTTGGCAGTTGACTCAAATTGTTGTCCGGTTGTTGTCCGGTTGTTGTCCGGGCACGCAAATTGTGAGTCTGGGCAAAAAAGAAGAGAACCGCGGATGACGCGAATCGCGCGGATCATTGCGGACGAGGTCAATTGCCCTATCCGCGTTCATCCGCGTCATCCGCGGCTAAAACTCCTTTCTACTCATATTGGTTGCGGTCGAAGAGTGCGCAGATGAACCAACCACAATTAAGGGATGCAATCCGCGTTCATCTGGCCACACCTCGAAAAGCCGACGCCTCCCTTTTTTGTCTCTTGATCGCGAGGCTACAATCGCGGCATGACTCCTGAAGAATCAATCCGATTGACGAAACTGGCCAAACGGGCGGGATGCGCGGCCAAGCATCCGCCCAATTTCCTGCTGCCACTCCTGGGTCTTCTGCCGCCGATCAACGATCCCAACGTCCTTGTGGGCAGTTCGACTTCCGACGACGCGGCCATCTACAAGCTGTCCGACGAACTGGCCCTGGTTCTCACCACGGACTTTTTCACACCGATTGTCGACGCGCCGCGAGATTTCGGCCGGGTGGCCGCGGCCAACGCTCTGTCCGACGTCTACGCCATGGGGGGAAAGCCCCTCTCGGCCCTCAGCATCGTGGGCTTCCCAGACACGCTGCCGGCTACCATCCTCGCCGAGATTCTGATCGGCGCGTCCGAAATCGCCGCGCAAGCGGGAGCCAGCATCGTGGGCGGGCACACGATCAAAAGCGAAGAGCCGATCTTCGGCCTGGCCGTCGTGGGGACAGTGCATCCCCAACGCGTTCTTGCCAATGCCGGCGCGAAACCGGGAGACGCGTTGATTCTCACGAAACCAATCGGTCTGGGCATCATCACGACGGCGGCCAAGAACGATCAGGATACGCAGGGGGCGATTACCGACGCCATCCGCGTGATGACGACGCTCAATCGGGCGGCGGCCGAGATCCTTTGTGAGTTCGAGGTGCACGCGCTCACCGACGTGACCGGTTTCGGTTTGCTCGGGCATTTGCGGAACATGACCGCGGCCAGCAACGTCACGGCCGAAATCCGGGCGGGCGCCGCCCCGGTGATTCCGGCCGCCCGAGACTATGTCCATGCCGGAATCGCTCCCGGCGGGACTCGCGCCAACCTGAAGTTTCTCGTCGAGTGGGTCGATTTCGATTCCGAAATCAGCCAGGAAGAGCGCCTCTTGCTCTGCGACGCACAAACGTCCGGCGGACTGCTGGCGGCCGTTCCCGCTGCGCAGCGCGACAGGATCGTCGAGCGCCTCATCGCCAACGGCGTCCCCGCTGTCGTCGTGGGCCAGATCGCCGGCCCAGGCACAGGCCGCATCCACGTTGTCAAGTAGGCCTCTCACGCCGCGAGATGGTCGTCTGGTGGCCGGAACTGGACAACGGGAACCCTCCCGGTGAACGGCGAGAATTTAGGTACCGCTCTCGTTCCCAAGCTCTGCTTGGGAATGCAGCGTTCGAAGCTCCGCTTCACGAGATAATTCATGGCTGCCGACGTATTTCTCTTACCGCCGTTCTTCGACTACGCCGCAACATTTCTGTGGGGCGTCAGTGGCGCGCTCGTCGGCGCGCGGCGCGGGTACGACGTCGTCGGCATCTCGATCCTGGCACTCGTCTCTGCGACCGGCGGCGGTTTGTTGCGCGACGGGCTGTTTCTGCATGATGGTCCTCCGGTGCTGGTGCGAACTCCCGTTTATCTGGCGCTGGTCGTGGCGGCCACAATCGTCGTCGTACTGTTCGGGAAACGGGTGCCGCGGATCAAAGGCTTCGAACGGCTCGTCAGCCTGGTTGACGGACTCGGCCTGGGCGCCTATGCCGTCGTCGGCATGAACCGGGCGACCACGCTCGGTTTCAGCTTGCCCGGAGTGATTCTGGTCGGCATGGTGAATGCCGTGGGGGGGCGCCGTGCTGCGCTCGGTACTGGCCGCTCGCGAACCGCATCTCTTCAAACCCGGAACATTCGAAGCCGTCGCCGCACTGATCGGATGCGTGCTGTTCGTGTCGCTGACTCGAAGCGACTGTGTCGCCCAGACGACCGCCGCCTGGATTACGATCGCCGCCGTCTTCATCATCCGCATCGCGTCCATTACCTTCGGCGTCGAGACCAAAGCCCTGCGGGATTTCGAAGAAGAATGGAAGGAACGACTCGAGAAGCGGGATTAGGACGGCGAAACATGACGCCATGCAGCCGCTTCGACTATTCGCCATCCCACCGGGATGCGCGTGCCGAGCGCGCGGAACGATTCGGGTTACGAGAGGCAGTGCTCACAAATGCCGAAAAGGCCCGAGCGTGCTTCGGTGGGTCGCTACCGAAGCAGGTTGTGAATTGGGGTTTGTGGCTTCCGTCGATTCACCCGAGGCGGCCTAACGACCGCGAGCACCAGAGAGGCCGCTTAGAGCCAAAGCAATCCTCGAGAAGGGCGGAATGCGCGGCTCCAGTCGCGTGCAACGCTTGGCTCATCGCAAAACCTACGAGAATAATAGTTTATAAATAGCAACTGCACCGCCGACCGGGCAAAGAAGTACCATGAATACTGCTAGTACCATCGGCGAGCGAGTCATGTGAGATGTACCGGGAAATAGCACACTTTCCGCGGGATTTTTGGGGTTCACGTAGATCGTCAGTGGATTCATTCCTATGAGCGCATCTCGCAATCCCATATGATCGGATCGGAACGACGACCACTTTCCGAAATAGTAGGCAACATTTTCCGATTCTCGGACTTCGCCATCCACTATGTATGAGTATCTCACTTCGAGATTGTAAATGGCGGTGCCCGCATCGGACCGCTCGACTAACTCGCACTTCAGCAATCTTCCTGGGATGCAGGGCCAATTTTCGCTGCTCCTGGCGGTGCGGTAGTATCTCCACATACAGAGTAGAACCACGGCAGAAATCAAAAGCGAGATTACGACGACAATATCCATGGCGCACGTGAAACAATGAGTTGCAGCCGAATGGGTTTTCGACCGCTAAGTGCGGTAAAACTTTATCGCACGTTTGTGGCCGAGCGTGGAACAGTCACGACTGATATCGCATACCGCACAATGGGTTGCGACGGACTGCCGGTCACATTTCTATGCTATGCCACACCGCAGTCGGTCCTATGCCGCAGTTCCTAGCGCAACGATCATACCCGAGGCAAATCCCGCCCACCATTCCGGACTCCTCGGAACCTCGATTCGGTTGCATCCGTTAATTGAGGGTATGCCTTTGAAGTAACGCCGATGCTGGCAGCATCGGCCACGTGGGCGACGCTGCCAGCGTCGGCGTTTTTGGGGGCCACTCCCATTTAACAGTTGCACCTACGATGGACCCCAAAAACTGGACCACTGGTTAAGATAGAAAAACGAGGTTCAGAAAGGAGGGGAGTTGCGGATGGGAAGGACACGGAAGGTCCACACGGCGGCGTTCAAGGCGAAGGTGGCACTGGCAGCGGTGAAGGAG
>DASYAR010000099.1:0-1709 GCA_036501235.1 Planctomycetaceae bacterium
CCAGAGTTCAACGGTCTCGTAATGCTGGCAAAAATACAGCCAGGCCGAGATCGCGCCGGCTTTTGTTTCGGCTCCGCCCCCAGCGACTTGCGAAGTCCGACCAGTGGTAACCTCTGCTCGGACCATGATCGGGCGTGCGAGGGCCAAGATAGGCCGCAAGTTCGTCTGCGGACGGCAACTGTCCCCAGACAAAGCGAAAATAAGGTGAGATCGCGAGATCGGCGATGTCCGATTCAGTGAAGTCCGGAACCAACCATCCGGTCAGGATCAGCGGCTTCATACGCATTCACCCCCACTACGCATAAAACGAAACGGGCGCCGAAGACGTCGGCAACTCAACGTCTCCTGCGCCCGCTTCTGTCGAAACTTCGATCATTCGACCCAAGTTCATAAAAACCTACTCGTCGACGGGCTCCTCGCCGTCGGCGTCGCGCTCGGGCGTGCCGGCCAGGATCTGCTCGGAGATCAGGCCGGAGTTCTGCCGGATCGCAGCCTCGATCTTGGCGGTCATGTCGGGATTGGCCTTGAGGAAGGCTTTCGAGTTCTCACGGCCCTGCCCGAGCCGCTGGCTGTCATAGGAGAACCAGGCGCCGGATTTCTCGACGATGCCGGCCTTGACGCCGAGGTCGAGGATCTCGCCCATCTTGGAAACGCCCTCGCCATACATGATGTCGAATTCGACCTGCTTGAACGGCGGCGCCAGCTTGTTTTTCACCACCTTGACGCGGGTGGTGTTGCCGACCACTTCGTCGCGCTCCTTGATCGCACCGATGCGGCGGATGTCGAGGCGGACGGAGGCATAGAATTTCAGCGCATTGCCGCCGGTGGTGGTTTCCGGCGAACCGTACATCACGCCGATCTTCATCCGGATCTGGTTGATGAAGATCACCATAGTGTTGGACTTGTTGATCGAGGCGGTCAGCTTGCGCAGCGCCTGGCTCATCAGCCGCGCCTGCAGGCCGGGCAATGAGTCGCCCATCTCGCCCTCGAGTTCGGCCTTCGGCACCAGGGCGGCGACCGAGTCGATTACCAGCACGTCGACCGCGCCGGAGCGCACCAGCGTGTCGCAGATTTCCAGTGCCTGCTCGCCGGTGTCGGGCTGCGAGATCAGGAGTTCGTCGATGTTGACGCCGAGCTTGCGGGCATAGACCGGGTCGAGCGCGTGTTCGGCGTCGATGAAGGCGCAGATGCCGCCCTTCTTCTGGCCTTCCGCCACCGTATGCAGCGCCAGCGTGGTCTTGCCCGAGGATTCCGGCCCGTAGATTTCGACGACCCGGCCCTTCGGCAGGCCGCCGACGCCAAGTGCGATATCAAGCCCGAGCGACCCCGACGAGACGGTTTCCACGTCCATCGAGCGGTCGTTCTTGCCCAGCTTCATCACCGAACCCTTGCCGAACTGGCGCTCGATCTGGGAAAGCGCGGCGGCCAGGGCCTTGGACTTATCCATGGAGGATCCTTCGACGATACGCAGGGCAGAAACGGACATGGGTCGTGCTCCTTATGGCGGGGATTCGCTGGCGGGACAAACGGGGCGGTCGAGAACCGGGTGGCAAGGTCGGGTGGCAAGAATCGGTGAACGATCACCTGATGGAACCTTGTACCACGTTTGTTCTTTGTTCGCAATATGTTCTTTTTGACGAGACGGTACTGGCCTGTTTCGACCCTCAGTGGCCTAATTTGAAAAACGCAGTGGCCTATTTTGGTTAGCT
>DASYAR010000100.1:0-30517 GCA_036501235.1 Planctomycetaceae bacterium
CCGGCCGCCAATCCCCAATACGAAAGACAGGCAATTACGAAAATGTAATCAATCGCGGCGTAATGAGTTATGACGATACCGGTCGTCGCAACCCTGTTGATTTGAGTTTTGGGGCTGGCCAATGGTTGTCGAACGCCCCCCTCGCCGCTACCATGATGCCCCGGCTGGACCCTGGGCATTTCGAGTCGACTTTTCCGATCGTTTAAAATGCGCAAGATCATTGAGGATCTGATCGCTCGAAGAAACCTGGGGGCTATTCCGCCGGCATCTCGGCGTCCAAGTCTGCTCGCGGCGGCGCCTGTCGCCGGATCGCAGCTCTAACGTCAGTGAGTGGGTCATCGATTCGTGGTCCTGCGAACGAAACGCGGCCGTTTCGCAGAAGGGGTTGACCAAGATGCGTGCCGCCGGCTCGTGGGGGTCATCGTTTTCAGGATCAGAGTCTGGTTGGGTCCAGGCTGGGTAAGGCTGGGAAATTGCCCGTTAGGGCGCCGGAGGGAGCGATCGTTGTGGATCGCTCACGGAGGCAAAGCCTCCGGAATTGTTGTATCCCTGTAACCCGCTGAGGAGATTCAGCCATGAAGCTGAAGTTGTCGAGCGCAATAGGCGCTCTCACCCTGTCCGGCCTGCTGTTCACGAGCTCTCTGTCGGCCGATCCGGCCCAGTCCGAGTTAGCCACGTCACTCGACCTCGAGTCGTTACTCGACGTCGATTTGACCGGGTTTGGAGCCATCCCCGACGTACCGAATGTGCCGCTTCGCATTCCGGCCGTAATGCGAACGATCGGCAAGCTCGATTGGCACGTCGATTACACTGCCGCGTATCGTGAAGCGCGGGAAGATCGAAAAATGTTGTTCGTCTTCTTTCGCGACGACGCGCGCCCGCGAATTGCCGATTTCTATGAGACTGACGTCTTGGCAAATGCCGAGCTCGTCGAGTCCCTGAAGTCCGTCGTGCGAGTTGTCGTGCCGTTGACCGCGGCACGCCCGACTCAAACCCCCGATGAGGCCGAACGCACTCTGTTGTCGCACGATTCGTTCAAGTACCTGTACGGCCGTCAGGGGATCGCGATGATCGATCTGACCGACCCGGCCTCGGAACTGCATGGGCAAGTCGTCTCGGCCCACCCCTTCACTCCCGGTTTGCATTACACCGTGCGCGGGACCCGGCTCGTGCTGGGCCTGCCCAGAGGATCCGTAACGCAACGCGCGCTGATTTACGCCGTCCGCCTGCATCCGGCAGCCCCCGTCAGCACGACGGACGGCAAGTGCCACGGCTATCTGTGCAAGGCGGCCCGCGACTCTTCCCAGTTGATGGCCAACTATGGTTCCGTCGGACACCATGATTGGGGAACGCGGCAGGGGGACATTGCGGTGCAGACCGGCCGATCGGCGATGGAAGTCGCCGCGATGTCCGGAAACCAGAGCCTGATCGGCGCCGCCATCGAGCTGGTCGATCAGTGGTACGGGTCGCCCGCCCATTGGGGCATCATGAGCGCCCCCGCCGCCATCTTCGGTTACGACATCGTGCGTGATGCCTCCGGCAACTGGTGGGGCACGGGATTGTTTGCGAACTGAACGGGAATTGACGACACGTTCGCAGACTCGCAAGGTTGGCAACAGAAAATGCCCCGGTCGCTGTGCTGGCGGCCGGGGCTTTGCACGCAGTGGACGCCCGTCAGGCGATTTCCAGAACGATCCCTTATTCCGCCGCGACTACCTCCCTTTCCCCTCCAGCACTTCGGCGACCGACATTTCCGGCTGGCCGGCTCGTTTCACGAACCGCACCACGAGTTGCGAGCTGTCGGCCATCCGGTAGGTCCAAATCTCGGTAACTTGACCGGCGGTTGCCGAGCGCGATTTGGAATCTGGCTTGCCGCGACTACGACGTACCTGGCTCGCCGTCATGCCCGACGCCACCAACCCGTTGCGAATCGCCAGTTCCAATTTTCCTTCAGGCCGACTGGCAAATTCCTGCTCGCTGATCCAGTGGCCTTCGAACAGCCGGTAACCCTCTTTCTCGAGTCGTTCCTGCAAATCGGACGCCTTAGGGTTTCGGATCCACCCGTCGATTAAGAGCCGGTCGGCCAGATCGTCGCGTTTGAGCAGCCGCCGATAATCTTCCGACAGGTTGAGCAATCCCTCGGTGTCGTCGGACTCCAAACCTCGCTTTCGCAACGTGAGCCATGATTCGAGCAAATCATTGGCTGCGCGGCTCTGGTTGCGCAGCCGATATTTCTCGAACAACTCGACCACCTCGCTGCGGGCCAGCTTTTCGACTTCGGCCGCGCGCGATTTCAGGGCGCGGTCACGAAACTCTTCCGCCAGCGCGTGCTGTTCGTGAATGATGCGATCGATCTGGTCTGCAATTTCGAATCCATTGCTGCCGTCGGATTTTAAGCGGGGAGTAATCAATCGCAGCTGCAGCTCCACGTACAGCCAGCGGTGCAGAATGCGACGCGTGGCCGCATCGGCGGCAGCGTAAGTCGGCATGGGGCGTCTTTTGTAGTCATTGATCAACTCGGTCGGAATAACTCTCTGCTCGACGTTGGCGCCCGGCAGCTCAGACTCCAGTCTGGCGGCCAGTTTCTGCAGGTCCGCGGCGGATTGGCCGCGGCTGCGCTCGCAAAGCAAATGAAACGCTTCATGCGTCAACTCGTTCGCCAGAGACAGCATTCGAAACTTTTTTGCCTTGTCGGCCAATTCCAGCAATCCTTCCGGATCATCCTTGCTCCGCGCCTTGCGCTCGATCTCGAGGCCGCGCTGATTCGCCTCGTCGGCATTCGAGAGCAGTTGGTCGTCGGTATAGAACTCTCCACGAATGGCGGCCCAGCGTCCGAGCGCGTACCAATCATCAGCCGACGCCGTCTGCTTGAGTTGCCGGTACTTGTCGATGAACTGTTCATGTTCGCCGGGGACGATGCGGATCGACGAAACCTGAAACGTATGCTCGCTTGTCCGGGAATCGCGCGAGACTTTACCGATCACGACGACATTCAGAGATTTGCGAGTCCGCTCGGGGAACTCGGTTTTCGCGCGAAACATGACTTTGCAGTTCTCCAGCGTCAACCGATCTTTGCTGTAGATCTTGACGCGCCCCTCGACTTCGAGCGTCAACAGGGATGGGTCTTTATCGACCTTCTTCCAGCCTTCCAGCTTTTCGTTGAATTCCTTGACCGACAATGATTCGGCCCGCGCGGCTTGCACGCCCAGCAGCAGCACGAGGACGGAAACGACAGTCCGCCACGGCAGCCATCGCTCCGCGCGGCAACTCGTCGGCCATGTTCCCCAGGTCGCGTTCATTGATACATCCCCAGCAAGCTCGACTGGTCGGCCAGCACCTGCTTTGTTTCTTCGTCGATTTCGATTCCCAGCCGCTCGAGGTGCTCGGGGGCCGACCACAGAAACGCCGTCGCCGGCCGTAACACGATCTGCCACGCCGCTTCGCCACGCGGAACGTGGCTGAAATCGCCGAGCTGTGCCGCGAAAATCACCCGTCGCGGCGAGCCTCCCGGCACGGCCCGTTCGAAGCACTCCAGGTCCCCCACGACCAGCACGCGTTCCGTGGCAGTCGACAGTGGATATTCGATCTCGAATTTCTGTCCGGAAGACGCATCGGCCGTGCGCGTCACATGGGCGTCGATCAGCACCCATTCGTCGCGATAACTGGAGCGAAAAACGTCTTCCCACATTGTGGCTCCGCTGCGCGCGGTCGTGGCGACCGCTTCGTGCAGAATGTCATACAGCGAAGACCGGGCCAGATCGGCGGAGGCGGTGATTTCCGCGGTGGTCTGTCGCAGTTCCCGGGCGCGGGAATCGGTCCGGCCGAGCGTGTCCAGGGCCTTTTGAACTTCCTGAAAGCGCTGTGCCGCTTCCCCTAGATCGTTTTCGTCGAGCGCCTGCTGTGCCAGCTTCACGGACGATACCAGAATTCTTTCCGCCTCGTTCCGCGTACTGACGCGAATACTCCACCAGACCGTCAGCCCCGTCACGACGGCAACGCCCATCAGCACCAACCGCACGGGGCTCAACAATTTGCGACGCAGGCGCGCTGCATTGAACTTTGGCGTGCGCTCCAGCACTGGATCGGCTTGCGGTGCGGAGGGCTCGTCGCGACGGGGCTGCTTCGGAACGTCGTCTGGCGGACGCCGGGTTTTCGGAGCGGTTTCGCGGGGTGCTCCGGCGGGATTCGCTACTCGGCGGCGCTGCGGCTGAGAGGCCGGTGGTGACGGCGCCGCAGGCTCGACCGGCATCCCGCGCGGACGTGGATAGACGCTGTGGGGCAAAACAAACAGCGCCGTTCCGCACGCCGCGCAGAACGTCACCTGCTCCGCCGTACCGCGAGTCCCGCTCATCTGCCGGCCGCATGCGCACTCGATCGTATAGGACGTCGGCAGCTCACCGGCTGGGCGTCCGAACAGTTTTTCCGCGACTGCCAGCCATCCGCTCATGGAGTAATTATCAAACGTCGGGCAAAGATGGTCAATAGACTGTTGACCGCGCCCGGAGGGCCCCGTTAGCTTGGAATAGATGGGGCGTCGGTTGGCATACGAGGCATTGAAGACATGCAAAACAATTCCAGATTTGCGGTGAGCGGCCTGATTGACAACTTTTGTGCCCCAGCCCTGATCGCCGGCGCCTTGGCGACACTCTGCCTGTCCGGCGCCGGGCCCGTCCTGGCGGCGGACAACGACCGCATCGTCATTCGTCCTGCCAACTACGATCCGGCCGACGAGTTGGCTTACACTCGGCTGAAGGGCGAGGTCGAGGCCGGCAAATCGGCCGACGGCAAGTTCTGGAACCAACCTGTTTCTGATTTAAGAGCGGCTGAAGCCGGCGCGAGTCCTTCCGACAATGCGTCGCGAGAAGGCGAAGCGCCTGCCTCAGCCGCTTCCGGTCCATTAGAGCCGCGTATGAGTTACGCCGCGGCTTACTCGCAAATCCCCTTCAGCCGTTCGGAGTACGAGGCCAATCCGGGTTACCGGCACGACGCCGCGTTGGAGCTGATGATGGGAGCCATGCGCCCCACAACGGTCATGCGCATGACGATGCCCTATTTCTCCCGCTACCCGGATCTGTTCCGGTACAAGTATCCGGTTTATCCGTACCTCAATATGGGCGGCGGATCGACGAATATGAACATGAACTGGAACACCAGTCTGATTGCGTATTGATTGCAGCCGTGGCGGGACGCTGCCCAATGGCCTGCCTGTTTCTGTTGCGAAGCGATCCACGGCCCCCTCGCGACAGCTTACGAACAAGCGGACGGCCAGCCGCTCCCAACTGCGCTCGACACGTCCCTGCCGAATTGCTAGGTTGACCCGCGAAGCAAGAGTTGCCTGGATCTCGTGGGAGTGGGTGACTGGTGATGTCAGCGGATGCAATCGCCGGCTGGACGCTGGCCGGATATGGCTTGTTCCTGGCGGGAATCGTACTGTGGCGCGCCCTGACCTGTCCGCGCGGATGGCAGGCCTGGTTCCTGTACATGATCGCGGCGCTTTATGGGCGTCTGTGTTTTCACTGGCGTGCCGACCGGCGCTGTCCTTTCGTCGATGCGTCACCGGTGCTGATCATCGCCAATCACCGCAGCCCGGTCGATCCGATGCTGATCTGGGTGGGGGTCAGCAATGGGCGACCGCTCGAGTTCCTCACGGCACAAGAGTATTTCGGAATGCCGGGCTTGCAGTTCATTTTCGAGACGATGCGCGCCATCCCCGTGGCCCGCGACGGCAAAGATATGGCGGCCACGCGCACGGCGCTGCGACGTCTGAAAGAGGGCCGAATCGTGGGGGTTTTTCCTGAAGGCAGGCTGAACACGGGGCCCGGCCTCTTGCCGGGAAATACCGGAGTCGCCTGGCTGGCTCTCCAGTCGCAGGCACCCGTTTATCCGGTCTTCATTCACAATGCGCCGCAAGGCAAGACGATGGTCAGTTCGCTGTACACGTTTACGCGAGTGCGGGTCTGCTATGGCGATCGCATCGATCTAAGCTCCTACTACGGACGCAGAACGTCGTCTGAGCTGCTGCAGGAAGTGACCGACCTGCTCATGGGCCGCCTCGCCGAACTGGGTGGGATTTCACCCTCCCCCGCCCCGGCGCTGCAATTAACGGAATCACCGGCCGTGATCAAGATGTCCGACGCCGGGTAAAGACTGCGGCCAGCTGCTTTCCAGGTGGGTGGCAGGGTCAGAGCGTGATTTACAATGGACGTCGAGCGCGTCAGAATTGTCCGTCGCTTCCAGCGGGCGGATCACAGCGAACGCCAGCGATGGCCCTGACCGCGTGGCAGAAACGTGCTCGGTTCACTCATTGTCCAACCCATCGGGGCCGTCGCTGGGGTTCCAGGTCCGACGATGTCCAGTGTGGTGCGACGCGTTCTCGGCTGCAATGTCAGCTTTCATTTGCCGCTCTGACGCCGCTCTGACCCCGCCACACTCACCGCTTTGCGCTCTTGTGAGTCACGATCACTTCGTCCCCTGCAATGGCTTCTCCGGCCAGTTGTGCAGCAGAAAGTCCACGATCAGGCCCAGCTCGCGGTCGGTCAGCCTGTCGCCGAAACCGGGCATTGCGTTGTGGCTGCTATAGAATTTCTTACTCCCCGGATCGCCGATGAACTCGCGCAACCACGCAGTCGAGCCGTACCCGGTCAGATCGGGTGCGCCCGTGGCGATCTGCGCACTGGGGTCGGCGAACAATCCGTCAGGGTCCTTGTCGATTTTCATCGCGTGGCAGTCGTAGCAGGCCGTCACGCCGTCTTTTCCCTCGGCGAATAGCTTCTGTCCGTTTGCGACTTTGGCCTCATCAATCGGACCGCGTTGGGTGTGCTCGCTCAAGCTGACGAGAAATTCGATCAATGATTCCAATTCGTCTTCCGTAACTTTCTTGGACGTCACGGATTCTTCCACCCATTGGGCCATTTCTCCCTTGGTAAATCGCTCACCAATCTCAGCCAGATTTTTCGTCGCGCCGAAGTTTTTCGGTCCGGCCGGATCGGTCAGGATTCCGTGAATCCATTCGCGAGTTCCAAAGGTCGCCAGGTCCGACGCAGTGGCCGCTTCGCTGGAGACTTTGCCTGTACCGTCGTGTCCGTCGTATCGATGGCAACTCGCGCATTTGGCGGCAAAGAGCGCGGTGCCGCGCGTTTTGGGATCTTCTCGCAACAGTTGCACGGCTCCCGCCGGGCCAATCCCTTTCAGCTCTGCCAGCTCCTTGGCCCGCTCGGCCTTCTGTTCGGCATCGGCGACGGCCCAGCGATAATCGGCATTGGCGCGGTCTTCGCGTATCGCCAGGCCGGTCAGCACGAGAATTCCCAGCATAATGCCGAAGATGAACGCGACATTGAATCGGTGACCCAGTTGCCACCGGCCGATGAACGGCATCAGCGCCAGGATCCCGACGATGATTCCAGGGATGACCATCGCGCCGATAATTTCACTCTCTCCCGGAAAATACTTGAGCCCCTGAAACAGGAACAGGAAGTACCATTCGGGACGCGCCGCGGAGTAATTCTCGGTCGCATCTGCCGGGGCCCCCAATTCGGCCCCGCCGTGCGGACCGAATCCGTGCATGAACACGAGGAGCAATACGGTCGCCAGCACGGCCAGGCACGCAATTCCATCTTTCAGGACCTGGTCGGGCCAGAATGTCGTATCGGGCTTATGAATCGGATCGGGAACCGTCAGCCCGTGCCGACGGAAGACATAGATGTGCAATCCCAGAAAGGCAATCAAGAGCCCGGGCAACAGTCCCGCATGCAAAGCGAAGAATCGGGTGAGGGTGTGATGTCCATAACTCGGACCGCCCACCGCCAGGGCTTGCACCTGTTCGCCGATGACAGGAGTAATTCCGGCGATGTTCGTCGCCACTTTCGTCGCCCAATACCCTTTCTGGTCCCAGGGGAGCAGATACCCGGTGAGCGACAGGCCGAGCACGATTTTCATGAGAATCAGGCCCAGCCAGAAGTTTACCTCGCGCGGCGCTTTGTAAGCCCCGTCGATGATGACCTGGAGCAAATGCAGCACCAGCAGCACGACCATGGCCTGGGCCGTGAAGTGATGAATGCCGCGTAAGACCCACCCCAGCAGCATATCATGCTGAATGAAGTACACGCTTTCCCAGGCGGTCTGCGAACTGGGGCTGTAGCCCATCCACAGGAACAGCCCGGTAATGAGCTGCACGCTGAAGGTAAAGACCAGCGTGCTGCCCCACACGTAGCGCCATCGCGCCCCGCCGGGGACGCGCTCGTACAGCGCCTCGTGCATCAGCGTTTTGTATCCGGTCCGATGGTCGAGCCAGTCGAGGAGGCTGTTCATGCGGGATGCTTCTCTTTTTCGCCGGTTTTGAAGTCCTGGTATTTCACGAGCACCTCACCATTCTCGATCTTCACTTCCAGCGAATCGAGATCGCGCGCGCTGGGGCTTTTCGGGTCGCGGGTTCCGTCGGCCTCGAACGAGCTGTTATGGCAGGGGCAATGATATGCTTTCTTCGCGGCCCGCCAATCGACCGCACATCCGGCATGTGGGCAGGTTACGTTGAAGGCGCGCACTTCGTTTTCGCCCACCCGCGACAGGTACACCGAGCCGATCGCGTCTTTCGGAAACGTATTCCAGGCATCTTTACGATCGGCGATGATCTTGAACGCCTGCGGCGTGGCCGACAGGGAATCGAGCGGGGCGACTTTATAAAAACCCTGGGCGTCGCTGCCGCTAGGCTGCAATTTCGCCTTCACCGACTTGCGAAGCGGATTGATGAATGTCGCCAATCCCACCGCCATCGGAATCAGCCCCGCCACACCGCCGATCACGACGGCGGCGAACTGCGCCAGGAAGTTGCGGCGCGGCGCCGGGGGAGTCAGATAGTCGGGCGCCGGCGGCCCCGAATCAGCGGCAGATGGGTGCGACATACGTCACCTCGTCAGGTTCGTGAATTGCTGTTGAATACCAAAGGCGAGCCGGGGGTGGGCACCGATTCGACGAGAATTGGTCGCCCCCGGATCGAGCTGCGGAAGATTTTATCGCGACCGAAAGACGTCAACCTTCCGTTGGCTTCAATCGTCTTGAAACCCCGGAAGGTTTACTCAAACAACGCTTTCATGGCAGGCAGGATTTTTGCTTGAGCCTCTGCCAAGGGACCTGGCAGGATGGCTCCCGCGGCTTGTTTGTGGCCTCCGCCGCCGAATTTCCCGGCAATCCCCGAGATATCCAGGTGGCTGCGGCTGCGAAGGCTGGCTTTGATATTTCCGTTGGTCTGTTCGATCAGGATAAATGCGGCATCCACGCCGGCCACCGTCAATCCCTCGTTCACGAGGTCCTCGGTGTCGGCCGGTTCCGCTCCGGTTTCGCGGTAGTCAACCAGCGTCACGTACGTCCACGCCAGTTTCCCGTCGGCATCCAGCATCATCCGGCTGATCACGCGGCCGGCGAGCTTGATCCGCGACAGCGCATACTGTTCATACAATTGTCTATACACTACCTCTGGCCGGATGCCCAAGTCAATCAACGCGCCGATCGTGCGCATCGTGTCGCTGCTGGTCGATGGAAACCGGAACCAGCCCGTGTCGGTGGCGATCGCTGCAAACATCGCCGTGCCGATTTCGGGCGTAATGTTCAACTTCATCGCCTGCGCAAATTGAAAAACGAGCGCCCCGGTCGCCTCGGCGTCGGTGTCTTTCAGATTGAAGGCCCCCAGGTCTTCGGCGAACACGTGATGGTCGATCACCACTTTTCGGGCCTGCGTTTTTTTGAACACCCGGCCGACTTCGGCGAGTTGGCTCCAGGCGCTCGTATCGAGGATCATGTGGACGTCGGTGTCCACGGCGACCGCTTCCGTGATTTGCGGCCCCAATTGCAGGCAGCGTTTGTTCGGATCGAGAAACGCCAGACGTGCGGGAACCGGCGACGCATTGACGATTCGCACTTCTTTGCCAAGTTGTTCGAGCAATCCTGCCATGGCCACTTCAGAACCAATGGCATCGGCGTCGGGCCGAACATGAGTCGTGAGCACGAAGCGGCGATTATCGGCAATAATTTCGCGGAGCGGCGTCCAGTCAATTTTCATGGGCGTATGCTAACGGGGCCTTACGGCATTCGCCAGTCTCGTCCGGGGCGCGCCGAGGCCAGTAGCGCCCGGGTCGCGCAGCGACAAGAGGCTGCGCCCTACGGCTTCCTTCGCAGCACGGCCCACGCCAAGTCAAAGCTCCGGCATACGGATCGGAATCCCAACGGTCCGCCGTTCCAGATACCAGCGTGCCGAACTCCATTTCCAATTGACTGCCCGGCTGACGAGCCCGCGTCGTACGGGGTTCAGGTGCATATAGTCGAGCTTCTCCGTCAACTTTTTCTCCGTGAACACATTGAATGGGTAATACCGGGCCTGCCACGCAGGATCCGTTTCTTCGATCGTTGCCCAGTATGAGGTTAGCTCCTCCCGGTACAGATTTTTGATCTTCAGCGATGTCTGGTCCTTCCAGTGATTCATGAAGGGGCTCAAATGCCCTGGCTCGTCGAACCAGACGAGACAGTGGACGTGTTCCGGCATGATGACGAATCCGATACACAATCCCGAATGGGTGGCGAGTTGCGAACCAAGAGTTCCGATCACGATCTTCTTGGCGCGGTCGTGGTCGAGAAGTTTTCGCCGCTTGTAACAAGAGAATGTGACGAATTGGGCATGCCGTTCGTCGTCGAAGACCCGTCGTTTGGACATGAGCTCTCCTGGCACGAACAACGATTATCGGAGGATGTGCAGACCCGCATATTACAGTCGCGGGACAGCCAGTGGAAATACAGAGGACGCACATGGCGCAGCCTCTTGTCGCTGCGCGACCCGGCCGGTGCTGCGCACGCGGCCGGGCCACCCTAAGAAACGCGACCCGTCCAACCGATTTACCTGACGGCCGCGCGGGCTTGTTTCATATCTTCGGCAAGCTGCTTCTTCAACGCATCAATCCCATCGAACCTAACCGTGTCGCGGATCCGGTCGACTAATTCGACTGCCAGCCGTGCGCCGTACAAGTCTCCTGAGAAGCCGTCGAGATGAGCTTCGAACTTGCGCTCCTGATCGGCAAATGTTGGACTGGGGCCGATGTTGACTCCCGCCACGTGCCACGTCGTGCCCACCTGAACGCGCGCCGCATACACGCCGTCGCGCGGCAGCACCGTGCGAATACCTTCCAGATTGGCCGTCGGAAAACCGATCGTGCGGCCGCGCTCGGCTCCACGCACGACCGTTCCCGACACGCGATACGCGTACCCCAGAAGATCGCCCGCCTCGCGGACGCGTCCGTCGGCAATGAACCGGCGAATCTCTGTCGACGACACGAGATGATCGGCCACCTTCACCGGCGGAACGATGTGTAAGGCACGACCGGATTTCTGGCAGTACTCGTGCAGAGTTTGAATGCTGCCGGTGCGGTCGTGCCCGAAAAAAAAGTTCGGTCCTTCGACCAGCCCCCGCACATTCAGCGACTGCAGCACGATCTGGTCGAAGAATTCGCGCGGCGATAACTTCAACAGCGCCTGATCCGTCGGGTAGACAAGTACGGCGTCGACGCCGGTGCCGGCGAGCAACTCGAGCTTGCGCTCTGTCGTCGTCAACGGAGGGGGCGATTGCCCGGGCCGCAACAGGGCAATCGGATGCGGATCGAAGGTGAAGATCACCGCCGGCGCTCCTTCCGCGGCCGCCAGCCGCGCCAGCTCACCGATCATGCTCTGATGGCCGCGGTGCACGCCGTCGAAATTGCCGATCGACACGTACCCGTTCCGGTACGTTTCCAGATCGCCTAATCCGCGGAGGACCTTCATGATGCGTACTTTTTCAACTTCTCGTGATCGAGCTCGATGCCCAGGCCGGGCAGCGTGGGGATCTTCAGGAATCCTTCCGCGTCGATTTCGAACGGTGTCGTCGTAATGTTCTCGATGTAGTCGCACGGCGTCAGATATTCGACGTAACGCGCCACAGGCATCGCCGCGGCGAGTTGCAAATCGGCTGCCAGGCCGACCGCCGTGTTCCAGCCGTGCGAGACCATCTGCACGTTATGATCGAACGCATACCAGGCGATCTTGCGAGATTCGCTGAGTCCCCCGTTCTTGGTGCAGTCGGGCTGAATGATGTCCACGGCACGGCGTTCGATCCATGGAATGAACGACTGCCTGCGCGTCAGCACTTCGCCCGATGAAATTGGCACGGGCGAATGCCGCGTCAGTTCGATGAAGCCTTCGATGTCGTCGGGGGGGAGTGCTTCTTCGAACCAGACGATCTCGTAATCGGCCAGCATTTTGGCCGTTTCGCGGGCCCAGTTGACTCCGTGCGGCCAGAACTGCTCGCTCCCGCCCGCGTCGACCATCAGTTCGATATTCGGACCGACCGTCTCGCGGGCCGTGCGCACGAGCAACTCGTCGAACTGACGATTCCGCCGGCCGAAAGGACGCCAGCCCATCTTGATCGCCTTGAAACCGCGGCCGACGACGTCTTGCAGCTTTTCGCGCAGCGCGTCGGGCTCGTCGAAGAGTATCGATCCGTAGGGCTTGATCCGGTCGCGGTAATTTCCGCCGAGCAACCGCGACACCGGCTGTTGACAGGCTTTGCCCATGATGTCCCACAGGGCGATGTCGAGACCGCTGATGGCGTGCTCGACCGATCCGCCCCGTCCCTGCCAGAAAGTCGACTGCCGCAGCTTCTCGGTGACGCGTTCGGGTTCGAGCCCCGATTCGTTTTTAAGGAGCGGCCACAACAGTCCCATGGCACCCTCGGTGAGCGCTCCCGACGTAAAGACGCTGCCGACGCCGGTGATCCCTTCGTCAGTCACGACTTCGATGAGCGTGTGCAGGTTTTCCTTTTTCTCGTGCCCCTGCGGCCACCCGCCATCCACCGTCCCGCCGAAGAGCGGAATGACGTTTACCTTGATGATTTTCATGTCGTTCCCCGGAAGCTGCCGCGTGATTTTCGCACCGCGCCGCCCAGTGTAGCGAACCGCCGCGCGCGAGGCGAGCGGGCGAATGTCGCCGACGGCGATGTAGTCGTTCTCGCGCCGTCGCGGTAGAATTATCGTGTCGCGTAAAGGCGAGTCCCGGCACTCGCCCCAGCGAGCCGCGGGGTTTACCCCCGCGGTATCCGGGTCAATCAAAATTGAGGATGAAAAGGCGAATCGACCTCGCAGGGTGCGCCTGTGGTGAGACTCACTCAAACTGTAATCTTGCGACCAAGCTCTGCTTGGATCCGAGGACGGCACACGGACTGTGCCTGCGACTCTGAGAATTGCCGCTCGCCATGATCTCCTTCATCATCCCGGCCCACAATGAGGAACTGCTGATCGGCGCCGCTCTCGCGTCCATTCACTCCGCCGCGCGCGACGCCGAAATCGAATATGAGCTGATCGTCGTCGACGACGCCTCGACCGACGGCACGGCCCGGATTGCCGCCGAGCACGATGCACGCGTGCTGCCCGTCAACAAACGGCAAATCGCCGCCGTCCGCAACGCCGGCGCCCGCGAGGCTCGGGGCGACATCTTCGTATTCGTCGATGCCGATACGTTTGCCACGGCTGATGCCGTGCGGGCAGTGGTCGCGGCAATTCAAAAGGGCGCCGTGGGAGGCGGGTGCCTGTTCCGCTTCGACGGCCGACTTCCCTTCTGGGCGCGGCTGACGTACCCGATCGGCATCTTTCTATTTCGCGCGTTGAATGTCGTCGGAGGCTGCTTTCTCTTCTGCACGCGCGAAGCCTTTCTGGCGACGGGTGGATTTTCGGAGGAATGCTTCGCCGCCGAGGAGCTGTATTTCCGTAATTCCCTGCGCGACGTGGGCCGATTCGTGATCCCCAAACCGATGGTCGTCACGTCGGGGCGCAAACTACGGACGTATTCCGCGTTCGAGATCGCGAAGACTCTGCTCAGCATCGGCTGGCGTGGCCCCAAAGCATTTCGTGAGAAAGCGGGCCTCGATGTCTGGTACGGCGAACGCCGCCCCGACCCGCATTCCGCTCAAGAACCGTAGCGCTATGCCGTTAGCTTGCGGCCGCAACCAAAATAAAGAAAGAGGTTAACCGCGGATGACGCGGATCGACGCGGATAGGGCATTTGATCTCGCCCGCAGTCATCCGCGCATATCCGCGTCATCCGCGGCTCTATTTTTTTCTTCGGGTCGTTAGCCTTCGATCGTGGCGTAGAGAATCGAGCGTTGCCCAAATGGAGTCGAAGTCATGCCTGATGAACCGCCTCCGTCGGACGTCACAGCCGTTTCGGTTCAACCGACAGTGATTTCCGCAACCAATCGCTGGCGGCGTGCCGCAAAACGGTGTTACGCCACAGCCATGCTGCTGGCAGTCGTGACGTTTTTCTACTTCGGTTATTTTGCTGTTCACGACGCACGGGAAGCGGCGCGGCGGTCACAATGCAAGAACAATCTCAAGCAGATCGGCCTGGCACTTCTCAACTATCACGACACCTTCGGTTGCTTTCCCCCGGCACATCTCGTCGACGCAGGCGGTAAGCCCACGCATAGTTGGCGGGTGCTGATTACGCCGTTTCTTGATGCCTCGCCGTTCTACAACCAATATCGTTTTGACGAGCCGTGGGATGGGCCGCACAATCTGGAGCTTGGCCGGCGCCACAGTAGTGTCTGGCATTGTGCAAGCGACCCATTTGCCGGCACGCAGGCGGGATCAATGTCCACAAATTACCTGGCCGTCATCGGCCCCGGGGCCGCGTGGAACGGCAGCACGTCGGTGAGCAACGACGATGTGACCGACCCGACTTCCGATACGATCATGATCGTCGAAGTCCAGAATTCCGGCATCCATTGGATGGAGCCGCGCGATCTGCAATTAGCGGAAATGGCGCCGACGGTCAATGCGCGCGTCGGCAAGGGCATTTCCAGTCCACACAACGGTGGCGCGCATGTCCTGACGATGGACGACAGCGTCCGCTGGGTACCGAACGACACTTCCGCGACGACGATTCGCGCCCTGCTCACGATCCGTGGTGGGGAAAAGACTTCCTGGTAGCGATGACACGGATCGGTGGAACCGAGGTGAACTGGCCCATCCGCGGCGATCCGTGTCATCCGCGGTCAAACTCTTCTCGTCTCGTTGTGGCCATAGGCAGCCGCGTGTTGCTTTTTGGCAACAGTTGCCGTGCGGCAACGTCGTAGCGGCCGGGCGACGATTCTCTGAGACATACGACCGGAAAGCACGGTATTTGCCACAACTCTCGGGAATTGCCGCTCTTGCAGCGCGCCTCGCGGCGCCAAAATTCTTGACATGCAATTTTTACATCCTAGGTTGAAGATGCAACTCGTTCGAGCGGCAGCGAATCGCCCTTCAGGGACTTCGCGACTTCAGGATCTGTCTATTGATCCAAATTTCCACGGATATTGCTCCGCACGTTACACTTTTTTCTCAGAGAGGATGCCGCATCATGATTCAGTTCGCCAACAGCATTAAGAAGTTTCTGGTTTCGGAAGACGGCCCGACCGCGGTCGAATACGCCGTCATGCTCGCCCTGATCATCGTGGTCTGCCTGACTGCGATCCAGGCGGTCGGCACGAACGCCAAGACGACGTTCACGAGCGTCAGCGCCCAATTGGGCGGCGGTTCGTAAGCTGATCCCCAGGCGAGTTCCAGCCGCCGGTTCGATATCGAACCGGCGGTTTTTTTGCGCGCCGAGACAATCTCGCGTTTCATCAGCCAGGCCGGCGCCGATTCATCCGGGGGCTGACACCCCCGGCTCGCCTCCCTCGCAGCCCAGCAAGGCACCCCTTACAATCCCCTCGATCCGTCACACAGGGCTCGAGCGGGAACAGGCATGGCCGACGAGGAGAGCGAATTTCGCCGCGGTTTGGGACTGTTCGACGCCACGATGGTCGTCGTGGGAGGGATGATCGGTTCCGGAATTTTCGTCGTGTCGGCGGAAATGGGCCGGCAGATCGGCAGCCCCGGCTGGCTGCTCGTGGCCTGGATCATCACCGGAGTCCTGACAGTCTCCGCCGCCCTCTCTTATGGCGAATTGGCCGGCATGATGCCGCACGCCGGCGGGCAATATGTCTTCCTGCGGGAAGCCTATTCGCCGCTGTTCGGTTTCCTGTACGGCTGGACGTTTCTGCTCGTGATCCAGACCGGGACGATTGCCGCAGTCGGGGTGGCGTTCGCGAAGTTCGCCGGGATCCTGTTCCCGGCAATCAATCCCGATTTGTATCTCGTCGAACCAGTGCATGTTGTCGGCGGCTATGCCGTTTCGCTGTCGCGGGTGCAGTTTGTCGCCATTCTGATGATCGCTCTGCTGACGGCGACGAACATGCGGGGTTTGGAGTGGGGCAAGGTAATTCAGAATGTCTTCTCGGTCGCCAAAGTGGGGGCCTTATTCGCCTTGATCGTGCTGGGGCTCACCAGGGGCTGGAACACAGACGCGGTGCAATCGAATCTGTCGCAATTCTGGGCTCCGCATCCTGACCAGGACATCGAGCCGGGCCTGAACGCCCTCACGACCTGGGGACTGTTTGCGGCGCTGTGCGTATCGCAAACCGGCTCCCTGTTTTCGGCCGACGCGTGGAACAGCGCCGCCACGATTGCCGGGGAAATTCGCGACCCGCGCCGCAACGTGCCTCTGGCCCTCGGATTGGGGACAGGCCTCGTGATCGTATTGTATCTGCTGGCGAACGTGGCGTACCTCGTCACTCTGCCCTTCGAGGCAATCCAGCACGCTACGGACGACCGCGTCGGAACAGCCACAATCGAAGCCCTGTTTCCCAGTGCCGGAGTGACCGTCATGGCGGTGGCCATCATGATCTCAACATTCGGCTGCAACAACGGCCTGATTCTCGTCGGCGCTCGGGCCGCTTACGCGATGGCGCGCGACGGACTGTTTTTCAAACCAGTCGCGCGGCTCAATGCAGCCCGCGTTCCCGCCTGGGGGCTGGCGTTTCAGGGGCTGTGGTCCGCTGTGCTCGTGTTGCCGCGTACGGTCAAGCCGGACGGCACCTACGGCAACCTGTACGGTGACCTGCTCGAATATGTTATTTCCGCCGCGCTGTTGTTTTACATTCTGACGGTGGCAGGGATCTTTCGCCTCCGCCGCACGCGCCCGGATGTGCCGCGGCCGTATCGGGCATTCGGCTATCCGTTCGTTCCGGCGCTGTACATTTTCGGCGCGGCGACGATCCTGGGCGTTTTGTTTGCCTATCGCCCCTGGACGACCTGGCCGGGCGTAGGCATCGTGCTCCTGGGATTGCCGATGTACGGGTGGTTGAAAACGAAGAACGATTCTTGTTCAGGAAGGCATGGATAGCTCCCGCCACGCGACATCGGCCTTCCTTAAGAATCCTGGAAACCATTTCTTGACTTATCGCGATCCTGGATTGGAAAGCGAAACGCACCCAAAAAACCCCCTTTTTCCCCGTTCCAGACGCTATTTGTCGAAATCGGCGGATCGTGTAGCATAGGGCCCGATCGGCGGCCCGAACGAATTCACCCGAACGGATTCATGAGGGGCCGCTGCTGCCGGACTTTCGTACTTTCGGAGGGAATCGAAGTGAACGCCAGAACCGTTGCGTGGTCGTCCCGAATTCTTTTGGTGCTCGCCGGTTTGTGGGGTGCGTCCGCGGCTCATGCCGACGACCAATGGGTGGGCCGGAAGTTCATGCCCAAGTTAAGCGCCAAGGCGATGGTCGGCGACAAGGAAATGCGTGCCGCGCTGCACAACGTGCCATTCACGGTCACGAAAGAGAACGGCGACTGGGCGTGGATCGGGACGGCCTGGGTCAAAAAAGACCAACTCGTCCCGCTGGAACAGGCGGCGGCCTACTTTACCGAACATATCCATCGCAATCCCAATAGCGTCTGGGGATATGACATGCGGGGGACGACCTGGAAAGACCAGGGAGAATTCGATAAGGCAATCAAGGATTTTTCGATGATCATCAAGTACGCCCCCAAAGACGCGTGGGGATACGTGGCCCGCGGCTCGTGCCACGAGGCCCGCGGAGAACTCGAAGCGGCCCTCAAGGATTACGCCGTCGCCATCCGTCTCGCGCCCAAGTCTCCTGTCCCGTACATCTATCGCGCCACTGTCTGGGGCGAACGAAATGATTTCGACAAAGCCATCGAAGATTACGAGCAAGCCATCCGGCTCGATCCGCAGCATTCGGCGACCGCCCACTTCAACCGCGGGCTCTTGAATCAAAGATGGGGCCGCTACAAAGAAGCGCTCGACGATTACGCCCAGACTTTGCAGGCGGAACCCGAACATGCCGGGGCCCTCGCCTGCCGGGCGAGAATTCGCGCGACCTGCCCGGTCGACGAGCTGCGCGACGGCCGGCGCGCGCTGGAAGAGGCGAAGCAGGCGTGCGAATCAACGCACTGGGGGGTCGAAGCCTGGATCGATTCTCTCGCCGCGGCATACGCCGAAACCGGTGATTTCGAGCAGGCCGTCAAATGCCAGCAGAAAGCCATCGACCTCCTGGGGACGACCGAACACGGCCTGTACACCCCCGCCGAGACGAAGGCCCGGCTCGACCTCTACAAATCAGGTCAGCCCTACCGCGAGACCCCCAAGGCCAAACTTCCGGCGCGATCGCGGTAAAGCGCGTGCGCGATCCGCCCGGCGAATTGACGCCGTGGCCGATGCTGCCAGCATCGGCGACTCCGTGACTCGACCTCGTAGCTGAATTCGCCGGAATTCGGGTGTGCGAGCACCCGTCTTGCATCGTCCGCGCGGATGACAGATAATCTCTGCGAGAGGAGATTTCCGATGATTTTGACCCAAGAGCAGCGAACCATTGTCGAGCGGGGGGGAAACGTCCCAATCACACTGGACGGCATTCCCTGCATTGTAGTCCGCGAGGACGTTTTCGAATCGGTCCGAAACGTCATCGGAACGGAATTGGGTCACGATGAGCTCCGCGCACTTCTCGCCCGCTCGACTGAGGGGAGTGACTGGACAACCGACCCGTCAATGGACATTTACGACGAATATGACAAGCAGAAATGAACCGTCGCGATATAGTGCTTGTCAATATTCCATTTGTTGGTGCTCCAGGCGGTAAAGTCCGGCCAGCGCTCGTGATCCAGAATGACGGACTCAACGCGACACTTCGCGAAACAGTAATCGCCGAAATTACGTCGAACTTGGCGCATGCTACGAGACCGCATCAGATTCTCGTGGACATCGGTACGCCCGCGGGCAGCGGGACTGGGTTGCTTGCAAATTCAGCAATTCGCTGTGAGCGATTGCACACCATTCCGCAAGTCGACGTCCGGAAAACCATCGGTCGGGTGCCGCAAGCATTGATGGCCAGCGTTGATATCGCGCTCCGTTCCGCACTCGGAATTATTTGAAGATTCGGCGTTCACGAAAAACGCGGAAGGTGGAGCACTGCTTCGACAGCAAAAAAAAACCGAGTGCCCAGCAACAACTCTGGACACTCGGGTGCTGGGGCGGGCCGACAACCAGCGAAAGAAATATCGACGAACGGCCGCGTTCTCACTATCGGGAGATTCCGACAGAAATTCATCAGGAATTCCCCGATAAAGCAGTGTCGGGTGGTGCCGCGGATGTTTCCAGCAACGTCAGTCGGTAAACTGGCACTTCGTCAGGGAACAGAACGCAGAGGGGAGGGGCCATGACGGGTTTTCATCTGCTGACGTATGCCATGGTCGGGCTGGGACTATCGGCCTCGTGCGGGTTCCGCGTATTCGTCCCAATGCTGTTCATGTCCTGCGCCGTGCATGCGGACATTCTCACTTTGTCGGACGGCTGGGCGTGGATCGGCAGTTGGCCGGCGATCGCGATTCTCGGCTGCGCGACGTTGATCGAGACCGTGGGTTTTTTTGTTCCGTGGTTCGATCATCTCCTTGACGTCGCCGCGCTCCCCGCGGCCGTTGTGGCCGGGATTCTGGCGACCACAGCGTGCCTCAGTGAAATGCACCCGGCGCTGGCCTGGTCGGTGGGCATCATCGCCGGCGGAAGCGCGGCGGCCATGGTGCAAAGCGGCACCATGCTGGCGCGCGGCGCCTCGACAGTGACGACGGGGGGGCTCGGCAATTTCGTCGTCTCCAGTGCCGAGCTGGCCGCTTCGGTCGTCATGTCGTTTCTGGCGATCGCCGTTCCCGTGGTGGCCGCGGTCTGTTTCTTCGTCCTGGCCGGCGTGACGATCATGTTATTCGTCCGCTGGCGGAAAAAAAGAGCTGCCAGAGTCGAGCAGTCGACGGGCTTCGTCGATTGATTCGTCCAGGGTCGCGCGATGTCTTCATTCACGCTGATGGTTCTGTGCTCCACTGCAAAATTTCGCAATGTTTTACCGCGTTTCGACGTTTGAATACCTATTGCGCAACTGATCCGGAGTTGTGCGTCCGGAAAACGGAGATTGAATGTGGGCGACTTTCACGGCGCTGGCAGTTGGCTCGGCCGCTGATCGCGCGTCAGCGGTTTTTCAGAATTGTCTAGTTTATTAGACGATTCCTCTTGACGACCTGCGGCACGCCGCCTATCGTCTATGTAACTAGACGACTGGCTCGTGATTCAATCAGTTGAGGGAAGTCCGATGGCGCGGCCTGCTTCGAAGTATCCCACGGAACTGGAGCTGCAGATTCTGAAAGTGCTGTGGCAGCAGTCGCCGCTGCTCGCTCGCGACGTTCAGGCGGCACTCGCCGGCGAGGGCCGCGATCTGGCCAAGACCTCCATTATCACCACGCTCAACACGATGGTGGCCAAGCACTATCTCTCTCGCAAAAAACAGGGGAACACGTACCTGTTCACCCCCAGGATCACCGTGAGCGAAGTCGGAGATCGCGTGCTGGGTGACGTCGTGGATCGCGTTTTCGACGGCTCGACCTCCGCCGTTCTGCTGAAGCTGTTCGACGTAAAAGCCCTTGACGGTGACGAATTGAAGGAGCTGCGCCGGATTATCGATCGCAAGTTGAAGGACGCGTAGCCGCCTGGGGAGCACTGGCCATGAATACTCTGTCGTGGATGATCGAACCTGCAATGGCTATGAGACTGACGCTGGCGTTGCTGCATTTTCTGTGGCAGGGTTGCTGCGGCGGTCTGGTGGTGATCGTGTGCGGTACGTTGTTCAGGGACGCCCCGGCACGTTTGCGGTACGCGCTGAATGTCGCCGTATTGATCCTGATGGCGGTTTGCCTGCCTGTGACCTTTTTGCTGGTCGACATTCCCGTCATGGCAGAAAGCAAAACCGAGGTGCGCCCGACCGCCCCCGAACCGAAATCTGCCGGCTCGACGCTCGATGAAGTCCCGGCTCCGTCGCTGGCACGAATCGTGCCGCCTGGATCGGAGGTCGCGGAAACAGGAGACATCCCTGCGGCCTCCCGCGCCACGCCGGAAGCCGGCCCGGCACTCGCCGAGGCTCATACTTCTCATATGCCGCCAGAAACGCTGCTGACGGCCAGCACATTTCAATCCTTGTCGCGCTGGGTCGCAACAATTTACCTGTCTGGGGTCCTGTTGATTTTCGCGCGACTGTTCCGCGGAATCTGGGGCGGGCGTCGATTGCAAAAGCTGGCCCAAGTTGTCGACGATGCGCTGTTGTTGGAGATGGTCGACAAGCTGGCCCGACGGCTCGGTCTCAGAGTTGTTCCGGCAATTGCCTGGTGCGGACAGATTTCCGTTCCGGTTGTGGTCGGCATCGTGCAACCCATGATCTTGCTGCCTCTGGCCGTGGTGAGCGGCCTGACTCCCCATCAGTTGCAGGCTCTGGTGCTGCACGAGCTGGCGCATATCCGTCGCTTCGATCCGATTGTTAATCTGCTCCAGCGGTTTATCGAGGCAGTCTTGTTCTTTCATCCGATGGTGTGGTTCGTCAGCCGCCGCATCAGCATCGTGCGCGAGCACGCCGCCGACGATATGGTTCTGGCGGCGGGCTGGGATCGTCCCGTTTATGCGGATGCGCTGGTTCGCGCAGCCGAGCTCGCGGCTGCGTTCGCTTGTCCGGATTTTGCCCGCCGCGCCACCCTCCTGGGAGCATCGGGGACGAGTCAGACGGAATTCAAGCTGCGTGTGCTGCGGCTGTTGGACGATGCTCATGCCCCAAAACTGCAACTGTCGCGCGCCGGTGTGCTGTCGCTGATACTGATCGCGGCGTTGGGAGGAATGCTCGCCTGGTTGCAGACGGAGAACAGGGAACCGGCGGCCGACCGAAATGGCGAAGCGCAAGCCGCGGCGCAACGCCGTGCGTCGATGACAAATCCGATTCAGGCCATTTTGCCGAACGCCGAAACGCTGCCGGAGGAGCCGAACGCCAATGCAGTCGGCCCACTGGATTCCAAGGCTGCCGCGCACGATCAGGCGGACCAACCGAGCAATGCGAATCCGGGAACCGAAGGCCGTTCGCTCGCCGACGCCGTGCGTGACTTCAACAAAGAGAACAAGCAACTCGAGCGAGGGACTGATCAACCCGCACTGACTGAAGAGGAAGTCATTGGCTTCATCAACAGGAGCGACAAGCATCGCCACGCGAAAGACCTCAACGACCTGGAGTTTGCAGCGTTTAAGGTCGTTGCCGAAACGAAGCGGTTGCCGAAAGACTCGTATCTCCAGGTCAACACGGAAGAGGCGCGCGACACGTTTGTCATGAATCACCTGTGGCAGGTGCAACTGATGCTGCCGGCCATTGGGCATGATGGGTTTGTCGGCCTCACGATTCGCGATACGAAGGTCGCCGAAGAGAAAATTGATCCCAGGCAGGTCGCCTGGGGGCAGCCAGACGCGGAGGGGCTGTCGCTGGGCGCTTATCTCTCACCGAAAAAGGAAAGGTATCAGATTGGTGAGCGAGTTCGATTGCGGCTGTTTGTTCGCAACGACGGCCAGAAGGCCGTCAGCACGACCTGGCCCAACACATCGCATCCGATGCCGGAAGACTTCACAGTGACCGACGAGAAAGGGACGAATGTCGCCGTTCGGAAAGGCGAGGATGGAAATTGGACGATTCCCTGGATTTCCGGCTACGAGAGCGGTGGACTTGCTTCAGGTGATGTTCATCGCCTGAATGTGCCGTATGAGATCAGCTTCGGTGGCGACGGTTCGAACAAACTGGTTGGCCGAGTGATCGAAGCTCGCGCAGGCCAGACCCTGCACGTACGGATCCGCGCGTTCAACGGCAACGACCGTGAACGAGGCAATGGCGATCCGGAACCCGAGTCCGGCAGCGCCACGTTGACGATTGCTGGTGCACCGGAAGCCAAGGCTGCCATCGATCCGAATGGTATCCGTAATTCGTCGCGCGAAACGGATCGTCCAGCAATTCCGCGATCGGCGGCCGAATTCGAAAAATTGATGCGGGACAATACCGCGAAGCTGGCGGAAGGCCGATTGGAGGTGTCGCTGGATTACGAATGGCGTCGGCCGACCAAAGAGAATCCCAAACGGACTATCGCCACGCAGGGAACCATGCGACGCATCCGCAAAGGGAAGCTGCTCCGCATCGACTTCGAGTGCCAGATTGCCAATCCGTCACCTCTGGAATCCGATTTCTGGTCGGAAAGCTGGGTCACGGGCTTCGACGGAGATCTGGAGTATTCCTGGAGCCCCCAAGCGAAGTCCATCGTCTACGGCGAGTTGCATTTCCAGAGTCGCTCGCTCGACTACTGGGGATTCGCTCGCTCGGAATCTCCAAAGAGGTCGACCGAGCCACAGATCGCGGTCAGTCGCGAACAGCGCGACGGACATGAAGTTTGGGACGTGCGCATCGAGGACAGGCAAAACAAGACCGTTACCAATTACTTCGGCGTTCGTCCCGACCGCGGTTATTTGGCATCGCGTATCGAAGCAACTTCCAACAATCAGCCCTTCGCGCGAACGGTGTTCGAAGACATTTTCGAACCGCAACCGGGAGTCTGGGCGGCCAGGACTACGCTGGTTGACGCGTTCTACCTCGATCGGCCCGCCAAACGCGAGGGCTATACGGCCAATCGCACGAAAACCACGATCACGCGCCTGGAATTGGGAAATGCCGCCGGTTTGAAGGACCAGGATTTCGTGTTCAAAGCGCCCCAAGACGCCCAGATTTACAAATGGGAAGGCAATCAGCAGCGCGTGACGCCCGCCGGTTTCCGCCAGGCCACCTTGCAGTTTCTGGCTGGCCAGAAACAAGCCCCGCTGGCCGGCCTGCACGTGGAGATCACCAACGGCCATGGTGACCGACAAAAATCCATGGGAACATTCACCACCGATTCCCAGGGAGCGATTGATTTCCGACTTCCCGCGGCGTTCTATTCGCTCCATCTGAAATCCGACAAGGATTTGCCCTATTTGCCGGTTGAAAAGTTGTGGGACGGACAGACGCGCGGACCACAGCCCGATTTGAGTCTGAAATTGACGCCGACCGGTGCCGAGAAATGGCTTGGGGGCAAGCGTCGCGACGCAGAACCAGCCGCAAGCCCCGCAGCCAGCAGGCAGGATCGCATCACCTATACGCTGCTCCCCGCCTGCGAGCTGATCCTGCGTGCCGTGGATGCGGAGACTGGCAAGGGGCTGCCGGGGGCCGAATTCTATGAAGAGAATGCCGTCGGCGAAGATTGGGGGCATCCGATCTTTGGCGAAAATATCGGCTCCAAACTCGTGGAGGCCAACCAGGCGCCCAATCCACCTGCTGCCTGGCTTACCGACAGAGATGGGAACTTCAAACGGTTCGTCAGTGCGAATGGGGGCTACACGTATTTTGTGTGGAAGTCTCCTCCCGGCTATGAGCCACTCGAACCGGGAAAAGAAGTCGAAATCAAAATCGTCTACGGTCAGCAACGAGCGGAACACGTCTTCAAGTTCACGCGGACCAAAACTGCGATGAAGGGAGTGAAACGAGAAGAAGTCGCTCAATCGGAAAAGCCAACGGCTTCACCCGCAGTCGCGCCGAAGGAATCCAGCGACAAATCTCAAATTCCCCCGGATCACTTCCAGGTTTCCTTTCACGAGACCCCGTGGAAGGACGTTCTCTCGTGGTATGGACGCGTTCTGGGAACGCAGATCGACTTGAACGTCGTTCCTCCAGGCAGCTTCAGTTATGCCAGCCCACGACCGCTGAACCGTGTCGAAATCATCCAACTGATCAAGGGCGAGCTGCTGAGGCGGGATTATTGTTTCGCGGAGAGCGAGGGTCGATTGTCCATCCAGTCCGCCGACCTCGTCGCGCGGCTCTATGAAAAGGCGCTGCGCGATGAATTCATGCACGGGCGCGAGCTGCGGCAGGGGTCGGACAAATTCGATTCGTACTTCGAAATCGTGAATGTGCGAGTCGTGCAGGCCAGTCAGCCGCCGGCGCCCTCCGGCCCGGCCATCGCCTACGTGCTCAAGGCCAACCGCGATTTCTCGGCCCAGGAAGCGACCGCCTTCTGGCGTGCCTGCATCGCCGAGAACAGCATCACGAGCCTGAAAACCGGCCAGCCCATCGTCGTGAACGGATTTGCCGTCCTCTCCCAAGGGAAATGGCTCGGCACGACCATTCCCGCGCTGAAAAAGGGCGAGCGAATCGAAATCTGGCAAAACGAATTTGAGGAATGGAATCCCCGGCCGCCATCCGACCTGCGCATTGCGATCGAGGGGCGCCTGGTCGGAGAGGGGGGCAGACCGGTGCCAGGACGCATCCGACAGTTTCTGCTGGAAGGTGCTGCCGAAGGGACGGATCAAGATCTCAGCAGCTTTCTCAACTGGGCCTACGGAGGCGAACCGATTGTCGATCGAGAGGGCCATTTTCAAATCGCCTTGCGACACGGCACGCAATTCGTACGCACGGCATATCTCTACGCCTTCGCCCCCGGCTATGCCCCGCAGCGCATCGGCCCGATTGCCGTGGGCTATGAGAAGCCTACCATTCCGCTGGTCATCGAGCTCAAGCCCGGCTTTACGGCCCGCCTGCAACTGGTTCAGGCCAACGGCCAGCCGCTCGAGCGCGGCGAAGTGGAAATTGTCACCCAGGACGACCTTCAAGCTCAAGGCATTCCCCTGTCGACGTTACCGATCGACGGGAAACCAATCTCCGTCCCGCATTGTCCACCGGGGCTACTATTGCTCAAAGTTCGCGTGCCCGGTTTTGCCGAGCAAGAGGTTCGCGACGTGCGGCTCACTGCCGAGCGGGTCACCGAGGTCAAGGTCGTGAGCGAGTGACTGTTGGGCGTTCTGTCGCTCACGGTAGGTGTCAGAATCTCGCGCGCAATGCCGGCTTATACAGAGTCCGCCAGACGCCGCTATTTCTCCGATGGTGCTTCAGTGAAGCATTTTGATAGACAGCTTTTAGGATTTCTTGGGCAAGCTCTAATGCAATGTCAACCTTCGCCTGTGTTGTCGGTCGGGAACGACAAAGACCGACAACACACTTTCGAACCGCACCCATGTGCCACGTGTGAGAGAAGTTAGAGTCGGCGAAAAATCAAGGCGATCTCGGCCGCGACGAATGCCACTGTCGCCCTTCGCCGTGCAACTCGAATTGCCGGGCGAGCGCTATCTGGCGCTTCGAGACGAGTCAACGCGCCGCGGCTGCTCCATGCAATTGATCGTCCGGGAGTGGATCGGAAAGCCATTGCACACCCTATTGCCGCCTAGCCAAATCCGGCCCATCGATGATGACGACGATTGGCCGGTTCTGGTAGTGTCGCTCTTACTGCGTCCACATAGTCAGTTTGATATTATGATTCCGCCGGCTGTTCAGGCCAGATCTTCCTCATCGAAAAATCGTGTAGTCCGCCTAAGATGCTCCTCGTTCCCTCACCTGCTGACTTTTTCCTAACGGCAGCTCCCTATCAGGAATTTGAGATCAACGACGGAAATTGGAGCGACGTTCTCCGTATCGAATATTTTTCAGGTTCCGTGGACGTATTTTGCCCGACGTGTGGGACTGGCTCCGTTTTTCAGTCAGACTCACGTGGGTTGCCGAAGGGCGGAAGTAATAAGATCCTGACTGTCGACCAAGCACTGGAAGAGAACGCTCACGTCTTTTTTACGGGAACGCTTGGAATTTTTGCGCGAGATCTAGGACCGTTCGTGCGAATCAATCGCACCTTTCAGTTTGGTTTTTCGTGCTCGCGCGACAAGAGTCACAGAATGGAGTTTTTGATCCGCGTCACCCCTGATTCGATTTCCAAAGTCGGGCAGACTCCCTCACTCGCCGATTTACAAACGCACGGACTCAAAAAGTACCGGAAAATTCTCGGGCCGGAAAAATGGAGAGAGCTCAGTCGGGCCGTCGGCTTGGAGGCTCATGGAGTTGGCATCGGGGCCTTTGTCTATTTGCGACGAATCTTCGAAAATGTGATCGATCGTGCACACAGTTTGGCCAAGGCGGATCCGGCTTGGAAAAACTGCGCCGATTTCCAAACTCTCCGAATGGGCGACAAGGTCAAAGTGCTGGCTGATCGCCTTCCGCAATTTCTTGTTCGCAATTCCCGAATCTACCCGATTATGGGGAAAGGGGTTCACGAGCTCACCGACGACGAATGCTTGGCAATTTTCAAGCCGATCCAAAAGGCCATCGAGCTGATCCTGGACGCGGAAATCGAACATTCCGAAAAGGAAGCCAAGACGAAGGAAGCTCAGCGCGCTCTGGATCAGATTCCCTCCTGAAAGACTACGTCGCGGCGCGCGAGGAAGTCACGACAGCCTTTGGCTCTTGGCGCTATTCGTTGCCGGCCTGCAGGATAGGCCTCACCCCCCGGAGGGGGCCGGAATCCCTCGCGATCAGGTAGAGAATTGGCTACTCGCCAGCTGCGTTCTATTTGTCGCCCATGAGGATCACAGCGAACGCGGCATTTCTCCGCGGCGAGGGCCTCCCCAAAAAAAGCCCCCGCCAATTCAAGAATTGACGGAGGCGGTGGCGTTTTCGCCGTTTCAGTTTTGAGTAATGCTCCCCAGGAATGTAGTTCAGCGGCACTCGCTCGATGTTACCCGCCACGTTGTACAAGCTGCCGGCGCAATCTTTCTGAATTGCTGCGGGATCGTTACGAAGGGACGCCAGAGCGGAGGAAATAGATCATCGACCAGATGCGATCACTCTCGCCGCGCTCGATCACTTCGAGCGGTTTCAGTCCGTCAAATGCTGCGTTGGGCGTTTGCAGCCATTTTCCGAGTGAGTCCTGTTTCATGACTTCCGTCAAGGCGTTCGTCAGCCGCCGCAACTCGACGAGACGGCGGCCCACCACGGCCGTTGGCGGAGAGCCGCTCTCCAAAGTCGCCAATGATCGTAACGACACGGGGAGCAGCCGTGCGAAAACCGCCTGATTCAGCTGCAACCGACGGCGCAGGTCCGCAACCAGGTCCAGCTTGACCGACCTGGCTCGCGCTTTGCCCGTGCCCCTCTTCACCCTGGCCTTCGCGTGAATGCGCTTCCTGGATACAGGCCTGTCGCGCAGCAGTGGTGCCATGTTCGATCCCCTTTTCTAATGCTCGCCATCGGCCCTGCCACGGCTCCATTCAGTCAATTATCGGCATAGCGGCCCGCCAGGTCAAGCAGAGTTGCATGCAATATTGCATGTCCCTAACTTGAGAGTGCATCGGAATTGGCAACGCCATAATAGCGATTGTGGGCCAACGTCTCGGCCATCGCGGTTTCTGGCGTCAGCGCGGCATAAACGACCGCAATTCCGATTGGATTCCATCGCCCTCCATGACGTCTGCTCCCTTCTCCCGTCAGTAATTCCGCCTCTTTCGCATATTTCGGAATGCTCGATCGATACGCTGATTCGACGAACTCCGTCGCCGAACGGCCCAGTTGCGTCAAGCGGGCCTTGAGCTGTTCGAGAGTCGGCCCGGTGAACGCCATGAATGATCCTTATACACTTAAGGGCCGGCCCGGCCGGGCGACCTGCTCACGGAAAATGCATTGCAGGTTCTGAATGACAGGACGCCGACCGGAAGATCAACAATGGGAACTTGAAGAACGAGGGCGGAATTTCACGGGGTGAAACATCTGGGCAGCCGGGGGATAAATACTCGACAGACCTTGCTACGGCAACGCATAGATTTCTGCCGAGAACGCAAATGAAAAAAGCCGCCAACCCTTGCGAGTTGCGGCTTTGTCGAGTGGACAGGGCCGGGATTGAACCGGCGACACCAGGATTTTCAGTCCTGTGCTCTACCAACTGAGCTACCTGTCCAGTAAGGAGTTACGTCAACTCTGGTCCGTTATTGTATCCACAATTCGGATCGGTGCATTCGCCACTACTCCTTATTTCACCGAAGGATAACGACCAATATCCTGAAATCCAAGTGGGTCGAGAAAGTAATTCTGCTACTGTGCTCTACCACCACAGGCCGCACCCACCCGGCCGGCCGTTCTTTCAGTTCATGGTTGATATCCGCGATTCGAGACCCGGAATCCGGGCGCGGCTGCACGACCGAATTCCGCGGACTCTCGACGTGTCTTCTGTCGCATCTGCCGTCGTCGGAGCTGTCATCGTCGGGGCTCTTGCCTGGCAAGATCGTTTCTGATACCGAACCCCGTGAATCAGTTTCAACCAGCAATTCAGGACGGCCCGCGCGAGACATCAGATGCTCGGAGTTATTCATACAATTCTTGGCGCTGTTTCCTTGATTCTCGGTGGACTGATCTTTCTGCGGACGAAAGGGACACGTGCGCACGTACTGCTCGGCTGGGACGCATTGCTATACGAACATATTCGTGGACTTTACGAATCGTTTCGCGTGGTATCGGTCTTGATGGGTCAGGGCCGCGGGCTTGCGTCCATCTCGAAGGCCCGCGCCAGTGCTTGCGTGTCGACATACTCTCGGACGTTTGTCAATTTGCCATTTCGAACGGTGATGACGAAGACCCAATGGTCCTCGAACGTCCTGTTCGTGGCTTTGATTCTCCCCGTAGCGAAGCCGACGACCAGAACCCGGTCTCCCTGCGCTATGAACTCGGGAGGCTCTGGGTAGGAAGTTTCCACCGTCTCATTTGCCTTCTGAAGTAAATTCTCCAGTCCCGCGTGCCTGCGGTGCGTGCCGGCCAGCGGCCAGTCCTCGCCCGGAATTATCCACTCAATATCTTCGGCAGATAACGCCAGCAAACCTTGCTTATCGCGACGGCCGAGTGCCGCGAGAAAATCCTTCACAATCTGGACATTGTTTTCGATGCTCATCGAAATCTCTCCATTTCCCTTACGTCAGAGCGTGTCCGATCGAATCGGACGTTTTTGGAACGGGACCGCCAAGATGATGGTGTCGGCATCGAGTGCGCCGCACAGCGACTTGGCGACGACCGTGGGTCCAATCGCCCGAGCCTGCGGCGCCAACGCCTCGGGCGGCCGGCGGCTCGCGACGGCCACCTTGATGTTCTTACGGGCGAAGGCCCGGGCGAGGGCCTGGCCTACCGCACCGAATCCTACAATCGCATAGCTCATAGTACTTCTCCGATCCGTGTTGGTATTGATTCCCCGGCCTTTCAGATGGCCGAGAGGCCGCCGTCGACAGACAACTCCACCCCATTCACGAAGCTCGAATCGTCTGAAGCAAGAAACAGCGCGACCGCCGCAATTTCCTCAGGACGACCCATCTTTCCCCGCGGGATCAGGGATTCGAACATCCGCTTCGCCTCCTC
>DASYAR010000101.1:0-9952 GCA_036501235.1 Planctomycetaceae bacterium
CCTCGCGATGGGGACGTTTCTGCTGGAAAGCATGGTCCAGCTCTATGGCGCGCGTCCGCATTGGGGAAAATTCTGTCCCCTGCCCCTGGAGTCGGCCGGCGCGCTTTATCCTCGATTGGCGGATTTTCGTGCCATCTGCCGCAGCGTCGATCCGCACGGCGTGTTCCGGAACGACTTCGTAGGGCGTGTTCTCGAATTCGACAGGTGCTCCTCCGAGAAGGTCAGGACATGAGTCCTCGAGCTGCTGCCGTGATGAAATCGCCACAATCAAGCCGGTGGCGTGGCCCCGTTGGAACCGGATACGTGCCGAAGTGCTTGCTTGCCGCTGAAAGACGAATTAGAGTCGCTGCTGAAATCGAATACTCGCGCATAACCGGGCCGATGGGGGCGAAACCAGTCCCCGTGGTCCGACTGCCCATTGGATCTGTCGCAAAAGCTGGAGGTGATCCGTGACGTCAGCGCGTCATCTTGTTTTAGGGCTGTGCGCCGTAATCGCTACAGGCTGTTCTCCACAGCCGTCATCCACTTCCTCCACGCCTAAGACGGCCGTGTCGGCGGCGTCCAGTGAGCCTTCGACCGAGATCAAGCCGATCCTGGCACTGCCACCCCAGGTCTGGGATGCCAATTCGGAGGATCAAATAGGCGTTGGTGACGATTCAGAGCTAATTCCGCCCCAGTCGCAACTGCTGTTTCGCGACGATTTTTCCGATTTAACGAATTCCCGGAGCGGTCTATCCGACGGCAAAGCAGTTATGGATTCGAAGCCGACTCGCGCCGTCCTACCGTTTGCGGCGCCCCAGTTCAAAGGCCGCATGGCGCTGATCGTTTCCGAATTGCCGGAAGCCGTAGGATCCGACAGCCGACCAGGAATCTTGCGCGTGGAATGGGAGCATGTTCCTGAATCGATCGACTATAGCGGGTTTCTCTATCAGGGACGCCTCGATCGAGACCAGCGATTGCTGTTGCCTCAGATCATGACGGCCCGGACCACCGAGGACCTTCGCGGCTTCAAGTTTCGCGCGAAATTCAAAGCGGAAAACCAAAACCTGGGAGACGAAGCGACGATCGAGTTCGATCTGCGCCTCGAACCCGTCGAAGATCAAAATTACGACAATCGGCTTGATTTCGGCACGGTTAAGGCGTCATCCATTTGGAAAACATTCGAAATCGATCTCGCGGAAGCGAAAAACGGAGAACGATTTGTCGAGACGTTTGCTCGACGGGGATCCGGATTGTGTCGCCTGATTTTTGCGCAGTCAGGTTCCATTACCGACTATCATGACGGTGATGGGTTACTGATCGATGACCTCGAAATTCTGGACCAGCGCAATCCGTGAAAGGGCCGATCATGTCAGGATCTGGATGCAAACTGATCGCGATTGTCTGCGCCGTTTTGGTCGGATTCTTTCAAAACGGGAGCGCGCAAGAAACGCCTGCCCCCGAGCACAAAGGTCAGGAGCAGACCGAACGAGCGGAGGCGATCAAGCAATTCGCCTATTTCGACGCCCTCGCGAAGCACTTCAGCGCCAAGCTGGCGTCGGACGTCCCGCTCGAACGATCTGGCGATTCACTGCTCAATTGGACGATCGACCGATCATGGCATGGCAGTTATTACGTCTGGACGGCACAGGGGCGACCGGCCATCGTCGGATGCTTTCTCGCGGACTCGGAGAAACCCGATCGACGTCGCGCGTTCATCGAGCTGCACACAATGATCGATGAGCCTTTTATTCCCTTGTCCTTTTCTGCGGAAAAGACGTATGAGTGGAATCCCATCGCGGCCAGGAACTCGACGATTCCGTTGCACGACGTCGCAGCACCGGCACAGCAAGAGCAAACTCGCCGCTCGCAGATGCGGGAAATTGCCGAGCAATTCGAGTTGACGATGTTTCGCGAAGCAGGGGCCAGCGACGCCCAAGAGGAATTGCGCATGCTGGCTCGTCCCCTGTATCGATACCCCGCCTCGAAGAACGCTGCGCTGGAAGGAGCTCTTTTCGCCTTTGTCACGGCCAAAGGCACGGATCCCGAGTTCTTGCTGGCAGTTGAATGCGATCCGCGCGCCACAAATAATTCGTGGAAAGTCAGACCGTTGCGGTCATGCACGAGGCGGCTGGACCTGCGACGC
The DNA here is from genome assembly GCA_036501235.1 of Planctomycetaceae bacterium. GTDB lineage: Bacteria > Planctomycetota > Planctomycetia > Planctomycetales > Planctomycetaceae > JACQFH01. Next base: position 2,126 of record DASYAR010000101.1, read on the forward strand.
CAGGGTGTCACGGTCTGGCGCTGTGACGAGTATTCCGAAGCACAGCAGAAGACGAAACTCTCGGAACCCTACGTGATCATCACGTTAGTCGAAACATCGACCAAAAGCTTCGAAGCCATCCGTGAGCGGCTGATTAAGAGCATGATGAAATGATGAGCCCTACGTTCCGGGAACAACAATTAAGCAACTTCGAGAGCTCGACATGGCGATGATCTTTCGCTGTTTGGCCGCCGTCATCGCCGGGATGGTCTTGGCGGTTGTTCTGGTCATCGCGATCGAGCTCGTGAGCGCCGTCATTCATCCCGTGCCGCCCGATTTTCAGGGAACGCAGGCAGAAATGTGCCTGCACGTGCAGCGGTATCCCGCCTGGGTCTTGGCTCTGGTCGTACCTGCCTGGGGAGGCACGACCTTCACCGGGACATGGGTTGCGGGACGGATCGGGAATCGCGGGTGTGCTCTCTGCGTCGGGCTGCTGCTGACAGCAGCCGTCGTTTTCAATGTCGCCATGCTTCCGTATCCGACCTGGTTCAAGATTGCGACCGTGATCGCCGTTCCAGCCGCCGTCTTTTTGGGCAGCCGACTGTCAATCCGCCGGACCGCGATTGGCTGATGTTTGGCCGAGGCTTCCGCGATCGTGAGCAGCCATCCACCGTGGGGATCGGGTTGCTCGCAAACGTGGCTGCGCATTAACTTGACGTGGATCGCAGTGTGGCCAATTTGAGGAACAAAAATTCCGACAACAAGGGACGCATGATGACCAAGAGCACAGGGGATTGGCGCGAGGAAACTCTGGCCCATATGCGGGTGATGATCCTGGAGGCCGACCCGGAGATGATCGAGGAGCGGAAATGGAGGAAGGCGTCGAACGCGATGCAGGGGGTTCCGGTCTGGTCGCACAACGGGATCGTGTGCACCGGGGAGACGTACAAGAATGTCGTGAAGCTCACGTTCGCCCGAGGGGCCAGCCTCCCCGACCCATCGCGGCTCTTCAATTCGAGCCTGGAAGGCAACATGCGCCGTGCGATCGACATCCACGAAGGAGAAAAGGTGGACGCGCGAGCCTTCAAGGCCCTCGTGAAGGCCGCTGTGGCCCAGAACGGCCCGCCGGCGAAGAAGCCCCAGCCACGGGCGAGTAAGGCCAAACCGATCAAGGCGCGAAAACGCAAGTAGGCCGTCCAACTCTCGGACGGCAACTATGGCGAGGGCGGCGTGGCCCTGAAAACCCCCGAGGATTCCCATGACAGGTAAAATGTTCCTCCCTCAGGATCCCGACTTTGACCGTCGGGTTCGGGCCAGCTTCGCCCGTCAGCAGGTGATGGCGACGCTCGGAATCGAAATCTCCCGACTCACGCCGGGCGAAATCGACCTCACGATGCCCTACGCGGCGGCCTACACCCAGCAGCACGGGTTCGTCCACGCGGGGATCATGACGACGGCCTTGGACAGCGCCTGCGGATACGCCGCCTTCTCGCTGATGCCAGCGAACGCCGGCGTGCTCACCGTCGAATTCAAGACCAGCCTCTTGGCGCCGGCCCAGGGAGAACGGTTTATTTTCCAGGCGCAGGTCGTGAAACCGGGAACGACATTAACCTTTTGCGAAGCTCGGGCGCTCGCCGAAAGCGGCCATGCCGAGCCGCGACTGGTTGCGACCATGTCAGCCACACTCATGGCCATCTACGACCGGCCAGGAATCACACACTAGGTGATGGTCAGCCGTGGCAAGCCATTCGCAGCTGTTTCAAAACGACAGAACGAGCGCAATCGGGTGGCGGGGTCTGGACCACCGGGAAGGCCCCGAAACGAACCGAATCCGCGGGTAAACTTCGATGCAGGCAGTAACCGGTACTGCAGCCGGGTGCCGCTACGTTGCGTGTACGCGTGGCCGGAATGCGCACCGAAATCCTCGCGGCTAAATCAAAAAACGCCGATGACTGATCTTTTGTTCATTACATTGATTGGCTACGATACGGATAAGACTGGTGCCAACCCGTTGCACAAACTTGGGTCGTCCAAATGGCCAAACACCAACTCGACGAAATCGGCCCGTGGAGTGAGGCCAAGCTCGATATTTTGCGGGATTACGCCAGCGCGTACATGACCGTCCTGGCGAATCAGAATGTCATTCAGCGCGTCGTGTACATCGATGCCTTTGCCGGCGCAGGTGCGCACATTTCGAGACAGACCGGCAAAGAGGTGCTGGGAAGCCCTGCCAATGCGCTCAACATTCAACCGCCGTTCTCCGAGTTTCATTTCATCGACCTGAACCGATCGAGGGTCGGACGCCTCGAACAATTGGCGGACGGACGAACGGATGTGCACGTTTACCATGACGACTGCAACGACGTTTTGCTCGAAAGGGTTTTCCCGCGCTGCAGGTACGAGGATTATGCACGGGCTCTCTGTTTGCTCGATCCGTACAAGCTGGCTGTCGATTGGAAGGTGCTCGCCGCGGCGGGAGCCATGCGTTCGGTCGAGGTGTTCTACAACTTCATGATCATGGACGCGAACATGAACATGTTTCTTCGAAATCCCGACGATGTGCAGCCCGCGGAAATCGAGCGGATGAATGCCGTCTGGGGCGACGATTCGTGGCACAAGGCAGCGTACAAGAAGCAGCGACATCTCTTTGGCGAGTCCGACGTGAAGCGTACGAATGAAGCCGTCGCCGAGGCGTTCCGGAAACGCCTTGAGGAAGTTGCAGGGTTCAAGTATGTTCCCGAGCCCGTTGCAATGCGAAATTCGACAGGTGCGGTCGTTTACTACCTGTATTTTGCCTCGCCCAATAAGACGGGTCCGAAAATCATCGGTCATATATTCGACAAATACCGGAAGGATTCGTGATGTCGGAAAACTCCTCGATCGAATGGACGGACGCGACCTGGAACCCCGTGCGCGGCTGCACCAAGATCAGTCCCGGCTGCAAACACTGTTATGCCGAAACTTTTGCGGAACGCTTCCGAGGAGTCCCGGGCCATCCTTACGAACAGGGCTTCGATCTGCGACTCGTCCCCGAGAAACTGGCCGAGCCCCTGAAGTGGGCCACGCCGAAAACGGTTTTCGTGAATTCAATGAGCGATCTCTTCCACGAGGCGGTCCCGGATTCGTACATCGAACAGGTGGTGCGCGTCATGGCGCTTGCCGACTGGCACACGTATCAGGTTCTGACGAAGCGCGCTGATCGCCTGCGCGAGATGCTCTGCGGGCCGCTGGCGTTCGCATCGGAACTCGGCCACATCTGGTGGGGAGTCAGCGTCGAGAACCGCAAGCACGGTCTGCCGAGAATCGGCGAGTTGCGGCAAGCCCCGGCAGCAATTCGTTTTCTCTCGATCGAGCCGTTGCTGGAGGATCTTGGAACAATCGACCTCACTGGAATTGACTGGGTGATCGTCGGTGGGGAGAGTGGTTGGGGCGCGCGTCGGATGGATCCGGCTTGGGTCATCAGCCTCCGCGATCAATGCCAGGCGGACGACGTTTTGTTCTTCTTCAAACAATGGGGCGGCGCGCAAAAATCAAAATACGGCAGGCAACTGGGCGACCGCACCTACGACGACATGCCGCAACGCAGCGCCCGAGCGGCGCCGTCTCGATCGCAGCGCATGGCACTGATCGACGAATTGACCGCCGGAGCAACGCCTGCGTAAAGCCCGAGGTCGGCCGCGCAATCCGGGGGTGGCCGATTCGCGACAACTCCCGGCTAATCGCTGGCACTCCTAACCGGGCATTGGCGAGCTGACTGCCGGATCAAAACTGGGATCGAAATCACGGCGGTATGTCCGATTCGTTTCAAATCGGAGGACGCGTTTCTCCGTTGAACAGGAATTTCGCCCATACAGGGCTCCGCGGGATTTTTGCATTCGATACCCAGAACTAACCGCCCTGGGCTATCGAATTGCGTCCCTTTGGGACTGATAACGCGACTTCGTCGCGCAACTCGTCGCGAACCAATGGCGTCATCCGATGTGTTCGTCCTGTTATTTTCGCGCTGTTGTTTTCGTCAGTGCAGAAGGAGATCACCAGCCTGATCGGAGAGTCGGCCACAGATTGGCCTGGTCCGTCGTCTCGAAATTGTCGCAATCGCTGGCCGTGCGGCCCCTCACCCCCGGCCCCTCTCCCACGGTGGGGAGAGGAGAGTAAGAGAATGCGTGGCTCGATCAATGAGGTGCGGGCTTTGCAGCCTCTTCGATCTCCTCTTCTTCCATCACGATGATGTGCGGCAGCACGAGCAGCATCAGCGGCGGGACGGATTTGGCGGCGTTCGACTTTTTCTGGGCGTTGATGAACCAGCGGCTCAAATGGGGCGTTGTCGTCAGTACGGGAACTTCCTGAATTGTCTGTGCCGCGGCGGCGGCTGGTCCGATGTCGATCAGCAGGCCTTCTTCGTCAGGGAGCCGGAATGACCGGGCTCCCACGAGGGCTGCTTCTCGAGTGGGGGCGTTGCATGACAGGTTCAGCCGGACTCCGCGACGGTCGTTATCGACGACGACCCCCATCGCAATCGCCAGAGGTCTCGCCTTTTTGTCATCCTTCCGCGGCAACGTATACTCGACGATCTGTTCGTTAAACACGGTCACCTTGGGGAACTGTGTCGCACCAACGGTTTTGGCAACTTCGTCCAGCTTCATGAAGCCTTCGGCCCGGCTGCGCGACAGAGTGATCCCTTCGACCAGCTTTTCCGCCGTCTCGGGCCAGGCCAGCCGGTTCGTCCAGCCGTGGTCGGCAAACTGCACGAGTCTTATTTCCAGCGCGACCTGCAAATCCTGTTCACGACGCAGATCGCGGAGCAGCGTGGCGATCTGCTGATGAACTTCCGGCGTTTGCCGGATGATCAGCGAAAGTGTTTCTGAATAGAGCTCGATCTGTGCGGTCCCCCCTGCCGACTTCCACGTCTGCGGCGCCACCGTCGTCTCAATCAGTTTGCGCACCGGATCCAGATCGATCACCGGTTTTTCCGGCGAAGATGTTTCCGCGCCTGCCGGTTCCCGGCCGAACAGCGGGACGGTCACCCAGCCGTGAAAGGAATAGGCCATGTCCGCGACGGCGTAGACCCGCGTTTGAAATTCCTTGGCGTCCTTGTTGCCTGCGACCGGCTGTGGAGCAGCGCCGGTGGCTGGCGCAGGTTGTGGAGCGGGCGAGACGGTGCGGCGCACGGCTTGCACGAGGGGCGCTGATTTCGTCGTTCGATCGCTCGCGGCATCGGGCTCGCCCACGGCGATCAGGGCCCGACCAGGGAGCGTGGCGGCCAACGCGACGGCCAACACGGCCCAGCACCACCAGGGAGTACGGTTTCGACATCCTTGTCGGAGGGACATGATTCTCTCCAGTCGTTTCGAGGTGATTTCGACCGGCTTCATTCCCGGAAAGCCGGGAACCGGCCGTAAGGTTCGTTTCAGTTCCAGAACAGTCAACAGGGCTCGCGCATAGCGGGCCGGGTCGCAGCGCAACTCGGCGATCAGTTCTTCATCAACGCAGCGTTCGGCCTCATGTGCCAGGGCGCGACAGACGCCGCGCACCAGCGGGTGAAACCACCACAGGCCGCTGGTCAGCGTTTGCAGGCAGCCGACCCACAGGTCACCCCGGCGCACATGAATCAACTCGTGTGCCAGGATCGGCTCCAGTTCACTCGCCGGTCGACCTGCCACGATTACTTCCGGCAGCACGATCGTCGGTCGGCATAAACCGACCACTGCCGGCCCGACGCGCGTGGCCGAGACGAGCAGCCGCACACGTCGACGAATCCGCAGACGCTGCGTCAGCCGATCGAGTGTTTCGAGCAACTCGGGGGATGCCGGGCGAGCCGCCGCGGTGATCGCTTTCCAGCAGCCGATCGACCGGATCAGCGCGTATGTCAGCCGGACGAGGCAACCGAACAGCCACACCCAGGTGGCAATCGGTACGAAAAATTTCCAGAACGCCGTCAGCCGTTCGCGCGGTGGCATTCTCGCGGCAGCACCCGACAAAACATCCGATTGGGGCGTGCCGGATTCCGAGGGGAATGGGAAACCGTCGGGGAGCAGTTCCGAGACGTCATCGAGATCGATTCTTGTGTCCTGGTTGGAAGTCACTGTGATTTCGAGGCCGGAGTCGACGCCGGGGATCGTGTCTGCCGGCGAGACGGCCGGCTGCAACCTGCAGAACAGACCCAGTGAGCTCGACCACAAGGGCGGCGTGAGACATTTCAGCAGCACGGCGAGAAACAAGGCATGCGCCAAATGGGGGCGATTTCGGCCGCACAGAGCGACCAACAACGCGATGGCCACGGCCAGCAGCGTGACCTGCCAGGCCTGTCTCCACGCGAGATCGATGAAATCAAGGGGCATCGCGTGGCTCCTCGCTTTCGAGGCGGTCGATGAGTTGGCGCAGCGCGGCCAGCTCCGAGTCGCTGATGCCACCCTCTTCGATCAGGTGTCGCATCAAGGGGAGCGCTTCGCCGCCAAACAGGCGATCGACCAGTTCATTAACCGCCTGGCCGATGACTTTACGGGGTTCGACCCGGCTGGAATAAACGAGCGTGCGACCCACGAGCCGGGCCTTGACGTACCCCTTCGTTTCGAGCCGGCGCAGATAGGTCTGCACGGTGGTAAAGTCGATCTCGCGTCCGGCGGGAAAGACTTCGTGCACCTGCCGTACGGTCGCGCTCCCCAGTTGCCAGAGCTCGCGGGCGACCTCCATTTCTCCCTTCGATAGAGGCGGCCGGGCGGCCATGTCGACCTCTCCCTGTTCAAGGACATCTGTACGCGGCGGATTATAATTACAGTTGTCATTGAGTCAAGAGGAAGCGCTGCGCGCTACGGAGGAGACTTTGGAAAGTAGAAAGGAGAACGGACGGAAGCTCGATCGTTTAACCGCAATCCCAGCGGGATGCGCGTGTCGAGCGCGCGACCGGCATGGCACTATCGCGAATCAACGATCACAAATCCGACGTTCGCCAGTCGGACTAGCTTACGGTTACGGGAACGCGGACGGCGACTCAGCCGCCCAGTCCGGCGCCGCCCCCCATACCGAGGTCTTCGCCCGTAAAGCGGCCATGCGCAGCGACGAACAGGGCCAGTTCGGCGACTTCGACGGGGTTGTTCATACGGCCGTCCAGGGCGATGTCGTTGACGGCCGCGAGAACTTGCGGGGGCTGGATGGCCATCATCGAAGTGGCGGTCGGACCGGGTGAGATGCAGTTGATCCGCACGCCATATGGACGCAACTGCATGGCCGCGCCGTTCACGAACGCGGCGAGGCCCGCTTTCGTCGCATTGTAGACGGGATTCACGCGCGAACCCGACCGGGCCTTTGTCCCGGCAATCGACCCGAGCACGAGAATGCTCCCCCGCTTCCGGGTTCGCATCAGTTCGGCAGCGGAGTTAATGCAGTAGAACGCGCCGTTCAAGTTGACGTTCACGGCTCGCTCCCACAGGTCGTTGCTCGTTTCGGCAAACGACTCGATATTCAGAATCCCCGCCGTGTAAAAGAGATAATCGGGCGTCCCGGCCGTCGCCTGGACGAAGGCGAAGAACTCGGCCACGGCCGAGCCGTCCCGCACGTCGAGCTTCCGGCCGTCTAATTTGGTGGATCCGCAGGCAGCGACCAGGTCTTGGAGCAGTGCCTTGTCACGATCGGCCACGACGAGATGAGCGGCACTCCCGGCCAGGAGTTGAATAATCGCGCCACCAATCCCGCCGGCGCCGACCACGACGGCAGTGCAGTTTTTGTACTGATCGGCAATTCGAGTGAACACGCGATAGTCTCCGGTGCGATTCTTAGGGGGCGTACTGCACAGCGCGACGGACGAATTTTAGCCACAGAGGGACACGGATGCACACAGATGAGAAGAGAGGA
>DASYAR010000102.1:0-3281 GCA_036501235.1 Planctomycetaceae bacterium
CGGTATCGCCGGCGCGTCGCTGGTCGCTTACGACAAGCAGACTGGCGATCGCGTCTGGCAAGGGGGCAAGTTCCAGGCGAGTTACAGTTCACCGGCACTCGCTGAGCTGGGAGGCATCATCCAATTGCTGCTGGTCACGCACGACGGGATTGAAGGCAATGACCTGACGACGGGGAAAATGTTATGGAATTACACCTGGTCGGGTGATCTGCACGTCAATTGCTCGCAGCCGATCATCGTCGATGCCCAGGCGGGCCGTATTCTCTACTGCACTGGATACGGCAAGGGATGCGTTCTGCTGGAAGCGACCGCCGGCCCGGGAGGAGCGTGGGCCGTGAAAGAAATCTGGCAGGCCCCCGGCAAGATGAAAACCAAGTTCACGACCGCCGTCTTGCATGGGGGCTATGCGTACGGTCTCGATGAGGGAATTCTGGCGTGCCTCGACGTGCAGACGGGAAAGCAACTCTGGAAAGGTGGCCGGTACTCCCACGGCCAGGTGCTGCTGGCGGATGACTTGTTGCTCATCCAGGCGGAAGCGGGCGAGGTTTACCTGGTGCAGCCCGATCCCAAGAAGTTAATCGAGTTGGGTCGCATCCCGGCGCTCACCTCGAAGACCTGGAACAATCCGGCCCTGGCAGGCAATAAGCTGCTCGTCCGCAATGACCGGGAAGCCGTGTGTTATGAGCTGCCGGTGCGCGAAAAAGCGAAAAACTGAGTACTGAGTGCTCAGTTCACGCGTCCCAGTCGCATCGACGATCCCCCTTTGCCTTTCGTCGCGGTCCGATTGCCCGTACACTGAGACCCGTTCTACTCCAGTTACGATTCACGACTCGTTCGGACCAGCTTCTCTGAGCCCTTGCCTCGACGCATAAGGAACTCCACCGTGATATCTCTCGTGTGCCGACAGAGTCTGGGCTGCTGCATCGTACTGGCGGCATTACCGGCCGTCGTTTGTGGCGAAGAGCGGACGTTGCACACCTTCGACCGTCGGCAGCTCACTGACGTCTATTATTCGGAAGGGGCCAACGCCGGCGACTTAAACCGCGATGGCAAGCCCGACGTCGTGTACGGACCGTACTGGTTCGAGGGGCCGACCTTCGAAAAGAAGCACGAGATCTACCCCGCCAAACCCCAGAATCGCAAAGGGTACGCCGACAACTTTTTCAACTGGATCTATGACTTCAACGGTGACGGCTGGAACGACATCTTAGTCGTCGGGCTCCCCGGCACACCGGCGTACATCTTCGAAAATCCGACGGGCGCCGATCTCGACAAGCCTTGGAAGAAACACACCGTCTTCGCGTCGGTCGGCAATGAATCGCCGCACTTCACGAATATCGTGGGGGACAAACGGCCCGAGCTCGTGTGCACGTTTAAAGGGAGCTATGGATTCGCCGCGATCGACTGGGAAAAGCCCTTCGAGACGTGGACGTTCCATCGCATTTCCGATCAGGCGGCGCCCGATCCCTTCGGTCACGGATTGGGGGTGGGGGACGTTAACGGCGACGGTCTGGGCGACATCCTCTGCGTCGCAGGCTGGCTGGAACAGCCGAAAGACGCCGCGGCGGGCACACCGTGGCCCTTTCATGCCGTCAAGTTTTCGAACGCCTACGGTGGGGCCGACATGTTTGTCTACGACGTCGACGGCGACGGCGACAACGACGTCATCACGAGTCTCGCGGCCCACGACTTCGGATTGGCCTGGTACGAGCAGGACCGCAGTGGCGCCGAGCCGGTCTTCAAACAGCACCTGATCATGGGCGACAAGCCGGCGCAGAACCGCTACGGGCTGGTGTTCAGCGAATTGCACTCGTTGGCCCTGGTCGATATCGACGGGGACGGACTCAAAGACATCGTGACCGGCAAGACCTATTATTCGCATCACGATCGCAGCCCGATGTGGGACGCCGGCGCGGTGGTATACTGGTTCCGCCTGACCCGAACCGAAAAGGGGATCGACTGGGTGCCCTACCGAATCGACGCCGAGTCCGGCATCGGCCGGCAGGTGAGCATCGCCGACGTGAACGGCGACAATCTGCCTGACATCGTGCTGGGCGGCATGGTCGGAGGGCATGTCCTGATCCATCATAAGAAGACCGTCAGCGAAGCCGAATGGAAAGCGGCCCAGCCGACGCCGATCGAGAATTATTCCGAGCAAGCGCAGCGCGGCGCTCGGCCGGCCTTTGCCGGGAATGGCCAGGTCGACGGCGCGCTGGAAGGAGAGAACCTGAAAGTCGCCAGCGCGTCGGCAGGTCAGACGGCGACACAAGACATGCAGGGTTTTGCGGCCGACAAATGGAGCGGATCGAAGCAACTGTTCTGGACCGGCGGTAAGCCTGGCGAGACGCTGGAGCTCGAAGTCCCGGTGACTGACGCAGGCACGTTCGATGTTCTGGCCGCGTTCACGATGGCTCGTGATTATGCGATCGTCAACGTCTCGCTCGACGGCCAGCCGCTGAAAGGTGAGATCGACCTCTACCATGGAGCCGAGGTGATCTCTACAGGCGAGATGAAGCTAGGCCAGCGCCAGCTCGACGCCGGCAAACACAAGCTGGTGCTGGCTATCGCCGGCTCTAACCCAGCCGCGGTGAAAGCCTATATGGTGGGCCTCGATTATCTGCGGCTGAAGCCGGTCAAGTAGGGCTGGGCGGGTTCACCAATCACGCCGCTTTGTCGGTTCGTTGGCTTGACGAACCATCGTTCGCCGTCGAATGCGGTTGGATTACGACGGCTTGATCCGGCGCCGCCGGCTCGCTCTTGCGGAATGGATACCAGATCTGCCCCCAGAATCCCGCTGGCACTTCGTTTTCACCAGTGCCGAAATTTGCCGGCAGGCGGCGGAGCGGCATGTAGAATGTTCCGAAGATCAGATCGAGAATCGGAAACGTCGGTGCGAAATTCTTGTCGCGTCCCGCCTTCATCGTTGTATGGTGCCAGCGGTGGAACACGGGGCTGGCGAAGACGTATTTGAGCGGCCCGAACGTCCAGTTCAGGTTCGCATGAACCATCGCCGAATAGACCAAATTGAACGGAGCCAACGTCACCACCACCGCGGCGGGAAATCCCAGCAGCACCACCACGACGTCCGCCAGTGCGAATTCCAAGAGGGAGTTCACCGGATGAAACCGCGTCATCGACATCCAGTCGAGGACCTCCGGCGAATGGTGGATGGCGTGAAACTTCCACGCCGCGCGGCTGTGAAAGGCCCGATGCACCCAGTACAGCAGCACGTCCTGGATGATCAGCACGGCGACGCATTGCAACCACAGCGGCCAGCCCTG
>DASYAR010000103.1:0-10347 GCA_036501235.1 Planctomycetaceae bacterium
CGCCTCGGCGCTAAACGATTATGCACACGCGACTACGATTTACCCGATTTTGCTTTTCCCGACCCACGGGCGCAACACTTCCGGAATCACGATCGTCCCGTCGGCCTGCTGATAGTTTTCGAGAATCGCGATGATCGCCCGCGTCACGGCGATGGCCGTGCCATTCAGCGTGTGCACGAACTGCGTACCCTTGGCGTCGGGCGTTTTGAAGCGCGTGCCGAGCCGGCGGGCCTGATAGTCGGTGCAGTTCGAGGCCGAGGTCACTTCGCCGAATTCCCCGTTTTCGCCGCGCCCGGGCATCCAGGCTTCGAGGTCGTATTTGCGGTACGCCGGGCCGCCCAGGTCGCCAGTGCAGGTGTCGATCACGTGGTAGGGAATCTTCAGCCCCTGGAAAATCTCTTCCTCGACGCGGACGATTTTTTCGTGAACTGCTTCCGACTGGTCGGGTCGCGTGAACGCGAACATTTCGACTTTCGTAAACTGGTGGACGCGATAGATGCCGCGGGTCGCCTTGCCATGCGCCCCGGCTTCTGTGCGGAAGCAATGCGATAAGCCTGCCGCCAGAATCGGCAACTTGGGCCCGTCGAGAATCTGATCTTTGAGCGAGCCCCCCAGTGTAATCTCGGCCGTGGCGACGAGGCTGAGATCGGTCCCTTCCAGCGAATAGATCTGCGTCTCGGGACCACGGGGCTGAAAGCCGATCCCGTACAGCACTTCGTCGCGGGCCAGATCGGGCGTAGTGTGGAGCGTAAACCCCTCGGCCAGCAGTTTCTGCATCGCGTACTGGACGAGCGCCAATTCCAGCAGCACGGCCTCGTTCTTCAGAAAGTAAAAGCCGTGCCCGGCGACGCGCGCCCCGGCGTCCAGGTCGATCAGGTTGTGCTTTTCCGCCAAGGCGACGTGATCGAGCGGCTGGAAATCGAACGCCGGCTTCGTCCCCCACGTGCGGACGACTTTGTTATCCGTGTCGAGCCGGCCCACCGGTGCGGCGGGGTGGGTCATATTGGGGATCCGCGACTGCTCGGCTCGCAGGGCCGCCTCCAGCGCCTTCAGGTCTTCCTCTCGCTGGACGACCACTTGCCGCAACTCTTTGCCGCGGGCAATCAGCGTCTGCTTTTTCTGGGCGTCCTTTTCATTCGGGATCTGGGCCGACACTTCGTTTTGTTCGCGTCGCGTGGCATCAACCTGGGTGATCAGTTCCGAGCGTTGATTGCGAAGTTTAAGAAACGCAGGCAAGTCGACAGCCACGCCGCGGTCGATGCAGTTTTTGGCAACCTGGTCGATGTTGTCGCAAATGAATTGAAGATCGAGCATTGCTGAAAAGTCTCAATGGAAAAGCGTCGCGCCACATCGCAACGTGACTTGCAAATCGAAACCGTTGAGCGCCGAGGCGCAGCCGAGTGCCCAATGCGACGGGCACTCGGCCGCGCCTCGGCGCTCAACGACGACGTTAAACGACACATAACTCGTGCCAGAGGTGCGCGCTGGCGCGAGTGCCGCGGCGAAAATCAGCCAGGTGAAAATGTTCGTTCGGACCGTGCAGATTGTCGCTATTTTGCCCCCACCCCAGGAGGAGTGTATCGAGTCCCAGCAGGCTCTGAAAGCTCGCCACCACGGGGATCGATCCCCCTTCGCGAATCATTACCGGTTCGACGCCAAAGGCGGTCGCGATGGCGTTTTTAGCTGCCGCCATGTACCGGCTGGTGGGATCGAACACGAACGCCGGACACCCGTGCCAGGTGCGAAATTCCAGCTTGGCGCCGGGCGGGCACAAGCCGCGCAATCGCGCTTCGAGCCCCGCGGCAATTTTCTGCGGGTCCTGGTTCGGCACGAGCCGGCAGGTGATCTTGGCCGTGGCCCAAGACGGAATGATCGTTTTGGGTCCCTCGCCCTGGTAGCCGCCGGTAATGCCGTTCACGTCGCAGGTGGGACGCGCCCAACGGCGCTCGAGCGACGTGTAGCCGGCCTCGCCCCATGCGGCCTCGAGGCCCAGGTCTTTCAGGAACTGCCGCTCGTCGAACGGCAACTGCGCCATGCGCTGGCGTTCATCGGCGGACATCGGCGGAATGTCGTCATAGAAACCGGGAACCGTGACCCGCCCCTCGTCGTCATGCAGCCCGGCAATCAGGCGGGCCAGGACGTTGACCGGATTGGCGATGGCGCCGCCGAACACGCCGCTGTGCTTGTCGGAATTCGGCCCCCGCACCGTCACTTCGCAGGCCACGATCCCGCGCAGTCCGTAAGTAATGGCCGGCATGTCACAGGCGTACTGACTCGTGTCGCTGATCACCGCGACGTCGGCCGCCAGTCGCGACTTCTTCTCTTCCAGAAAGATGTCGAGATTGTTGCTGCCGACTTCTTCTTCCCCTTCGATAATGAATTTCACGTTGACCGGCAGAGCGCCGGCGACTTTCATCCAGGCCTCGATCGACTTGATATGCGTGAAGACCTGCCCTTTATCGTCGGTAGCGCCTCGCGCGTAAAGACAGCCGTCGCGCACCGTCGGCTCGAACGGCGGGCTGATCCACTTGTCGAGTGGATCGGGGGGCTGAACGTCGTAGTGTCCGTAAATGAGCACGGTCGGCGCCCCTTCCGCTTTCAGCCAGTGCCCGTAACAAATCGGATGGCCCGCCGTTTCGACCAATTCCGCATCGAGGCCTGCCGAGCGGAAATGCGACATCACGAAATCGGCCGCTTTCCGTACGTCGCTCTTGTGCCGCGAATCGGCGCTGACGCTCGGGATTCGCAAGAACTCCTTCAGCTCGTCAAGATGCCTGTCGGCGTTGTTGGCGAGAAAACCGTCGATCTGGTGGAGGGAAATGGGCATAGAGAGCGGGGGGAGCAAGAGGTCAATGGGGTCGAAAAGTCGAAGGGGTCGAAAAGTCAAAGAGTCGCAAGTTTGCGCAGCGTTGGCAAGACTTCAGGCTCCCGGTCCATTCCCGTACGTCTTTTTTTCATCCGCGTGCAACCTTGGCTCAACTTCGTTTCTTCCCCTCGATTCCGATCGTCGACCTGTTCGACTCCCTTTCACAACAGATCATACCCCACGACAAAGATCGCCGTATCGACCAGCGCATGGCTCAGCCACGCGCCGTAGAGCGAGCCGCGCTTCTCGTACATCCAGGCCCAGATCACTCCGCCTGCGGCGACGGCCAGAGAGAAGAAATAAGTCATCGGCGAGCTCCAGCCGAAATACACCGCCAGCACGAACACGTGGTGCGACATGAATCCCAGCGACGAAACGATCGTCGCCACCGGAAACGAAGTCAGCCGTCGCAGTTGAGCGAAGACAAACCACCGCCAGTAGTATTCTTCCAGCAGCGAATGTGCCACGCAGTAGAAGATCGCGACCGCTACGAATTGCGGCGCACTGCCGATTCCCATTCCGGCCACTTTCTCCCGCACGGCCACGGCCGGACCGTCGAAAATGCCGGCTGGTTTCATCCACGAGAAATACAGGACGAGCGCGGGACCGAGCAGCAGCAGTCCCACGATCAAGCCGGTCGTCAGATCTTTGGCGCGCGGCCGGTGCCAATTCGGCCCACGCCTTTGAATCCAGTAGACCCAGACGACGGGGAACAGGAATTGAATCGTCTTGCCGAGGCCGTATGCAGCCTGCTGCACGCCCTGGGGATGTTTGGCCAGCAGAATGAAATAGACCACGGTGAGCAGCGTGGGATACACCAGCGCAGCGAGCACCGCGGTGAGGTCGCGGCGGCTCGAATCGGCCTGTAAGTCAATCATGATTTCAAGGTGCCCCGCAAGTGCAGTCGACCATTTACACGATTCACCATAAGGAAATTCCTGATGATAAAGACATAATGTCTTGTGAAATGGAGTTGAAATTGCGATGATCGTCTGGTGAAATGTTACAAATCTGTAAGCGTCTCTCATCACGCGTTCGTCGTCAAGCCGCTCTATTCTTGCGGCAATCGTCTGCCGGTTCTTCTTTCCCTTCGTCAGGAGATTTTTGCGATGCCGTCATTGCCTTTGAGTCGCAGGAAACGTGGTTTTACGTTGATCGAATTGCTCGTCGTGATCGCCATCATCGCCGTGCTCGTGGCATTGCTGTTGCCGGCCGTGCAGCAGGCACGGGAAGCGGCTCGCCGTTCGAGTTGTAAGAACAATCTGAAGCAATTGGTTCTGGCGCTGCACAACTATCACGACTCGGCGAAGGCTTTCCCGTCGGGATTCATCTATGCATTGCCGGGCAGCACCACGGCCCCCACTTGCCAGACCACTGGCGGCAGGCGTGGCGCCAGCTGGACCGTGATGATCCTCCCCATGATCGACGAAAGCCCGCTCTACAATACGCTCAATTTCAACAATAATTTCGCCCAGTACAGTTGGTTTAACGGCGGCGGCGGCACAAATGGCGACGGGGGACCGAACGACGTCGCCTGGCAATTGCAAATGGTGAAAATGCAGTGCCCGTCAGACCCGTATTCCATTTCGGGCACGCCGCACACCGACTATTTTGGCTGCGATGGTGGCGGGGCGCTCACGGCCGCGACTTGCAATTTGGGATCGGGGGGAACGGGCCGGGCGTTCTTCAGCAATGGCATTCTCTACCAGAATTCGAGGGTCCGAATCGGTGACGTGACTGACGGATCGTCCAATACGTTTCTCATCGGCGAATCGAATTACATGCTGGCCCTTGGAGCTCGCGGCGCCTCGGCCCCGGGCGATTTCTGGGGCTGGGCTTCGGGAATGCGAGACTCAGGCGGCACATCCCTTCCCGGGATTGTGTCGGCCGCCAGTCTCCCGATCAATTCGGTTTTGCTGAACGGCCAACTGGCCAACGGCGGCAACTGCGACACGGCTTTCGGCAATGGAACCATTGATCCAACATTTCCAGCACCCCCGGCCGAGCAAGGAATTCAATCGCGTACGTTCGGCAGTTTTCACTCGGGCGGCTGTCACTTTGGGATGGCGGATGGATCGGTCCAATTCGTCAGTGCCAACATCAATCTGTTGACTTATTATTCCCTCGGGATCATGAACGATGGTGGCCCCATCGGAGGGCTGCAATAATTTGCAGCGTCAATAAGGCTTTTGCCATCAAACTGGCACATATCGTCACTTCCGCGGACCTGATAAAGAGGGGTCCGCGGAATGATTGAACCGTGCTTCCAAGTGATAAACTCTCGGAATTACCAACGACGGCGACCCCTAGGAGGATTCTCGAAGATGATGTCAAAGGTCGTTCGCGGAAGTCTCGGCATTGGCCCGTCGGGATGCGTCTTGGTTCTGATACTGAGTGTTGCCGGATGCGGCGGCGGGCCCGTTGGTGCGGAAGGAACGTATGAATTGTCCGGCACAATCGAATACGAAGGTAATCCGATCCCTGCCGGTACGATTATGTTCGTTCCTGCTGGCGGACAGCCCAAGAACGCTGCGGTCGGGATTGCCGAGATCACCGACGGGCACTACAAGACCGCCCCTGGACGTGGCGTCTTCGGAGGGTCTTATACTCTTCGGCTGACTGCCCACGACGACAACCCGGTTCCAGTCCCCGATGCCGACCCGAGTGAGGGGCCGACGGAACAGCCAACCCCGCTGTTTCCGCCTGAATCCGAGATGAAGGTGGATTTACCGAAGGGCCAAAAAACATTCGACATCAAAGTCGCGAACATCGTAACTCCCGAGGCCCCCAAAAAGAGGGATCCACGAGACGATTAAAGCTCGGCCCCGTCTGGCTCTACTCCACCGGTAAGAGGGTATGTATGCTGGGCGCGTTATGTCGCAACCATACACGCCGGGACTGAACGTAACCGAACGGGTGCTTTTGCGCCGTCGCCGCACGTTGCCGATCCCGGGCCGCGTTCTGGTTCGCGCGGGAGACAAAGTCACCTCCCGCGATGTTATTGCCCAGACCGACCTGCCGGGGCCAATCACGCCCGTCAATGTGGCAAATCTCTTATCGGTCCCGCCGGGCGAGCTGCCGGCCGCGATGCTCGTGAAAACGGGAGATACGGTTGCGGCAGGTCAGGTGCTGGCGCGGTCGAAAGGCATCTTCGGCTGGCTGCAGAAAGAATGTCCCTCGCCGGCAGCAGGCCAGATCGAATCCATCTCGGGCGTGACCGGCCAGGTGATGCTGCGCGGCCAGTCGCAGCCGGTGCAGTTGGCCGCATTTCTTTCCGGAACCATCGTCGAGATCGTACCTGACGAGGGAGCCGCGATCGAAGCCGAGGGCTCGTTCGTCCAAGGAATTTTCGGCATCGGCGGTGAAGCCTACGGGCCAATCCGCCTGGCCTGTGAGCGTCCCGAACAAAACCTGACGGCCGACCTGATCGTGCCCGGACATCGTGGCGCCGTCGTCGTGGGCGGTGGGCGGGTGACGGCCGACGCGCTCTCGCGGGCCGTGGCGGTGGGCGTCTCGGCGATCGTGACCGGGGGGATCGATGATCAGGACCTGCGCGATTTTCTAGGCTACGACCTGGGCGTGGCGACGACCGGGTCGGAGACCGCCGGGCTGACGCTGATCATCACCGAAGGTTTCGGCGAGATCGCCATGGCCGCCCGGACGTTCGACCTCTTGGCCTCGCGTGTCGGCAGCGAGACGGCCGTGAACGGGGCCACGCAGATTCGCGCCGGCGTATTGCGGCCGGAGATTGTGATTCCCTGGGAAAGCGCGGCGACGATCGGTTCGGAGCGCAAATCAGCCAATTCTGGCGACTCTCTTGACGCGCATGTGCTGCGCGAGGGCATTCCGGTGCGTATCATTCGCGATCCGTATTTTGGTATCATCGGCACGGTTGTGGCGCTGCCGGCCGAACCGCGAGTGCTGGAATCGGGTTCGAAAGCGCGGGTGCTGGAGGTGGGGTTGCCGGGTGGAAAACAGGTCTTCATCCCGCGCGCCAACGTCGAGCTGATGGAGGGGTAAACCTTTGGCGATTCGCACAGGCATGACGCCTGACCCAACGGCGACTGATGGAAGCCCTCGCGAATTGCGGGTGGCCCGATCGTGTGCTCGGCACCGGTCGGGTCGCAAAGCGACAACTGCTGGACGCGATCACCACTCAGGATATCCCGACAAAGTCGGGAAACCCTGGGCTATGCTGCGGAACCGCTTCGCGGTACGCGTCGCTCGAAGCCCGCAGTGCTGCCAAAGTTTTTCCCGAAACATTCTGGCAGTTGCAATCTGTTCGTTCGTGATTTTCATTTGGCTTCGCCCCGTCTTAGCATATGCCCAGGACGAACCGGCAACTGTCACGCCGCCAAAAACCATAATTGCTCCGCCGTCGAATCTGACGGCCACAGACGCGCCGGACGACGCCGGAACGGCGATCGACCTGAAATGGG
This sequence comes from Planctomycetaceae bacterium, assembly GCA_036501235.1. GTDB lineage: Bacteria > Planctomycetota > Planctomycetia > Planctomycetales > Planctomycetaceae > JACQFH01. The sequence goes on from DASYAR010000103.1 coordinate 7,306, forward strand.
CTCCGTCGGCCGATGATGATCCGGCGAGAAAACCTCGCGTGGTCCGCGGTTATCAGGTCTATCGCAGCCTGGCGGACGGCTCCGATCGCAGCGCGATCGCCCGGCTGGCGTCCGGCGCGCGCGAATTTACCGACAATCACTGCCAACGAGGACAGTCCTATTTCTTTGAAGTGACTGCGCTGGGCGACGGAAACTCCGAATCCGAACCGGCGCGGCTCGAACAGCCTGTCCGCAGCGTCGTGCAATGGTTCGATACGAAACGACGTTGGTTCGGCGTGATCGTGCTGGTGGTGTGCGGCTGCGTGATCGTGTTCACCGAAATCGTCAAATCGGGCCGCGGAACGTACATTCGTCCGATCGCCGGGCTGAAAGCGATCCAAGAGGCCCTGGGGCGCGCGACGGAGATGGGCCGGCCCTGCCTGTTCGTGCCGGGTCTGCGAGACATGAATGAAATCTCCACCGTTGCCGGGATCAATGTTCTCTCTCATGTCGCGCGGATCGCGGCCGATTACGACGCCACGATCGAAGTCCCCACGTCGCGGTCGCTGGTGATGACGGCCGCCCGCGAGGCTGTCCAGGCGGCGTATCTTGCGGCCGGACGATCGGACGCGTTCAACGACGACCGCATCACCTACGTGACGGAAGAGCAGTTTGCCTATGTCGCGTATCTCACCGGGTACATGGTCCGCGAGCAGCCGGCCGCCTGTTTTTATATGGGTACGTTCTTTGCCGAGTCGCTCATTCTGGCGGAAACCGGGAACTCGATCGGCGCGATTCAAATCGCGGGCACGAACGAGGCGGCCCAATTGCCGTTTTTCGTCGCGGCCTGCGATTACACGCTGATCGGCGAAGAGTTGTTCGCCGCCTCGGCTTATCTCTCGGGAGAACCGCACCAGTTGGGCAGCCTGAAAGGACAGGACGCCGGGAAAGTCCTGGCGTGTCTATTGCTGGTCGCGGGATGCGTGTTGGCCACGCTGGCAACGCTGTTTCCGGAATCGAAAGAGGTCGAGGAAGCGCTCGGTTACTTGACCGAATCGATCCTGGGCCGCCGGGGGACTTGATGAAGACGACCATCCCCTGGCTGCTGGCCTGCATCACGGGCTGTGTGATGATTGGCGCCACATTCGTCCCGGCGCTCGCCGAGTGGAAGAACGAAGCCGGGAGCTGGTTCGAACTGCTGGCGGCGCTGGCGTTCGTCCTCGGCGGAGCGAATCTGTGCGCCCAGCATCTCAAGAAAATCTCGTCGCGCAAAGCCGGCTGGGGTTACTCGGCCGTCACGCTCGTCTCGTTCCTCGTGACGCTGTTCGTGGGATTGTTCAAAGTTGGAGTCATCGCCGACGATCCCACTCATCCCTGGTCGGGCCATCACCAGGCCGAAGGGAGTGCGCTGTGGTGGTTGTTCGAATTTGCCTATCAGCCTCTGATCGGAGCCATGTTCGCATTGTTGGCGTTTTACGTGGCCTCGGCGGCCTTTCGCGCATTCCGGGCAAAAAATACCGAGGCGACGCTGCTGCTCGCGGCGGCGTTCATTGTCCTCCTGGGACGCACCTATGCCGGAACCTGGCTCACGTCGGCCGTGCCTGACGACTACTCGGCGCTCACTTTTCCCGGCCTGACGGCGATCATTCTGGGGGTGTTCAACACGGCCGGTCAGCGGGCCATCATGATCGGCATCGCCTTGGGAGTGGCGGCCACTTCGCTCAAAGTGCTGCTCGGGGTCGACCGTTCGTATCTCGGCTCGGAGGGAGACTGACGTCGTGCTCGCAGCACTGAGAAATCTGGACCGCCAATGGATCTTCCTGGCCATGCTGCTGGCGGTCTCGGCGCCGATCCTGGCCCAGCAATCGTTTCCTGAAAAGCCGACCAAACCGGTGCTGGACGTCTTCAATTACATCGAAGGTCTTCCGCCAGGATCGAACATTCTGTTGTCGTTCGATTACTCACCCAGCAGCGACGGAGAACTTGCGCCGCTGGCGACCGCCGTCGTTCGTCATTGCTGCGTCAAACGCCACAAAATGTTCTTCATGACGCTTTATCCCGACGGTCTCCCCATGATGGAGCGCACGATCCGGGAGGTCGTCGAAGGCGAATTCGCAGCGTACGATTTCAAATACGGCGAGGACTATATCAACCTCGGGTTCAACAATGCCGAGGAAGTCGTCATTACCGTGATGGCGACCGACATCAAGAAGATGTTTCCCGCCGACTTCGAGAAGAAGCCGCTCGACGGGTTCCCCATCACCGAGAATATTTCGTCGCTGAAGGACATGGCCCTGATCTTCACGATCAGCACGGGATATCCGGGCATGAAGGAGTGGGTGCAGTATGCCGCCAGCCCGTTGGGTGTCAAGCTGGCGGCGGGCTCGACCGCCGTGCAGGCGCCACAGGCGTATCCCTATATTCCCAACCAGATGCTGGGCCTGTTGGCGGCCATCAAAGGGGCCGCAGAATATGAGGCGGCTTTGGCGGCCAGGTACGAACAGTTTCGCGACCCGGCGAAAAACCAGGCGATCAAGCGCATGGCGCCGCAGTTCTGGGCGCACCTGTTGATCATCGGGCTGATCGTCCTGGGCAATGTGAGCTATTTCGCCGATCGCGCACAGCGAGGCCCCAGGTGAACACGATGAACCGCGAAAATCTGATTTGGACGGTCCTTTTCATCGCCGGTGGACTGTTCCTGTTGTACCGGGGATTGGCCTCCGAACATGGCCTCGGCAGGATCTACGTCAAACAGGAGCGGGTCAATCCGAAATCGGAAACCGACCAGCGCACTAAGTTCACGGAGTCAAAACCGACCGACACAGACGCGCAGCTCAGTATTCCCAGAACGATCGGTCTGTGGCTCGCGGCGTTTTTCACGCTGGCCGTCTTCTCGTTTTTGTATCGTGACAACGTGTTCTACAAGATCGCCGAGTCGGTCATGGTCGGCGTGTCGGCGGCCTGGTACATGGTCACTGCCGGTTTCTGGGAGGCGATCGTTCCCAAGCTGCTGGGAAATCTGATCCCGGCGACGATGCGCGCCTGGGCGCTCCCCGACATACA
>DASYAR010000104.1:0-4218 GCA_036501235.1 Planctomycetaceae bacterium
GGCCAGCAGTTTTTCGATTCCCAGATGCTTGACCAGCGCTGAATGAACCTGCACGAAGTCCCCCACCGTGAGGAACGGGCACATCCGCAATCCATACGGACGGCCCGTTTGCGGGTCGGCCGAATTGGGGCCGGTCGTCCCCTGGCAACCGCCGATGATGTTGGCGCAGATGATGAAATAACGGTTCGTGTCGAGCCCCTTGCCCGGACCGATCAGGTCGTCCCACCAGCCGGGCTTGCGGCTCGTATCCGAATGCAGCCCGGCGACGTGCGCGTCCCCGGTCAGCGCGTGACAGATGAAAACGGCATTATCGCGAGCGGCCGAAAGTTCGCCGTAGGTCTCGTACGCGACCCGCACCGGCCCCAGCTTGGCGCCGCACACCAGCGGCAGTTCGTGGGGAGGTTCGAAAAGGGTCGCGTATTGCGTGTTCACGATGCCGACCGAGCGTGCGTCCCGCCGAGGGGGCTCCGCCTGCTCTTTCTCTTCCACAACGGCGGTCGACGAGTCGATAGACATGACAAATACAGTAGAAGCCGAATTCCATGACGTGTCAACAGCCCGTCAAGTCCAAAAACTGCTCGACGCGGCGTTCGACGACGTCGAGGCTCTTTTCCCAAAATGTGCCGCCCGTCAGGTCGTATCCCGTCGTGGATTGGACGGCCGCTTCGGTCTCCTGGCAACCGGTCGCCACCAGCAGCCGCCGATATTGCTCGGGAAACTTTGGCCCGGCACTTTGCGACAGGGCCAACAGTCCCGTCGACAGCAGATAGCCGAACGTGTAGGGAAAGTTGTAGAACGGCAGTCCGCTGATATAGAAGTGCAGCTTCGACACCCAGAAATCGGGATACCACCCTTCGTCGGCCAGCGCATCGAGGTAGGCCTCTTTTTGGGCGGCCAGCATTAATTCCGACAGCCGCGACGCCGGCAGCTCGCCCGCGCCCCGCTCTTCATGAAAGCGATTCTCGAACAGGAATCGCGCGTGAATATTCATCAGATACGCGACGGCATCCGCCAGCATGTGATCGAGAATCGACAGCTTCTCGCCGCGCGACCGCGATTCGGCCAGACGCTGCTCGGCCAGCACGGCCTCGGCGAATGTCGACGCCGTCTCCGCCAGATTCATGGGATAGTCTTGCAAAAAATACGGCTCATTGCGCAAGACCCACGAGTGATAGGCATGCCCCAGCTCATGGGCCAGCGTCGACACGTTATCGTGCGTGTTCGTGAACGTCATGAATACGCGCGACTGTTTCTTTGTCGCGAAGCCGGTGCAAAACGCACCCTGGCGCTTCCCCGACCGGTTTTCGGCCTCGACCCATCCGCTCGAGAGGGCCATTTTGGCGAAGTCGCCCAAGTCGGGGCTGAAGGCAGAAAAGGTGCGCACCACCAGCTCGGCCCCCGCATCGTAAGAGATTTCGGGCGATTGTCCGGGCTCATCCGTTCCCGGAAGCGGCGCCTGCGTGTCGTACCAGGCCAGCCGCTTCTGCCCCAGCAGCCGCGCTTTCGCCGACAGGTATTTGAGCAGCATCCCCTTGCGCTGCGAGATGGTCGACCACATGGCATCGAGCGTGGCGCGCTGCATCCGATTCCGATGCAGCGGCATATCGAGATGATCTCTCAGGCCCAGGCGCCGGTATTGCGTCAATCGCGTGCCCGCGATGTGATTGAGCGCGTCGGCGCAGTTGTCGGCGACGGTCTTCCAGGCTTTGTCGGCGGCATAGAAATTGTTCTGCCGCACCGAGCGCTCGGGCGAATCGAACCGAATCTGCCCCGCCGATTTTTCGACGATCTCTCCCTGTTCCATGACGCGGATCCTCAGTTCGCCCGAGAGACGGTCGTAGAGCCGTCCCCACGCATGGAGGCCGTCGACGGCGAGGTCCGCGGCCAGCAGTTCTTCACCGCGCGGCAGCCGCAGGCGGGCGTTCTTGCGGCGCTGTGCCAGAAAGAAGCCGTTCTGCGCGAGCGTGGGCTCTGCCGCAATCAGGGCCTGAAAGTCGGCATCGCCGGCGTCGCGCAGCGCGAATTCCAGGTTCGTCATGATCCGCTCGCGAAGCGGATCGAGGGCCGACAGCTTCGCCTCGAACTGCCGAAACAGTTTGTTGGCGGCATCGGCCGCGGCGTGGCAACCGATGAAGGCCGACAGGTCGACCGCCTGCATCTCCAGCCGTTCGCTTTCGCGCAGAAATGCCCCCCACTTGGCGGGATCGGCCGCGCTGCCGGAGACGGCCGGCAATCGGTCCGACTCTTCGGCCAGGGCCTCCAGGCTCCGGCGAAAGGCGTCGACGATTTGAGGAAACTCGGAGCTGCCGGGATCGGGCAGGAGCGAATCGAGGTCCCAGTTCTGGTCATGCGTTAGTTTATGATTCACGGGCGCTGTCGACACGCAATGCTCCTTGATCGTCTCGGGCTGATGGGCGACTTATTTTAGCCGCGGCGCGTTCGTCTTTCGATCGTCGTGCCGCTTGACGAACAGTGCCAGCAGTTCGCCGCGCGAGTGCACGCCGCAAGCCAGGTAAATATCCTTGATGTGGCTGTGCACCGTATGCTCGGAAATCTGCAACGCATCGGCGACCCCCTTCTCCTTGAGCCCCTCCAGCAACAGCTCCAGAACTCGCCGTTGGGCCGGCGTCAACAGGTAGGCGTGGGCCTCGGTGCTCTTCGAGGCCGCCCCTTCGCTCTTCGACGCGGTCCCTTCCAACTCGATGACGGGGGGCGTTTCATCGGTCGATTCCAATTCGGGATCGTGAAAGTCCGCCGAGGCGACCAGAAAACCGACTTTCCCGAACCGTAATTGCTGCCCGACGAGGAGCGGCGACTCGCTGATCCGTTCATCGTTCAGAAATGTTCCATTCGAGCTCACCAGATCGCGGATCGTCGCGGTTTGTCCGGCGATCTGGATCTCGGCATGATTTCGCGAGACCGTCCCGTTGTGAATCACGAAGTTGCACGCCGACGACCGACCGACGGTCGTGAGACCTTCCGGCAGCGGAAAACGAGCCGGATGAAAGCTGGGAAAACGGCTGAGAAGGACGAAGCCACTGCTCATTCTGGCCCCAGATTTCGGGAAAAGAAGAGTAATTGTACCAGGGCAAAAAAATCTTCGGCCTCCCCTGTTTAGGGGATTCGATCGGAAAACAAGACAATTACAATGGCCATCAGCGAGTTGCAACAGATCGAGAGAATTCCTGCGGATTTCCTGGAAAATCGTCGTTCCGTTGGCTGTCGGCAGGATCCGGGGGCCGCTTTGGAAACCGGAAATAATTTCCGTCGAAGCCAACAACTGAACGAATCATTCGAGAGAACACGGCGCGCGCCCTCTTCCCTCTTCACAGGGGGGCCAGGGGAGGGCTCGTCGCCTTTTTTTCGTGCCCACCCGTCTCCTCGAACCGACAAGGTGATCCACGCAGGCGCCGTCGAAACGGCTTTTCAGCACCTGCTGACTGACACGGCCCGGGCGCATGGCTGGATGCTCGTCCCCAAACTCTCCGTGCAGCGCGGTGGCAACTCTGCCAGTCGGTTGGCGACTCGTCATCGCGCCAGTGGAAATCTTGGAGATCTGGTCCGTTGTCCCTGCCATCATTTGGTACCATGGGCGGCATTCCAGTTTTCTCAAGCTCGGTGCCTTTGACCAATTGAGCGAGCCCAAATGAGCGAACGTCGTCAGCACGATGATTCCGGGGCTCGTATATTCGTGGCCGGCGGAGTGATCTGTGCTGCCATCGTTGCCGGTATCGTGGTTCGTGATGTGCTTTCCCGGTTTATGAGAGATGGCAGACTCGCCGAGGGCATCGGATGGGTCGTTTTCGGCCTCACGTTATTGGCAGCCGAATTCATTTTTCGCTTTCCAGAGAAGGCGGGATTCCTGCGTTTTCTGTCCGCATTAGCTGACGGCCTTGATTTCAGGTACCGCCTGGCGTTAATCGGGCTGGTCGCTGTTCTGTGCGGGATTCTGTTTGCGATGGGAATCATTTGATGGCACCTTCCCGCGCTCATTATTTTCCGCCGCACAACGTATATAATGACAGTTGATCGGAGTACAGGAATCGTGGGCAGGAGGATGGGTGGCGGGAGCGGAGGCTGAATCGTTCAGCGGACCGAGTTGTTCACTCGCCGCTGGCAAATGAGAGGCGAATGCGATCGAGCTCGTCTCGAATCGTGCTTGACCCGTCTCAAAACCTGCCTGACGCGTCTCAAAACCTGCCTGACGACGCCCAAACC
>DASYAR010000105.1:0-4791 GCA_036501235.1 Planctomycetaceae bacterium
TGAGCCCCGAACAGGTGAGCGGCAAGACGGTCGATCACCGCACCGACATCTACTCGCTGGGGGTCACGTGTTACCACATGCTCAGCGGGTCGCCGCCGTTTCGCGGGCAGACGGCCGTCAGCGTCGCCGTGCAGCACCTCAAGAACAATCCCGAACCGCTGGAACCGATCCGTAGCGATCTGCCCCCGCTGTTGTGTCGAATCGTGCACAAGATGATGGCCAAAGATCCCGAAAAACGCTACCAAACGGCCCTCGCGATCTTGAAAGACCTGAAGCGGATCACGGTCGAGTCCGACGCGAAAGAAGATCATCCCGCATCCGAAACCGGTGCGCCTGAACCGCAACTCTCGGTGAAACCGTCTGGCAATGCCGTCATCAGGACGGTTCAATCCGTCTGGCACATGCCCGATTGGCCCGTATCGCGGCAGATCTGGACTCTGGTCTTGCTGGGTCTGTTGATCGGGGGGACCTCGGCCGGAGTCGGTTGGGTCACACGCACGCCCGACCCGTTCGCCGCACCGCTTCCCCCCGCCTCGGGGACGCCGCGCAAAGATACTGCCGCCGCTCAGTATTTTTACGCCGTGCATCAGAAGGACAATCTCGAGGCCTGGCAAGCGGTCGTCGACAATTTTCCGTCGACATCGGACCGGCTATTCAAGAACTACGCCGAGCAGCACATTGCCATGTTGTATCTGGCGAAACGCCGTTACGATGAGGCTCAGGCAATTTTCGACCGCTTCACCGATTTCAATGAGCCCCAGTTTCGCGCATTTGGCCTCGCCGGCCAGGCCGTGCTCTGGAACCTCCGCGGAGATTATTCGCATTCCCAACAGATTGTCGATAAGTTGCGGTCGCCCGCGAAACCAGCGGGGACGGGCGAGCAACCGCCGGGTGACCGGGAACACGCCAATCGACAACTGGTGCTGTTCGACATGCTCGACGAGAAAATGCGTTCGGCCATCGCGGAAACGATGCACCGCAACATCGAAAAACTGAATAAACAGATGAGTCAGGAATGGGATGATATCTTCAAAAAGGAGAACCATTCCGATGCGGGCCCCGCGTCCAGTGGAGAGTCTCACCAGGATTCGACAAAATGACGAATCGCGAAACGGCGAATGTCTGAGGAAATCCGAACTCTAAAACTAGAAACCCCAACTTCTCCCAGTCGGGACGTCGTGGCCATCCATGCTTTCCCATTCCGGTACTTCGCATCTTGAGGGTCAGATCTCGTGGCAGTTTTGAAGGTCGTCAAAGGGAGTTGTCCGGGGCAGTTGGTCGAACTGCTCGGCGAGCGGATGGTGATGGGGCGACATCCGTCGTGCCAGATCGTGCTCGACAACGCCGCCGTCAGCCGGAACCACGCCCAGATCCTCGAAAGCCATGGAACGTATTTTCTGGAAGACTTGCGCAGCCGGAACGGCACGCTGCTCAACGGAACGCGAATCCAGGGACGGACGGAAATCAAGGATAACGACGAAATCCGCGTCTGCGAGGTCGTGCTGCAATTCTATCTGGGAATGCCCCCGGATTCGGGAGACGCTCCGGCTCCTCAATCGCTGCCGACCGTCTCTCCGACGGCGAGCCGAGCGCCCACCGTTGCCGATACCGACGTCTTTGCACTGGCTCGCAGTCGCGCGCAAGGAGACTCGACTTCCGAAGGGATCAGCTCAGACAGCTCGTCGATCATCACGTCGCTGGACGTCAAGAACCGCAATCCGCGAATCATCGTCCGTCCCGAGGCAAAGCTTCGCGCCGTCATGGAGATCAGTCAGAACCTGGCCCGGACTCTGAAAGCGGAAGAAGTCTTGCCGAAAATCCTGGAGAGTCTGTTCAAGATTTTTCCGCAGGCCGACCGGGGATTCGTCGTCCTTAAAGACCAATCGAGCGGGACGTTGCAGATCAAATCGCAACGCGTGCGCCGCGACGACCTGATCGATTCGACGCGCATCAGCGGAACGATCCTGCACGAAGCGATGAACAAAGGATGCGCGCTGCTGTCGGCCGACGCCACGTCTGACCAGCGCTTCAAGTTCTCCGACAGCGTCGCCGCCATGACCATTCGCTCGGTCATGTGCGCCCCGCTGATGGGGCAAACGGCGGAGCCGCTGGGGGCGATCCAGATCGACACGGTCAACAACGCGCAACCCTTTGCCACCGACGACCTCGAAGTCCTGGCCAGCGTCGCGGCCCAGGCGGCGCTGGCACTGGAAAACGCCCAGCTCCATACGGCCGCCCTCAAACAGCGCGATTACGAACGTGATCTCGAATTCGCAACGCAGGTGCAGCTCGGCTTCTTGCCTAACGAGCGCCCCCGCGCCGCCGGATATGACTTCTTCGATTTTTACGAAGCGGCCCAACGTGTCGGAGGAGATTTTTTCGATTACGTCCCACTCCCTGACGGTCGCGTCGCAATAACGATCGGCGACGTGGCGGGCAAGGGGCTCCCGGCCGCCCTCTTGATGGCCCGTATCTATGCCGACGCCCGTTATCAGTTGCTGGCCCAGGCGACGCCGGCCGCGGCGATGACGAATCTTAACGCCGGCGTCTCCTCCAGTGGACTAGGGCATCGCTTCATCACGTTGGGGATCGTCGTGCTCGACCCTCGATCGCACACACTCACGATCGTCAACGCGGGCCACTTACCTCCTCTGATGCGGCAGCGAAATGGGACTCTCAAGCAAATCGGGACGCACACGTCCGGCCTGCCATTGGGCATTCAGCACGAAACGGTCTATTCGCAATCTCAGGTGCAGATCGAACCCGGCGATGCGGTCGTCATGGCCACTGACGGCGTGACCGAGGCGATGAATCCGGCGCACGAAATTTACGGGACGCCGCGCCTGATGGCGTTTCTCAAGAAGGCGCCGCCGGAGGCCGAGCGCCTGGGAGAGGCCATTGTCGCTGAGATCGAAGCATTCGCCGCGGGTTTTGCCCAACGCGACGATATCTGTCTCATCTGCTTCCACAGGCAGGAATGAGGCATGACCGTTCCTCTGACCCCCGAGTCGATCCTCGGGCCTGACGGGCGGATTGCCCACCGCCTCAAAGCGTACGAGCAGCGCCCCGAGCAATTGCAAATGGCCCAGGCCGTCGCCCGCGCCATTACCGAGAAGAAACACCTCGTGGTGGAGGCCGGAACGGGGGTCGGCAAAAGCTTTGCGTACCTCGTCCCTGCCATTCTCGCCGCCACCGCCGGGCAAGTCGCAGACGCCAATCGCGGCGAATCTTCTGATGACGACGAAGGGGGCGGCAAGAAAAAAGGGAAGCGCACGCGCGTCATTATCTCGACTCACACCATCAGCCTGCAGGAACAGATCGTCGGCCGCGACATCCCCTTCCTGAATTCCGTGCTGCCGATCGAGTTCTCGGCAGTCCTCGTCAAAGGCCGGGGCAACTACGTCAGCTTGCGCCGGCTGGCAGGAGCGCAGGCTCGCGCCGGCAGTATGTTCAACAAACCCGAGGAAATTGAGCAGATCGACGGGATTGTTCGCTGGTCCAAAGAGACCGCGGATGGCAGCCGCGCCACGCTCGATTTCGCGCCCTTTCCCGGGGTCTGGGACGAAGTGCAGAGCGACCATGGTAATTGTCTGGGCAAAAAATGCCCGACATACGACGCGTGCTTCTACTACAAAGCCCGCCGTCGCGTCTGGAACGCCGACGTCCTGATCGTCAATCACGCCTTGTTTTTTTCCGACTTGGCGCTGCGGCGCGAAGGGGCCTCGATACTTCCCGACTATGACGTGGTCGTGTTTGACGAAGCGCACACGATGGAGGCGGTCGCCGCCGATCATCTGGGCATTTCCGTTACCAGCGGCCAGGTCGATTACCTGCTCAACAAGCTGTACAACGATCGTACGAATAAGGGCTTGCTGGCCCACCATAAGCATCGCGAGGGAGAAAAGCTGGTGCAGCATGTGCGGATCATGGCGCAAGACCTGTTCGATTCGATCCGCCACTGGCAAGTGCTGCACTGCAAGGAAAACGGACGGCTCGATGCGCCGCCCCAGGTGAACATCGACCTGGGCAAGCCGCTCCTGGGGCTGGCAGCGTCGATCGAGCTGTTCGCCAAGGAAATCAAGAAGGAAGAAGAGAAGATCGAGCTGACGTCCGCAGCCAAGCGCTGTGCCTCACTGGCCGAATCGCTCGCGATCTGGCTCACGCAGCGCATCAAAGAGGCGGTGTACTGGATTGAAACCAGCGGGCGGCACCAGGAGCGCACCAGTCTCTGCTGTTCACCGGTCGAGATCGGTCCCGTTTTGCGAGACGAGCTCTTCAATGAGATTCCGACCGTCGTGTTGACCAGCGCCACGCTGGCGGTCGGCGGGCAGAGCTTCGATTTCATTCGCGGCCGTCTGGGGCTCGATCAGGCCCTCGAGCTCAAGCTGGGGAGCCCGTTCGACTATCGGAAGAATGTACGGCTCGTTCTGCCGCCTGACATGCCCGACCCGGCAGGCAACCCGGCCGCCTTCGAGGAGGCCGTCTGCGAACGAATCAAGAAGTACGTCGATCAGACGCAGGGCCGGGCGTTCGTCCTGTTCACGAGTTACAAGATGCTCAATCACTGCGCCCAGCGGTTGGCTGGCTGGTTTCGCGAGCACCGCTATTCGATTTACAGCCAGGCGGACGGCGTCCCGCGCACGATGATGCTCGAACGCTTTCGCAAAGACTCGCGCGGCGTGCTCTTCGGAGCCGACAGTTTCTGGCAGGGGGTCGACGTGCCGGGCGATGCCTTGCAGAACGTGATCATCGCCCGATTGCCGTTCAGCGTCCCCGATCACCCATTGCTCG
>DASYAR010000106.1:0-5132 GCA_036501235.1 Planctomycetaceae bacterium
GGCCGAGCTGCTGGGATACAACGTCGTCGAGCCTTCCGCGGTGATCGTCACCCACTTGACCGAAGTCGTCCGCCGGCACAGCGACGAGCTTTTATCGCGGCAGCAGGTGCATCAGCTTCTCGACAACCTCAAGCAACATTCGCCGAAAGTCGTCGAAGAGCTGATCCCCGAGGTGCTCAAGCCGCACCATGTGCACCAGGTTTTGTGCAATCTGCTGCGGGAGCGGGTTCCCATCCGCAACCTGGAAACGATTTTGGAAACATTGGGTGAGTACGCCGACCGCACCAAGGACCTGGGCCTGTTGACCGAATTCGCGCGCCACGCCCTGAGTCGCACCATCTGCCAGCAATACCGTGACAAAGAGCGCGTGCTCCGCGTCGTAACGCTCGATCCGGCCCTGGAAGACATTCTGGCGGCGGGCGTCGAGTACGGCGACCGGGGCATGGTCATCAAGCTGTCGCCGCAGGTGTCGGAAGCGGTAACGCGCGGAATTGCGGCCCAGCTCGAGCGCCTGACCGGTCCCGGCTTTCCTCCGGTCGTGCTGACGACGCCACAAATTCGGGCCGCCCTCAAGCAAATCACTTCCGCTTCACTGGCGAGTCTGGCGGTGCTGAGCCTCAACGAAGTCACTCGCGACACACAGGTCGAATCGGCAGGTCAAGTCGGCATTGAAGTATTGAGCAAAGACAAACGCCCGGCGATGGCCGGGGCACGGTAGGAATTTCAATTTCACTTTCGTTTCCGGAAATAAAATCTAATGAGCCAGACCGACGTTCGTACATTCAAGGCGGCGACGATGCAGGAAGCGCTCGACATCGTCCGCAAGGAATTGGGGCCAGACGCCGTGATCTTGCACACGCGCGAGTTGCCGCAGCCGCGCTTTCTCAAGTGGCGGAAGACGAATGAGCGGGTCGAAATCACCGCCGGGACCGGCGTCAACGTGCGAACACCCAAGGCGGTGATGGCGTTGACCGGACGGCCGCAGAGCGCCAGCTCGTCGAACGCCGCGTTGGGCACTGCGACTTACCGCCGTTCGGAAGAACAACTCGCGCCCCCGCCCCCGCTGCTCGCACCGGCGTCTGCGGGAGCGAACCGCTTGCCCCAGTCAAAACAGCCGGTCCAGCGATCGACCGCTCCGATGGAAAATCCGTTTCCCGCGCGGCCAACGCCGGTTTCTTATCATTCTGCTCCCATCCCTGCGCCTGTTTCCCCTCCGGGCCCGGGGCCTGTCGCCCAATTCGCCGAGCAGCAAACGGCAATCACGCGCCAACTCAGCTCGATACAGCAAATGGTTTCGCAGCTCACGCGCGGATCGCTTCATCAGGAAACGGAAGTTCCGACCGAGCTGTTTCAGCTCTACACCGAGCTGATCGACGTGGAAGTCGAAGAAGACCTGGCGCGAGACCTGATCCACAAGCTCCGGGAATGTTCCGATAACGAGAAACTGCCGGACGCCGCCGCTTCGAAAGCTCGGCTTCGCGCCATGGTCGAAGCCGACATTCGTTGCGCTCCGCCGATCGGCGCCACGCCGGGTCGTCGCCGGGTCGTCGCACTGGTGGGCCCGACCGGCGTCGGCAAGACGACCACGATTGCCAAGCTGGCAGCCAACTTCCGCTTGCGGGACGGCATCCGCATGGGGCTCGTCACCGTCGACACGTACCGCATCGCCGCCGTCGAACAGCTCCGCACCTATGCAGAGATCATCGACCTGCCAATGAAGGTCGTCACGACCCCCCGCGAAATGCGGCGGGCGCTCGACGAATTGGCGGGGCTCGACCTCGTGCTGATCGACACGGCAGGGCGCAGCCCCCGGGATGAGCTGAAGATTCAAGAGCTCAAGAGCCTGCTGGCCGAAGCCCAGGTCGACGAGGTGCACCTCGTCCTCAGCCTGGCCGCCAGCCCGAAAAGCCTGCAAGCCACGGCGGAAAAATTTGCCGCCGCCGGAACGACGTCCATGATCCTCACGAAACTCGACGAAGCCGTCGGCATGGGGTCGCTGGTCTCGGTGTCGCGCCGCATTCCTCTGCCCATCAGCTACCTCACGACGGGCCAGGACGTGCCCGATGATATCGAGCACGCCGGTGCGAAACGCATTGCGCGACTGGCGCTCGGTGAGGAATCGCTGTTTGGGCGAAGGCGGCGTGAAGAGGCCAGCACAAAATGACGCAGTATTTGAATTCACACTCTGTCTGACGTTCCTCGCCGGCACAACCTGAATCGGGCCGGCTTCTTCGCGACCTCGAAATCAAAACTTCCCAATCATTTTCCGGTGTCTCATGTACGATCAAGCACAAATCCTGCGTGGCATGATGGAACGGCGGACCGAACCCGCCGCCGTCGAGCCGGCCGTTGTACGGCGGCAGGCGCGAACGATCGCCGTCACCAGCGGCAAAGGCGGTGTCGGCAAGAGCAATGTGGCGCTCAACCTGGCCATCGCTTTGCAGAAAATGGGGCACAATGTCTGTCTGCTCGACGCCAATCTGGGGTTGGGCAACATCGACCTCTTGTGCGGTCTCAACGGTTACTGGAACCTGTCGCACGTCATCAGCGGCGCTCGAACGGTTCGTGAGATCGTGCTCGAAGGGCCTTGCGGGATTCACGTCGTTCCGGGAGCGAGCGGCCTGTTTGATTCGGCCGATTGCTCCCCGATCGGGCAGCGGGAGATTCTGTTGCAGCTCGAAGAGCTCGAGCAACATCACGACTACCTGATCATCGACACAGGCACCGGCATTCACCGCACGGTCCGCAGGTTCGTCTCGGCCGCCGATACGGTGCTGATCGTCACGACTCCCGAGCCGACGGCGATCGCAGACGCGTATGCGACGCTCAAGGCGCTCTCATCGGGGACCGAATTGTTTCAGCCGCATATCCTCGTCAATCTGGCCGACTCGCCGGCACAAGCGCGCGAAATCATTGCCCGCGTTCAACAGACCGCGCGCACGTTTTTGCATCTCACGGTTTCGTCGGCCGGGCACATTCCTCGCGATCCAACCGTCCCGGCCGCCGTTGCCCGCCGCAAACCGTTCGTCGTCGACGGCAGCCGCAGTGCTGCCGGCATGGCCATCGAACAACTCGCCCGCCGCATGATCAATATGGCGCTGCCGCAATCCGAGCGCGGTTCGTTCTTCTCACATTTCACTCTCGGCCTCGATCAAAAAGCTGCGTAGGGCAAAAAGCTGCGTAGGGCACGCAGGATGGACTGCGCCCATCGCTGTCGGCTGCTACGAGATTGCAAAATGTACGACTTTTCCGATTGCAGGAGATTTTCTCATTACGCCGACTTTAACTGCCGATAACAACTGTGAGGGAACCGGCTGCCGGGCGCAATGGTTTGCGCGGGCGATCGTCCGGGGCCCTGAAAGCGTGGAAACCGGCAGTGGCCAACGATTACGCAGTTCGACTGGCTTTGATCGCTTTCGCGACGGCGGCGATTCAGGGCCTGTTCATGAGGTCGGCCTTCGAACCGGCCCTCAAAACTGCGCTGGCCGCGACTGCCGCGTTTTACGTCCTGGGCTGGCTGTGCGGCGAAATGGCGCGACGGCTCGTCGAAGAAGGCGTGCAGCGTAACGACAAGCAGCAACCCGCCACCGCTCCCGGCTCCAGCCCTCAACCGCAGCAAAATCCCCCATCTCCCAGTCGCTGAGACGACACCCCTGATTTGAAACTTCCACGGAGGGTATTATGGTCTCGAAAGTCGAACGCGATATCGCCGAAGTCTGGCAGGAATTCAAGAAAGACCAGTCCAGCAAGGAATTGCGCAACTTGCTGATCGAAAAATATCTCCCCCTCGTACGCTATAACGCCGAGCGGGTGTGGTCGAAGCTCCCCGACGGAGTCGATCTGAACGATCTGATTTCCGCCGGCGTCTTCGGACTGATGGACGCCATCGAAGCCTTCGACCTGACGCGCGGCGTCAAGTTCGAAACCTATTGCGTCCCCCGGATCCGCGGCGCCATGCTCGACGAGCTGCGCACGATGGACTGGGTGCCGCGGCTCGTTCGCAGCAAGGCCAGCAAGGTGGAAGCGGCCCGCAAATTGGCCGAGGCCGAAATGGGCCGGCCGCCGACCGACGGCGAGATCGCCAAGAAAATGCAGATTCCGACGGAAGAGTTCGAACGGCTCAAGGCCGAGGCGAGCGCCGTCAATCTCGTCAGCCTGAACAAGAAGTGGTACGAGACCGACAGCTACAAAGACGTCCGCGAGATCGACATCCTCGAGGACAACAAGGGGATCGACCCCACCAATGGCATCCAGAAGCGCGACCTGATGAAACTGGTGACGAAGGGACTGAACCGCAACGAACGGTTGATCATCATCCTGTACTACTACGAAGAACTGACGATGAAGGAAATCGGCAATACGCTGGGGCTTTCGGAAAGCCGCGTCAGCCAGATGCATTCGAGCATCGTCGCCCGCCTCAAAGACCAGCTCCGCCAACGCCGGCCGGAATTCTCGGCTCAGTGAGTATCCCGGAGTGCAGCCGAACACTGCGACTGCGCTTCTTGCGCAGTTCGCAGGAGTTGGGAGCGGAAGGCCCGCATCTCTGAGAGAATCATCGGCCAACACCCTGGGACAGCACGGCTGCGGTCCCGATGGCGCAGGCCACTAAAGACAGCGCGGCCGCGTGAATCAGCAATAGGGCGCACCCCCACCAGCCGCGTGAGCGGATGATGTAGATCGGCAGTGCAACCGGCCAGACGATCGCAAATGCGAACCGCTCTCCCATCGCCCACGGCCGACCCAGAACGGCCGCGTCGTAGGCGCAGGTCATGGCGATCAGCACGGCGATGGTCGAACTGATCAACCCGTCGGTCGTGGACTCACGGCGGACGAAGGCGAAATGCGCGACAGCCATAAAGAACAACGAATATGTGGCGATGTGATATGCCGTTCGGATGCGATGGTTCGTCGCGGCTGACATGGTTTCTGCCTCGCTCGAGCGCACATTTCGCCGCTAAGGCGCCCGAACCCAATAAGCTGCGGAAAATGGGATAGCAACGGTTTGAGTAAACGGGCCTGATGCGTGGATGCCGGAGGCACAAGTCATCGAAAGGATTCGACAGAAGTTCGCCAATATCGCCCAAGACTTGGACGAGCGAGGACGGCGACGTTGGGCCGCCACCGAAGCGCTG
>DASYAR010000107.1:0-33811 GCA_036501235.1 Planctomycetaceae bacterium
GCAAATTCAACTTTTCGTGATTACTTTAATCACCTTGGCTTAGCTCTTGAGAAGGCCTGCGATTATGCACTGCAAATGTCTTGTCGTCCCGTCTGCCCTGCTCGCATTCGTGATCGCCGTCTCACCGGCGCTGGCGAACGAAACCATCAACCGCAAGCACGGTGAAAAATCGCTGGCCGGCGAAGTGACCGGCGTCAGCAAGACCGAAGTCACTTTGAAGTCGAGCTCCAAGGGCGAAACGATCAAAGTGCCCGCCAATGAAATCGTCAGCATCGACTGGACGGGCGACCCCCCGGACCTCAAAGTGGCCCGTAGCGATGAAAACGGAATGAGACTCCAGAAGGCCGTCGACGGCTATCAAAAATCGCTGGCGGCGACCAAGGCCACCGATAAGGCCGCCAAGGCCGATCTCGAATTTGCGATCGCCCGCACGACCGCCAAGATGGCCCTGTCGGATCCGGCCAAGGTCGACGACGCCATCAAGAAGCTCGAAGACTTTCGCACCAAGCAAAGCGACCATTATCGCTTCTACGAGGCCGTCAATTACCTCGGGCAGCTCTACGCGGCCAAGAAGGATTTCATCAAAGCCAAGGTGACGTTCGAACAGCTCGGCAAGGCCCCGTGGACAGAAACACAGATGGCTTCGCGGATCGCATCGGGCCGGTTGTTGCTGGCCGAGAACAAACTCGATGAGGCGGCCGTCGAGTACGAAGCGGTCATTGCCATTCAGCCCGAGGGCCCATTGGAAGAGTCGGTCCGGCAGGAAGCCGTGCTTGGCAAATCGCGGATCATGATCGCCCAGAAGAAATACGACGACGCGCTGAAATTGCTGGGCGAAGTGATCGCCAAGGCCCCTGCGGATGATGTGAAGGTCAACGCCGAGGCGTTCCTTCGCCAGGGAGACTGCCTGCGCGAGCAGGGGAACGACAAAGACGCCTTGCTCGCCTACCTCCACGTCGACGTGCTGTTCCGGTCGGAAAAAGCGATCCATGCCGAAGCCTTGTACCGGTTGTCTCAGCTCTGGGACAAAGTCGGCCAGAAGGCGCGCGGGGAAGAGGCCCGCGATCTCCTTCGCAGCGAATATGAATCCAGCGAATGGGCCAGGCAGCTCAAAGCGCCCGCCGCTACGGGCGCCGGCGGCTGACCGCCCCTTGCACGTCGATACGAAGAGAAACACTCTCATGGCGCGTCTCGCAGGCAGAGTTGCGGTCATCACCGGGGGGGCCGACGGCATCGGCAAAGCCACATGTGAGCTGTTCGCCGCCGAGGGTGCCGCCGTCGTCATTGCCGACGTCAACGTCGCCAATGGCCAGGCCGTGGCGCAAGAGATCACCGGGCGCGGCGGTCGGGCCCTGTTCGTCGAAACCAACGTGGCCGACGAATCCCAGATCGTGCGGCTGGTCGCCCACAGCGTCAAGGCGTTTGGTAAGATCGACACGCTGGTCAACAATGCCGCGATTTTCGTCCTCAAGGGGATCGACGCCACGGTTGAAGAGTGGCGGCAGATTCTGGACGTCAACGTGATCGGCGTATCGCTCGTCTCCAAGCACGTCGTCCCCGAAATCCGCAAGGCGGGCGGGGGTTCGATCGTTAACCTCGGCTCGATCTCGAGCTTCATCGCCCAGCCGCAGTTCGTGACGTACAACGCGACCAAAGCGGCGATCGCGTCGATGACGCGCTGCATGGCCCTCGATCTGGCCCCCGACAGAATTCGGGTAAATGCCGTGTGCCCCGGAACCGTGTGGACTCAGATCGTCGAACGGCTGAGTCGCGAAAAAGGGTTGGACCGCCGGGGCGCCGACGCCGATCCCGCCTGGGGAGGCGCCTGCATGCTGAAGCGACTGGCCGACACGTCCGAGATCGCCAAGGCCATCCTGTTTCTGGCCTCCGACGACGCCTCGTACATCACGGC
Organism: Planctomycetaceae bacterium; assembly: GCA_036501235.1. Taxonomy (GTDB): domain Bacteria; phylum Planctomycetota; class Planctomycetia; order Planctomycetales; family Planctomycetaceae; genus JACQFH01. Next base: position 1,913 of record DASYAR010000107.1, read on the forward strand.
CGCACATCTGATGGTCGACGGCGGATACACGGCCGTGTAGCAGCCTGTTGGAATAGGGGACTGTCCCTTTCCGACGCGTGAATTCTCCGTAACAAATCGATCTGGCGGAGAGGGACTGTCCCCTTTTTCAACGCCGAAACCATCGGGAAATTGCTCTCCCGATCAAGTCCCGGTTTTGCTACGATCCGCCCCCTTGTTCCAGCCGCCTGCGGGGAAGGAGCCGATCGTATCGTGTCAACACGCCGTCATATTTTGGCCGTCGTCTGCGTTTCGACGGCGTTCATTTTCGAGATGCCCAAGCTCCGGGCGGAAGACAAGCCACAGACGGGGGCCGAGTCCAGCGCCAATTCGACCGCTCCTGCCGGGCCCCAAGCCGAGAAGTACCAACTGACCTTCAAATTCCGGCCGAACCAGGTGCTGCGATACGAAGTGCTCAGCGAGACCGAAATCTCGACCAAAGCCCGAGACGAGATCGAGATTCAGCGGAATTCCACGAAGACAAAGCGACACCACCGCGTGGCCGCCATTGATGAGAAGTCCGGCGACGCCGACCTCGAGCTGTCCATCGACTGGGTGTCCATGCGGGCGATCTGGGACAAGCGCGACGGCACGACTCCCGTCCCGATCGAATTTCAAAGCGATGACCCGAACAAACAGCCGGGAAAGTTCAAACACATTCTGGCCTCGGTCGGCAAACCATGGGCCACGATTCGCTTTCAACCGACGGGAAGTCCGCTGAAGGTCGTGATGACGGCCGTCCAGTCTGCGGAACCCAAGGGATTGGTGACCGATACGGGCGCCGATGGCGCACTCGAGGCCTACCTGATCGTGCTCCCCGAACATCCGGTCGCCGTTGGCCAGTCATGGACTGAAAAGAAGTTCGACGTCATCGCACTCGATGAGCACCGCAATCGGAATCTGATCGCGATCCAGAGGGTCTACAAACTGACGGAGGTCAAAGCCGGCCGGGCGACGATCGAGCTGAAAACGATGATTCTGTCTCCCGTGACGAATCCGGCCATCGCCTCCCAGTTGCTGTTGCGCGAAGTTGGCGGCAAGATCACATTCGACGTCGAACGCGGGTTGATTCTCTCCAAAGAGTGGACCGTCCAGAATACGGTCGTCAATCCGATTCCCGGGGTCACCAGCCTGATGAAAGGTTCGTACCGTTACAGCGAGAAACTGACTGCTGAAGAGCAGGCGCCCGAGCGCGTGGTCAAGGGCGGCGCCGATACGACCTCGAAGAAATGATAGCCGGCAACCAGCGGCGAGACCTGCATGAAGCGCGCTGAAATCACCGAACCGTTCACGACGCTGCTGGCGTCCGCCAAACGCATCGTCGACGATTGCAAGGCCCAGGCCGTCGTGCTGCTGGCCGACTTACCCTACGATTTCGCGGCGATCCGCAACGAGCTGCACCCGGTGCGGCTCGTGGTGGCGACCGACAAAGTGGAATTGTTCCGGCCGGTGCTCGACGACGACGTCGACCTCGTGCCCCTCGTTCACGAGCCCGAAAGCCGCCGGCTGCAACTCAGCCAGGCGTTGCTCGAAGCGATCGCCGACGAACTGTTGCAGAGCGGCGACACGGTCGTCGCCCTGTACCCCGGCTTCGAGATGCGCGACATCGATACGTGCAGCGTGATCAGCCTGGGCGAGCATTTGGCGCGGCTTACCTCGCGCGATTTGCAGCGGCTGGAAACGCAGGTGCCTCTCGAAACTTTGCGGACCGTCGTCGATCTGGCGATCGAAGTCGGCCGCGAAGGGCGCGAAGGCAAGCCGGTCGGCACGCTGTTCGTCGTCGGCAACCATCGCACGGTGCTCAAGATGTCGCACGAGCAAGTGCACGATCCGTTCCGCGGGTATTCGGCCAAAGAGCGGCAGATCCGCGACCCGCGCGTTCGCGAAAGCATCAAGGAAATTGCGCAGCTCGACGGGGCGTTCATCATCTCGGCCGATGGCACGGTGCAATCGGCCGGCCGGCATCTCGATGCGCCGGCCGGGGGCATCACCCTCTCAAAAGGGTTGGGCGCCCGCCACTGGGCTGCCGCCGCCATGTCGAAAGCGACCAAGGCCATCACCATTGCGGTTTCGGAATCGACGGGAACCGTGCGGATCTTTCAGGACGGCAAAGTCGTGCTGCGCGTCGAGCCGATGCATCGCGCCATGAAGTGGCAGAACTTCGAAGGTGAACCCGCCGGCTCGGACGAAGACTGATCGTCCATACGAAGCACCCCTCAGAGTAGCAAGCACACTCCGTGTGTCGTCGTCATGTCCACTCGTTCCCAAGCTCCGCTTGGGAACGCCGCGTTCGAAGCTCCGCTTCGCGAATCGGATCGTGTTTGAGACTTGCCGCGGACCAAAGTCACGCGACCGGCGGACACGAACACGCGCCGCAGCTTGCCCTCCCGACACCCGTTTGCGAAACTCTGCTCACCCGATTCGCCGCCCGACACGACTTCCGAGGAGACTGCCCCATGTGGATCCGCCAATGCGATCTCGACGCCACGCATCCGGCCCCTTCGCCCATTCCGACCCGGATCGTCTCCAACGAAGAATTCGTCCCCCCGCCGCAATCGCCCCTGCAGAAGGCGTATGAAGAACGCTTGACCGAGATCAGCGAACGCTCGGCCAAACGGCAAGGGGTCGATCGTCGCACTTTTCTGCGGACCGGCAGCGGTATGGCGGCGGCGCTGCTGGCCCTCAACGACGTGTTCGGCCCGTGCTACGACGTCGCAGCCGCCGAAGCCGACGACCAGAAAGCCTTCGAAGAGCGCTGGCCCAAAGAGCAGTTCATCTTCGACGTACAGACGCATCATGTCGACGTCGCCCAGCAGTGGTACGACACGACACCCGACGGCAAAGTCGTGGGCAGTTTCTTCACACGCCTCCGCCCCGGCGCCCGGTCCGGCAAAGATGCCCTCGACCAGCTCAACCGGGCGCATTACGTCAAAGAAGTGTTCGGCGACAGCGACACGGTGATGGCCATCATCAGTGGCGTCCCGACGCGCGAATGGAACAAAAATCCGCTGCCCCCGGACCAGATGGTCGCCACGCGGGCCTTCGTGAACGAGATCGCCGGTTCGCGGCGCGTCCTGTCGCACGGCCTGCTGCGCCCCAATCTGGGAAAGCCCGAGCTCGAAGAGATGGAACGGCAGGTGAAAGAGCTGAAGATCGACGCCTGGAAAATGTACACCGGGGCCGAGCTGGGGGAAAAATCGTGGTTCATGGACGACGAGCAAATCGCCTACCCCTTCTGGGAGAAAACTAAAGCGCTGGGGATCAAGAACCTGTGCGTCCACAAAGGCTTGCCGCTCGGGGCTTTCAACGAAAAGGCCTGCACGCCATTCGACCTGGAAAAGGCGGCCAAAGACTGGCCCGATCTCAACTTCATCGTCTACCACTCGGGATTTCGGGGTTTCGGTTGGGTCGGCATGGGGACCGGAGAGCGCGTCACCGATCCGAAAAAGAACGACCCCCAGGAGCTGGCGTGGACCAGCGATTTGCTGCGCATCCTGAAGCGCAATCCGCAGATCAAGAACATTTACTTCGAGCTGGGGAGCACGTTCAACATGACGTCGTCATTCAATCCCGAGACGTGCATGCACATGCTCGGGCAGATGATTCAAGTGGCCGGCGCCGATCATATCCTGTGGGGGACCGATTCGATCTGGAACGGCAGCCCGCAAAGCCAGATCGAACGCCTGCGGCGGATGAAGATGAAAGAGAGCTTGATGGAAAAATACGGCTATCCCGAGCTGACCGACGAAATCAAGAACCAGATCTTCGGCCTGAACGCGGCACGCCTGCTGGGTGTCGACATCAAGGCCGAGGTTAAAAAGATCAAGACCGACAAACTGACTCAGATTCGTGACGAATTCCGCCGGCAACCGAACGGCAGCAACACCCAGTACGGCTGGGTCTGGATCGAAGACGGCACGCAGCCGACGGTACCGGTGGGTTCGTAGTATCGCCTTCAGGCGGGATCCAGCTCAGACGATCGGAGTGCTCTTCGACATGCAGGCATGGCACCGACAATTTGGCATTAGTACCTGTTTGTGGACAAGACCGTGAATGCGCGTATCGTCAGCATCGAATTTGTGCACTATTGGATCGAGATAACTTGTATCACCCGCTTGATAGCGGCGGAAAACCGCATACGCGACATGATCCGCAAGTTGGATACATCGCGAGGCGTCTGAATTCAGAAACAACGGCACATCCGCAATATTTTTCAACGCGCGCCACCGCGTTCCCTTGGCACGAAAGTCCTTTGTTAATTGCTGAAGGGCCGTTTCGTGCGTGCTCTTGTCAAGAATGATCAACCCGCGATGTTTTTCGCCCTGGACGCGGAGCCTTTCGAGTTGCAAATCGAAGCGATTGCAAAGTTCCTCGAACGCAAGCTTCATAGGATCATCGTTCGGGAACGATTTTTTATGCACCGCGCATGCAAATGCGCAAGTCCCGTACCGGTCGTCAGCGAGAACAAGACTTCGTGGAGCACTTGCTTTCTAACACTTGGCGTCTTCAGCTCACCCCAAGGATGCGTCTTTCCTCGAAAAATCTCCGATGCATGAAATTCTACCGAGTCGGGATCTGCTGCGTGGTACTTTGCGGCGAGCTCGTCAAGTTGCTTGGATAGGAAGTACACGCGGCGCTCAAATACCGAGATTCCTCCGAGGACCAAGTATTCTTCGTTCGGATTATTGGCCGATCCGGAATCATCAAGATACAAAAAATACATTTTGCGATCTGACCCGCGACTGAATATCCGAACCGATGAATCCTGACGCGCAAAAAAAAAGCGGCCGGGTAGGCAAAGCCTAACGAACCGCCATACGGCAGCCCTCCCAACCGCGATTACAGCCGAGTGGAGCAAAACTCCAACGAACCGCCATACGGCAGCCCTGGGCTGATGAAATTAAGTTGCGAGTCTTCACGCGGCTTTTGTTGCGCATTCCGCGAAGGCGCATTTACGTTGGCTGAACACGGTCATGCCCAATTGCTCTTTACACCAGACGGAGATCACTTTCGTAGCGCTATGATCGAGAGCTTGCCGGATCGCTTGGGTCGTCGTTTCAGTCAGCAAGGCGCCAAATCCCAGCAGCAAGCTGGTGAAACCGCCCCGCGCCTGTTGCTTTTCCAATTGCTTGAAGCGGCCAAAACACGATTCCAGTACCTCGGTGCTGCCAGGAAAACGTTCCCCGGGCTTTGTTCGCCGCGCCTGATCTGCGACGAATGTCAGCAGATCCTCTCTCAAGCCGCGACTGCTGGTCTGGGTGACCTTGGGCAGCATGCAGCGCATGTCTTTGGCAGCATTTCGGTCGATCCCCTGCTGATTCACGAACGCCACCACGCCATCGACGACCTCCTGCCATTCGGACCACTCCTGCAGATCACCGGCGAATTCCTGCAACCACCCCAGTTTTTCGTGCAAGCGTTCCGGACGAACACGTTCCCGCACCGTGGGCGGCGGTTGAGCGATGACAGCCAACACATTCGCGGCCCAGCGCAGTGTTGCCGCCAGGTTCATGAAGCGGGCCTTGGGCTTGGGAGCGGGCGGTGTCAAGAACCCGATTTCCGTCTGTTGAATTGCACAGCGTGTTTGCGTCAGCAGTTTCTGAAAATCATGCCAACGTGGATTCTTTTCCAGGCGCCCTTTCAGAAGACAGGCAGCTTTATGTTTGGCGTCGTAAATCTCGACCGTCTGTGCATGACGAGCCTGGAAAAAGCGCACGCCCCCGCTGATATCAACCCCGTGGTCATCGACGATCACACGCGGGACACCGGTTTGCTGGGCGAGGGCCTCCAATTGGTCGTCGACCTCTTGCCGAGTCCAGGACTTGCGCGGGATCAGCCCCAGCAAACGCAGGTTGGCGTGCGTCAGGCATTGCCCGGCGGCCGGCAAGTCCCGCAATCGGATACCCAGAATCACCAGGCACTTCTCCTGGCCCATCTGCACCGAGTGATCGATCAGCCAAGCCCAGTCATCGGCCTTGGTCTTGGGCATCGTCAGCACGGCGTGCCCCAGACGCAGCAGCCACAGTCGGCCCGTGGTCCAATGCGGAATCGACCACGACCAACCCGCCGCATCGACGAAGATCGCCAACAGCCGAGACGCTCCCCGCAACGAGCAACCTGCCAAAACCAACCGTATGAACAGACATTGCATCCCGGCACCGTAACCATAACCGCGTGGCGACTCCTCAGCTTCCAGGTCCAGAACCGCCTCTGCCTTTTTTTAAAGCCCCGTCACACCCTTCCGCGACCGCATTCTCGGCTTCCAATTCCCGGACGCGCCGCCGGAGCTGACTCGCTTCCTCTCGCCATTTCTCACGGCTCTTGGTCACATCGCTCACCTGCCGTTGCAACCGCCTCGCCTCGGCCTTCAGTTCGCGATGTTTATGCTTCCAGTTATCCCGGCTCCGGCCGAGGAACCAAGCCTGCACCCATCGAGGCGTCGTGTACTTGCGCTTACCGGTTTGCTCCGCCTGCACTTCCATGTGCGATTCCTTTCCTGATTTCGAGTGTGGAACATCGGCCCGACAGCGCAACAAATCTCGCCAAACGACACAAGCCCAAATCAGCAAGAAATGACAGCCTTTTCATCAGCCCACGGCAGCCCTCTCAACTGCAATTAAATCTATCGTCATCCGAGGCGTCAGTCAACATGCAAAACAAAGCATAGCAATTCGCAATATTCACGGCCTTGCGACACAAGCCTTTTGTTAATACTGCGTTACGTAATCCTGATGACTCCGTACCTCATCGCTGTCAATGAGAAAAGATCCGAACTCATTTGAGCGCCGCCAGATACGCCAACAGATCCGCGACTTGCTGTGGGGTGAAATCGCGAAGCAGCAATTCGGGCATCAGCGACTGCTGCATCTGATGCGTCCCTTCCACGTCCCCCAGGGCGATGCGATGTTCTTTGTTCTGCGAGTCCTTGACGACGATTTCGTTGCCGTCCTTGCGAACCAATAATCCCGCCAGAACCTTGCCGGCCGTCGTTTCGACCATCCATGTCACGTATTTTGGCTCGATGTTCTTCGACGGTTCGAGAATGCTCTCGAGCAGCTTGACCCGGTCGTATTTGCGGCCGATCTGGCTCAAATCGGGGCCCAGGTCGACGCCGTCGCCGGCGATCTTGTGGCAATTGCGGCACAGCACGCCCGACGTCTTGTGAAAAAGCTGCTTGCCACGCTCGGCATCGCCGGCGAATTTGAGCAATTCGGCCGCCTTGATCGCATCGCCCAGCCGCTTCACCCGTCTCTCTTCCGGGATAAACGACTCGAACAAATCGCGGACAGCCGCGTCTGTGTGTTTGGCGGCCGCGTCGACGACGGTTTGCTGCGCGCCGCGTGGCAGCTTTCTCTGGTTCATCGCCCGCGCCAACAGCGCGGCACGGTTCGTGTTCGACAACAACTCGTCGACCAGCTGCGAGCGCTCTTCATCTGCTTTCTCCCCCTTAGCGACGAGAAGATCGAGCAGCGACTGGTCATCGGGCCGCGTAGGCAACTGCCGGATCCAATCATAGATCAACTCCAGGCCCTGCTGATCGATGACCGATGAGCCGATGTACGGCATGTGTCCGGGGCCCAGCTTAGCCATGCGGAAATACAAGACCGAACCAAATGGATCGCCGGGTGCAATGATCTTGGCGTCATGCAGACCGAAACTTCCCTGCGTCGGTCGCAGTCCCAGCGCACGAGTCTCTTTGAGGGGCAGCTCGTATGGCAAGTGCACATAGGCCGAACCGCCGCCGCCATTACGATGGCAATGGGCGCAATTCACGTGCAGGTATGTGCGGGCCCGCTGATTCACGTCGGAGTGCGAATCGTAAGGATTGACGAATCGCGGCAGTGATTCGATCGACTTGGGCGGCGATGCGACGGGCTTTGGATTACCGGCAGCCCCGGCATTCACCGAATCTTCGACCAGACCGATGTGGCGGAACGTCCGTAACTGATTGTCACTGATCTCCCCGAATCCGCGTTGTCGATTGAGCTGGGCCACATTGAAGGCCAGGGCGTAGTCCGACCACGGATTGTGGCAGCGCAGACATTCCATGCGAGACGGGTAGCGCCAGGCCTGCTGCTTAGACCCATCCGCCGCCGCGTCCGCCACGCGCAACAAGCGTGTTTTGCCTTCGGCCTCGACCAGGACAGCATCGGTTTGCTCGTCGTTCCACTCGTAGGTATATCCTCGCCAGTCGCGACCGTCGAAATGTAGCACTTGCGTTTCGACGCGGCGCATGCCTGGTGGCTCGCCCCGGTCGGTTGCGACCGACAACGTCTTCACCAACACGCCGTCCTGCGGGAATTCGAGTTTGCGGCCGAACATCGAACCGGGAATGCTCTTGGCATTTTCATAGAGGTGAATCGTTCCTCTCCCCGGCACTCCCACCCAGCGCTGCGAAACGGCGCCGTCGGCCCATTGCTCGGCATTGATCTGGTATGGCACGACCCCTGCCGACGGGAGACCATTCGAGACCGATTCGAAGATCCCCGTTTCGCTCAAGCGCCGCGGGAAAGGATGGTTGTCGATCGGGGCGTCGTTCGGAACGAGCGTGTGAATTGTTCCCGCATCGTAATCGAGAAGGTACAACTCGCCGGAGTTGTCTTCGCCGAAATCTACGATGCGCACGGTGGGATCCATGATCTCGTGCTTGGAACCGACGGAATCCCCGTCGACGGCCACACCCCAGATGCGGCGCGTCTCCCAGTCTCCGAAGACGTAGGTCCCCACGAGCTTCGGAAACTTCAGGCCACGATAGACGTAACCGCCAGTGACCGAGGCCCCTTCGGTATGCGGTATTAGAACGGTCGCGGGGACGATGGGGGTCGGCCCGCGCGGCCGTTCGGTATGCACCGGCTGCGGTCCTTCGTACAGGCTCCAGCCAAAATTGTCTGCCTTACGGACGCGGTACACCATCTCCCACATTTCCCAGCCAACGTCGCCGACCCACAAACCGCCGGTCTGACGGTCGAAGCTCATCTTCCACGGATTGCGGAATCCATACGCCCACACTTCACCTCGAGCGCCGGCCAGATCGACGAACGGATTATCGGCAGGAATGGCATACGCCCGCCCCGGCTGTTCACGATCGACGTCGATCCGCATCACCGCGGAAAGCACGTTCGTCACGTCCTGGCCGGATTTCAGCGGATCGGGGGGAAACGCCGGCCCGCCGTCGCCGGACGAGACGTAGAGGAAACCGTCGGGACCGAACTTCAGGCAACCGCCATTGTGTCCGCCTTGCAGCCAGCTCACGATCAGCTTTTCGCTGGCCGGATCGCACTCGGGGGGATCGGTGCGGCTGACAGTGAATCGCGAGACGCGAGTTCCCTGCGGATGCTGCCCCAATTTGGAGTCTTTGAAGCGCACGACGTAGCAGACATAACAATACCGGTTCTCGGCAAACTTCGGATGGAAAGCGACGCCGTAGACCGCCTCGAAGCCCAGGTCCTCTTGACGTTCGCCGCTCAGTTTGGAGACGAGTGCCGAACAATCCAAAAACGGATCGGCCTTCTCGGGATCGGGCTGATTGGCGATCGAAAAGAGTTTGCCATTCTGCTCTGCAACAAACAGGCGGTCGGTTCCCGGAGCATTCGTGAGAACGGTCGGATTTTTGAAATGCACGCGGGGAAAGACTCGTGCGGCCCGATACGGCAGCGGCGGTTCGGGCGAGCCGCGGAATTGGGACGTCGTCCACGCGACGCGCTGGTCGATTCCGAAGGGCTGGGCCGATTCGTCGCCGGCTGCCTGGTCCCGCGGATGACACAGGAGCAGCAATAATAAGGCAAGACAAGTCGGAACCCTGGCGGTTGGCGTGCGGAAATTCATGTTGCAAAATCGATGACGGGAGGTATTGGCGGTGCGACAGAAAACACCCGATTCGCCATGATACCAAAATGCTGCGGATGATTCCCGCGGCGCCGTTCTCATTGAGAAAGGGGCCGGAGTGCCGGGCTCGCCGTTATGAGAGGATTTCCTCGATGACGGAACCGTGCACGTCGGTGAGTCGGCGGTCGATGCCGTTATGGCGGTAGGTCAGTCTTTGATGATCAACCCCCAGGAGGTGCAAAATTGTGGCATGCAGGTCGTAGCACATCGTCGCGTCGTGCGCCGCCTTGTACGAGAACTCGTCGCTCGCGCCGTATGTCGCCCCCGCGTCGATGCCGGCCCCGGCCAGCCACGTGAGAAACGTGCCGCCGTTGTGGTCGCGCCCCGTGCTCCCCTGCGTGAAGGGCATACGGCCGAATTCGGTCGTCCAGATCAAGAGCGTATCTTCGAACAGGCCGCGCGATTGGAGATCTCGAATCAGCCCGGCGATCGGCTGATCGACCGAGCCGGCGATGAACGGCAGCTCGCTGTGAATGTCGGTATGATTGTCCCAATTCCCTTTGGGGCCCCCCATCCCGCTCCAGACCTGCACGAACCGCACGCCGCGCTCGATCATCCGGCGGGCGGTGAGACAATTGCGCGCGAAATCGGCGCAGGCCTTGTCGTCGGTGCCGTACAGCACGTGTGTCGCCTGCGATTCTTTCGTCAGGTCGAGCACTTCCGGCGCGCTCAGCTGCATCTTGGCCGCCAGCTCGTAAGAGGCGATGCGGGCTTCGAGCCGCGTGTCGCCGGGATTCTCTCGTAAATGATCGCTGTTGAGCGTATCGAGCAGCGACAGCCCGTCCGCCTCGCTGGCTGTGTTGATGAAGGGGGCGTTCTGCGGGGGAAACAGGTCGGCGATCGGCACGGGGGCCGTCGGCCGGATGATCGTCCCCTGATGGGCGACCGGTAGAAAGCCGGAGGAAAAATTTCCCCCCTGGTTATAAGGCAGGCCGCGCGAATCAGGGAGCACGACGAACGCCGGCAGGTTGTCGGTGAGCCTTCCGAGCCCATAGGAAATCCAAGCTCCCATGCACGGGAAACCGGGCGTGAGGAAGCCCGTGTTCTGCATGTAGCTCCCAGGGCCGTGCACGTTCGTCTTCGACTGCATTGCCATCAGGAAGGCCAAGTCATCAACGCACTCGGCCATCTTCGGCAGAACGCTGCTGACCCAGCGGCCGGTCTGTCCGTATTGTTTCCATTCGAACGGGCACTTCATGATGTTGCCGGGAACACTGGTGGCCGCCGCCTTGAGGCCGAAATCGACTTTCTCGCCGTGCCGCTTGATCAGCTCGGGTTTGTAGTCGAACGTATCCATCTGACTGACGCCGCCGTTCATGAAGAGCTGAATGACCCGCTTCACCTTCGCGCGGTGATGCAAGCCGCCGTTGAGCTCAGGCTTGGGAAGCGGCAATTCGCCCCGCGCCTCGGCGACACCCAGCAAATGTGCGAGCGCGATTCCACCCAATCCGCCGCCCGCCGACCAGAGAAATTCGCGCCGCGATCCGTAGCGACAAGCTGCCGGATTGTGCGAAATTGACGGATGACTATCCGAAGCCATGAATGACCTCAATTCGTTTAACCCAACGGCGACGGCGTTTTGGGCGGCGATCGCCTACCTGCCATCGAGGCTCGGCAAAATAATTCCCTCAATTCACAAACATGAACTCATTGCTGTTCAGAAGCATTCTCACGGCATTAGGCAGGCCGTGTTCTTGGGCGTAGCCGGAAACTAGGTCGATCTCGCGGGGCGTCGCCGGACGTCCGAGGATCCACTCGTACGCCAGCGCGATCTGGCCGTCGCGATCGCCGGACGATTTTTCCAATCGCGCGGCAATATGCTCGCTCTGCCGCACGATGAACCGGTTGTTGAGCATGGTCAAGGCCTGCAGCGCGGTCACCGACGTGCTGCGAACCGGCGTCAACTGCGAAGCATCGGCGCAATCGAGCGTTTCCATGAACGGATCGGGGAGCGTGCGGAAGATGAATCGATACACGCTCCGCCGGTAATTCTCGCGGCTGTCGACGTCGAAGTTCAGATAATCGACGACCGGCGTCACGTGGATCCCCGGCGACTGGACGAATTGCTTGACTGACGGCCCTCCCATCAACGGATCCAGGCGGGCGGAAACGCACAGCACGGCGTCGCGGATTTCTTCTGCGTCCAGCCGCAAGCGGTTCATGCGCCACAGCAGACGATTGTCGCCGTCGATCTCGGCGTCATGTGAAACGCTCCGCGATGCCTGGCGATAAGCGGCGCTCGTGACGATAAGCCGATGCAGAGATTTCAATGAACCGCCATTCTCCTGGAGCGTCACGGCCAGCCAGTCGAGAAGCTGTGGATGCGACGGCATGGCTCCCATGCGGCCGAAATCGTTCGGCGTATCGACGATGCCGCGTCCGAAATGATAATGCCAGACGCGATTGACGATCGAGCGCCACGTCAGCACATTTTTGGAATCGGTGACCCACCGAGCCAGAGCGACCCTGCGGGAACCTTCGCGATTCGGGTCTGCCAGCGCAAACCGCGATTGCAGGCCGTGCACGCAGGCGAGCGCCCCCGGCTGTGCGGCCCCTTCGGGCTTATTGATGTCGCCCCGCCGTAACAGGTGGACGGGGCGCGGCATGGCCGCCGGGCGAAATGAACCGTCGGGTTGATAGTCGTTTGTTGCCACATAGACCTTCTGTTGCGGCGGCAGCGCGGCCAAGTCGTGGACAACCCGCTCGAGTTGCACGAAACCGGCGAGAGTCGCTCGTTGCTGATCGGTCCGCGCTGTGGCGGGCGTCCCCAGGCTGGCCAAAATCTGGGCCGGCAATACATCTGCTTGAACGGGGAGCGGTGCGGGAGCGCTCGTGACCGAGAGGCGCACGCGGCCGATCAGGTGTCCCCGGCCGTGAATCTGTTCCAAACGAACAGTGAGGTGCTCTTCTGCGGAAACGACGAGCGGTTCAGCGAATTCGAAAACCGCCACGTGCGATTTACCGACTTCGGGATAAATGCCCCAGGCTGTTCCCGGATTGCCGTCGATCGCCATTTCGATCGACCAACCCGCCTGATTGAAATCGGCCTTGGGATGGACCAGCTTGATCGGCCGCGAGGCAGTCTCTGCGGCAGATCCCTTAGGCGCGACGAACGCTTTGATTTCATTAAGATGCAGATTGCCGTTATCCTGGCGGCCGGGGCCTTTCATCGGCAGCCCGTCATCCGCCAGCACTTCCAAGCGAAGCCCTGTGACTGGCACCGCAGACATCGACGCGGAGATCGTGTAGGTATCTTTTTCAGGACGCGTCCCGCCTGACAGAATCGAATGATCGGATTGCTTTACGAGCGTGGCGCCGTCGGCGGAGGCAAATGCGTCTGGATCGAGAGTCTGCCAGCGCGTGGTCGTTTCAGAGAGCTGCCGTTCCCAGGCCGCGGTCTCGGCCTGGATCGGCGCCGAGAGGAGCGAACGGTCTGCCTTTGCGACGAGAGCGGGGAGTTCGGCCTGGCGTGCGAGCAGCGCCCGGCGCTGGCGTGCGATGTTCGGGTCGGAATCGTACGCCCGTTCGGCCTTGTCGACCCCGGCGAAAACGGCCTGCAATCCGTAATACTCGTCCTGTGCGATCGGATCGAATTTATGTGCATGACAACGCGCGCAATGGACGGTCGTGCTGACGAGAGTCGACATGGCGGTGGTCACCATGTCGTCGCGGTCGAGATAGCGCGCGATCTCGCGGTCGATCGTGTCTTCGCGAATGTCGCGGAGAGAGCTTTCATCCCAGGGGCCGGTTGCCAAAAAGCCCATCGCCACGATCGCCTGAACGTCATTGGGGTAAAGTACGTCCCCGGCAAGCTGTTCTTCCACGAAGCGGGCGTACGGTTTGTCGGCGTTGAACGACTGGATCAGATAATCACGGTAGGGCCACGAGTTGGGGCGCGGGCGATCTTGATCGTTGCCATGCGTCTCGGCGTAGTGCACGACGTCCATCCAGTGCCTGGCCCAGCGTTCACCGAATTGCGGGCTGGCCAGCAGCCGATCGACCAGCCGTTCATAAGCGTCGGGGGCGGCATCGGCCAGAAAGGCGGCCGTTTCTTCCGGCGAAGGGGGCAGGCCGACAAGGTCGAACATGACCCGCCGCAACAGCGTCCGCCTGTCGGCCGGCGGCGAGGGCCTCAGCCCCTGTTCGGAAAGCTTCGCGAGAATGAATTGATCGACGGGCGTTTGCACCCAGCCCGCATCCGGAGACGATTTCACTTCGGGGATGGCCGGTTTCACAAGGGGCTTCAATGACCACCATTCCTCGGTCGGTTCGCCCTTGCTGAGCGGGCTGGCATAGGCGGCGCCCCCGTCGATCCACGCCTTGAGGACGGCGATCTCTTCATCCGCGAGTTTCTTCCGCTGATACGGCATCCCCGGCTCGGCCGCGTGGGAGACGAGATCGTACAATCGGCTGTTCCCGGCATCGCCGCTGGCGACCACCGGACCGCTATCTCCCCCTTTGATCAGCCCTTCTCGCGTTTTCAGGTCGAGCCCGCTGCGCGTGAGACGGCCCCCGTGACATTCGACGCAGTGCCGTTCGAGAATTGTCGCGGCGGCTTGCTGTGTTGATGCGGCGGTTTTTTGAGTCGGTTCGTCGGAGACGGCGCAGAGGGCGAATAGCGCGAAGAGGGCAAGCCACGACAAGCTGCCCATGAATGGAAAGCGTGCGGCGGGAGCGAGTCGATTTCGAATGATTTCGACAGACGGCATGCTTATAAAAACACCGCGAACGCATGGACAAAAACTGATTTGTCCATCTTACCGCGTGAATTGGCCGATGAGAACGCCAGTCGCCCGGAGGCGCCGCCTTCTGGGTGCGCTGCGCGGGTTAACCATCATTTCGGATTCATCCGAATACCGCAGGGATAAACTCCAGCGGCTTGCGGGCGCTTACTTCAGCCGTTTGATCGACACGTTGCGGAACATGACCGGGTCGTTGTGGCCGGCGAAACCGAAGTGGCCGATCGTACGATCTTTCCCGGGATGCGGCGTACCGTCCTTGAATTCGGTCACTTGACTGAGATCGGCATCAAGGATCACCGAGCCGTTGAGCTCGACTTTGATCTTCGGCCCGACGACGGTCACCTCTTCGTAGTTCCATTGTCCGACCGGACGCAGGTAACCGCGATGCGCAGGGACCATTCCATATGCCGAACCGTGGTATTGCCGCGGATCGAGTTGGGCATACATCTCGGCCGTGTCGTCCAGGACCTGCAATTCGCACATCGCCGTCACATGCGGGCCGCCTTGACCAGGATAGCGAATCGCCAGGCCGTTATTTCCCCCGGGCGGCAACTTGAATTCGACCCGGACGACGAAGTCGTCGTATTCGTCATTCGTGAATAGCTCGCCTCCTTTGCCCTGCTTGCAAACGATCGCGCCCTCGCGCACTTCGAAGTTGTCGATGGCGCCCGTCCAGCCGGTCAGGTCTTTCCCATTGAACAACGAGACGAAGCCCTGTGCCGCGTCGTCGCCGCGCAGTCGGCGATTGGCTTCCTCAGCCGGCACATCGCGGACGAAGATATTTCGCCAGCGGATTTCTCCCCCGTGCGTCTGCAGGTTGATCGGTCCGCGCGCCGGCAGGGGACTTTTGCGGCTGTTGTCCCAGAAATTCTCCATGACGGCATTGTCGACGACCAGCTTGTCGTTCAAAACCACCGTCGTCCGCGCGCCGAGCTGCGAAATGCGGAACCGGTTCCATTCACCGAAGGCTTTGTCGGCCAGTTGCAGCGGGGTCTGCCCAAGTGCTTTCGGACTGTTATTGAAGAGGCCTCCAGAACCTTTATCGGCATTGAGGTCCCATTTCCCCCCTTCCCTGGTGTAATCCCAGATCTGGACCTGCGGCGTGCCACGCAGATAGATCCCACTGTCTGCCTTGGCGACAGTTTTGTAGTCGATGTCCAAATCGATATCGCCGAATAGGTCGACTGTGGTGGCATACGGGCCATTGCCGTCGTTGACCAGCTCGCCATTCTCGACGCGCCAGTGTGCCAGAAATTCCTTTGGATAGCCCTCGATCACCGCGGCGAGTTTGGCCGGCTCGACGTTCGCGATGTCGTGCGGATTGTGGCCGTACCAGCCAGCCAGGTTGTCGCCGTCGAACAGCACCCGATACCCGCCGGGGAGCCGGGGCTCGGCCGCGAACGTGGCCGCCGAGAGCAAAACGCCAGCACACAGCGCGGCGACCGACGGACGGAGTAGACAACCGATCGAAAGACGCATCATAATGCTCCTCGGGAAATCGCGGCGGAAGGATGAGTGCGGCATGTTGCAGTCAGGTCATACTGCCGCGCGCAGCGGCGTTGGTCAACCATGACCGTGCTGTCGAGCACTTCCGGTTGGGCCCTTGGCGCGGCACTGCGATCGTTCGCCGTTCCCGCGAATCATCTGCAGATCGACCGCCAGAGGAACATTTCATGCCACAGCCTGCCAAACAAAAAATCGACTTGAGCCGCACGGCCATCTTGCAACGCCTGCGGGAAAAGGTCGCGCAGGGTCGGCCGATCGTCGGCGGCGGGGCGGGGACCGGTATTTCGGCCAAGTGCGAAGAGGCGGGAGGGATCGACCTGATCGTAATTTATAATTCGGGCCGCTATCGCATGGCAGGCCGTGGGTCGCTGGCCGGCATGTTGCCCTACGGGAATGCCAACGAGATCGTCCGCGAGATGGCGCACGAAGTTCTGACGGCCGTCAAACAGACGCCCGTGCTGGCGGGAGTTTGCGGGACCGATCCGTTCCTGTTGCGCGAGCCGTTCTTGCGGGAGCTCCAGCAGATTGGATTCGCCGGGATCCAGAATTTTCCGACCGTCGGGCTGTTCGAGGGGGCGTTCCGGGCCAATCTGGAAGAAACCGGAATGAGCTATGAAATGGAGGTCGAATGCGTGGCGCTCGCCCGCGAGCTCGATTTGCTGACGTCGCCGTATGTCTTCAATGCCGACGAGGCGCGGCGAATGACTCGCGCCGGGGCCGATATTGTCGTGGCCCACATGGGACTGACGACCAGCGGCACGATCGGCGCCCAGTCGGCCAAGACGCTGGATCAGTCGGTCATTGAAGTGCGGGTGATCGCCGAAGCCTGCAAATCGGAACGGTCCGACTGCCTCGTTCTGTGTCATGGCGGTCCCATCGCCAATCCCGACGACGCGCAATACATTCTCGATCGTTGCCAGGACGTGGACGGATTCTACGGCGCCAGCTCCATGGAACGGCTGCCCACCGAAATCGCGATTACCGAGCAGGTGCGAAAATTCGAACGGCTGCGGTTGAAGAATGTCCCTCGCTGACGGTGCGACCCGGCCCTGGCACGCCGCCGGCTTACCGCTATTCAGTCGTCCCATTGTCACCGGGAATCTGAGGCGGGTTGTCTGGCGCAGCGGAGTTGACCGGTGTTGGGAAGGGCACGACGGTCGCAGGTCCTGTGACTGGTTGTCCATCTTCCTGGAAGTAGACGTAGGGCAGCATCGCCGCGCCCAGCTCGGGTCGCTGGTGAAAATCGGAAAAGGAATGATGCCAGGTGGTGAACTCGGCTGCGTTCAGTTCGACGACCTTGGCGCCCAGCGATCCGAGAGCAAACCGGTCGTCTCGACCGAGGCCGTCTTTTCCCAGTGCTCGCTCCCCAAACCCTTTGCGAGCAGGATAGACCGTAAGCCATGAATCGCGCGAGTTCCGCATCAGCAGCACGCGCTCGGGCACAGTCAGTGCCCGTTCGTATCGCTGCCCCGGATTCAACCAATTGTGGTCGATCGCCGCAGCGATCAGCACCACTCGCAGGTGAGGCGGGCAGGTGCAACCGGCCGGCAATACCTGGCCCTCTTCCAGTCGTCCCCCGCCCAGCAAATGCAGCGCGGCGACGGCGGCCCGCGCCCCGTGGCTGTGCCCGACAATGCACACCTGCTGTTCGGGCGGCAATTGCGACAGCAGGCTTGCCAGATAAACGCCGTGAGCCGCACTGCGCCGGCCGAGAATGGCGATGTCCACCGGCAGCAGAAACGGCATGTTCCCGTCGCTGGGCCACGTGAAGAATACGACCTGCAGCGGGCTGGACGGATTCGCGCCGCGGAGCCAGCGGTGGATTTTTCGGCTTTCTCCGACGACGTCGCCCCAGCGGTTGTAGCTGCCGTGCACGACGAAACACACGGGCCGGTCGGGGCGGATGGATGCGAGAAACGCGGCTCCATTTTCGCGCGCCAGATTTTTTTCCGACGTCCGATGGAAGAACGCCAGACATCGGCAGACGTCCGCCGGCGCGGTCGCCCCGTCGCAGCCGCGGCTGCTGACGATCCAGTAATCGCAGTCTCCCAGATCGGCAGGTGTTGCGGGTTGCAGCGCGGGCGGGTTCGCTGGTGCGGGCGGCGCGGTGATGATCGTCTGCGGCGCGTTGGATTCGACGCTGGAGGACTGGCCTGCGCTCGCCTCGCTGGAAGAATTCGTCGCCGCCGTCTTCGTCGCGGGAACTGGTCCAGGTTTGGTCGTGGCCGGACGCGCGGAGCCCTGCAACCTCCATTTGCCCGTCGGGTTCCAACTGCGAGGCGACGATTCGAGCTTCGGCCCAGGCACTTTTGCCTCGGCCGAGGGAGGCGTCTCGGCACAGACCGTCATCGCACTGCCGAGAGCGACGAACGCGACGATCGGAATGCACAGTGATTTCAACACGGCCTGCTCCTCTCGCAAACGCTCGGCCCGACTCGAAGAACCCTAGCACGCAAGTGCGCCGGGGAAAGGTATCTATCGTCCAACTTGGTCACAAAGCAGGAAAGCCGGCGCCAGCCGTGACGAACTGTGTGCGGACGGAAACCTTGTCAGACAGTGAAGGCCTTTCGGATCTGCCGTGCGAATGCTGAACGAGGACCAAATAGAGGAAAAAACAAGAGAAACACGATCTGGCACTCATGTTCGCTGTTCGGTGATCTTCGGCAGGGTCGTTATTTTGCCGTCACCAATTTTTCTGCCCAGGTCGTTGTGTTAAACTCTGCGTGACAGACACGGCGCCAGCTCAAGGAGTTCGCCCACGAGTAGCATCGTGACGCGCGCAAGTTCACAATGCCCTCACAATCCGATTATCTTCCCACCGCCACGCTGGGCAGGCTGCAATTGCGGGCGAAGCTCCTGGCGGCGGTGCGACGGTTTTTCGACGTCCGTGGATATTTCGAAGTTGATACGCCCTTGCTGTCGCAAGATCGGGTCATCGATCCCCATCTGGAACCGTTTCATGTCGACGTGCCCGCGACCACTCTATATCTGCAAACATCGCCCGAGTTCGCGATGAAGCGCCTGCTGGCGGCCGGTGCTCAGGCGATTTACCAGGTCGCCCATGTTTTTCGCGCCGGCGAACTGGGACGCCTGCATAACCCGGAATTCACAATGGTCGAATGGTATCGCGCCGGCGACACACATCTCGATCAAATGCAGGTCGTCGAAGATCTGGTGGTGGAGTTGTTTTGCGAATCAGCCAGCGGACCCACGACAATTGGACCTGTCCCCTTTTTGCGAACGACGTATCGTGAAGCCTTTAAGAAGCATGCCGGGTGCGACGTGATTTTGCTGGACAACGCCGGGCTGGCTGCACTGGCCCGCGCGAAGAACGTCGCGGCGCCGGACAGCCTGAACCTCGACGACCGCGACGGCTGGCTCAATCTGCTGCTGGCCGAGCTCGTCGAACCGCACCTGGGCCAGGAGCGTCCGGAGTTCCTCATCGATTATCCCGCCTCACAAGCGGCGATCGCCCGAATTCGCGATGACGACCCGCCGGTCGCCGAGCGCTTCGAGCTGTATATCCGTGGGATCGAATTGTGCAACGGGTATCACGAGTTGACCGACGTACACGAGCTGCGCCGCCGAATGGAGGTTGAATCGCGCCGACTGATTGCCGCCGGGCAGCCCGCGCTGGCGACGTCCAGCAGACTGCTGGCGGCCATGGAGGCGGGCCTGCCGCAGTGCGCCGGCGTCGCGCTGGGCTTCGACCGCCTGCTGATGCTGGCGGTCGGAGCGCAGTCGCTGGAGGAAGTGATCGCGTTTCCGTTTGAGCGCGCCTAGCGGTTCGAAAAAGTGCCCCGGCCGCTTTTTCGGCGGCCGGGGCACTGACCGGAAAATCTTCATCGATGTTTCGCTCGACGCGTGTCGACCCGGCATCTAAAAACGCACGCCGGACCGGCGTGTCTGTCGGCACGATGTCATCTGATCGCGGCGTGACTGCTTTCTCAGGTACTGCTACGTCAGCCGCGGACGGTTTGACGGCGGAATCGACTTTTCAGTTGTCGTCGGAATTGAAACTTTCCGTTTTCGGCCGCGCCCTGAGATCACCTTTCGGGCCGTTGACTTTCGGCGAGGTTTTTGCTTCGGCCGCGCCCCGCGTTTGCAGCAATCGAATGAACTGCGAGATCGCCCCCTGATCGCCACTCGGCGCCGTGACCTGCAACGCGTCGTCCTTGACTCGCACTTCGATGTCGTCGCTCAGATTGGCTTTGAGGAACTCGGCGAACTCAGCGGCTCTGTGTGCGGGCAACTTGTACGTCACCCGGGTCAGCGGCACTGCTTCGGATTCGGAGCCGACGGGCAGCATGCCCATGGGTGTATAGACGGTCCGGTGTTTGTAATTGGCATCGACTGCATATTTATTCTGCGGGGCAGTAGCGCCTGCCCGAGGGCCATCCGCGGCGGCCGGCGACTTCGCCGCATCCGTCTTATATTCAACAGTCGCCTTCGTGGCATGCTTGTCGGGAACAGGCCATGCCGATTCGACGGTCGTCCCATCTGGATCTTCCATAACGGTCGTTCCAGGTGGGAAGGAAGCGGTCCGAGTCGCCGTCCGCTGTCGATTGGACATCGTGGGTTTCGTCGCAGTGAATTTTTGCGCGTCCGCTGACGTCCCGGCGGCTTGTGGCGCCCCGCTGCCGTTGCGTGAGAAGCCGTTCTGCCGGTTCGCTGGATCTTGCGCGGAGCTCGCCTTCAGCCCACGAAGCTCGGTAAGCAGGGCGTCAAACTTGTCTTCCAGGCGCTTGAGCCGATCTTCGTTCGATGGCTGCGGAGCCTCGTTGACAGGAAACGCCTGATCAATGGCGATTGGCAATGGCCCAAGCGGCGAGGGCTGTTGGCCAATTGCGGGCTCTGCCGACACTGGCAATGGGGTCGCCTCGGCGGGTGGATCGGCTATTGTTGACAGAATTTCGATGGCAGGTTCACGAGGCGCCGACTCATCCCCCGCCAGACTGGCCTCGCAACCTGGCAGAGCCACGAGTCCCAGCAAAGCAGTGCCGATCATGCCCAGCAGTCCCATCCGATACCGCACGCGTTCGCCCAGAATCATGACGAGTCTCCTTTCGAAAAGTTTGCGCGACCCGTCGCCGACGCCGAGCGCCGGAACGGTCGCCATCTGTAATGAATCCAGTTCCGCCAAGTCGACCAGGGCCCGGGCGTAATCTCGCTTCCCCTTGGGAAATAATGCGGCCGCCCAGGCATCACACGCCAGTTCCGCATTGTCGTGCAGTTGACGACGCACATACCAGAACACGGGATTCCACCACCAACCACACGACGCAGTGAGCGCCAGCCAGCCGATCCAATGATCGCGCCGCGCCAGATGCGCCAATTCATGCACGATGACCGCCTGGCGCGCCCCCTCGTTCAGAGACGGCAGCCCCGACGACGGCCAGATCAGCACGGCCCGGCCCAATGCGCAGACAATCGGAGAATTGACGTCGTTAGAGAATCGGACTTCCGGCGAATGCCGCCTCATCCTCGCAGCCACGTCGCTCACGAGAGCCGTGAACTTGCCAGGCGCGGCTACCGAACGACCCAGCATTCGCCGTAAGCGGAATATTCGCAACGATTGCAGTGCTGTCATCAGGCACGTACCGGCAACAAAAAGCCACGCGACAATTCCCGCAATGAATTGATTGTGTGCCGCCGTCGCCGGTACTGATTCTCGGGCAGGCGGCGACGAATCGGACGGATTATCGGCCACGATCTCCTGACCGGGGGCATCAAAAGTCGACTCGACAGTGTCGGTCACCGTCGTCGGTTCAGCGACCTGCGCTGTATCCAGGTCGCCCAGTGAGACTGGGAATGAGATCGCGTCAATCGGGATCGGCAGATGTTCTGCCGATCCGAGTTCAGCCGGACGATCGAAGCCTGGAGATTCCCGATTTTGCTGCGGAAACTCGGCATTTTCAGGCGATTGGCCGGAATGACCAACGTGTCGATCAAGCCGAGCCGATTCGCGCCACGGATTGGAGATCGGAAGATCGACTGAAAACATCGGTGGCGTAATCAGCTTGATGAATACGACGAGCCACAATCCGTGCCGGATGACCGGCGCGAGTCGCGCCGTGCGCGAGACCAGCACGACGATCAGCGCCAGGATCGCGGCCATCAGCGTGTTTTCGATGATCCACCAGGGCATGGCTGTGCCAATGACGAATGACGAAATTCAAATGACGAAGGAAATCCGAAAACAGAAATTCGAAGGAGGATCGTGAGGTGAATTCATTTCTTGCGCTTGTGCTTCGAGATTGTTGCTTTGCGGTCGGACTCGTCTTCGAGCTCATCGAGCAACCGGCGAAGGTGTGCGATGTCGTCGGTCGAGAGCTGTTTGCCGCGGACGAGCGCTTGCACGACAGGGGCGGCCGTTCCCTCGCACACATCATCGACGAGTCGAGTCAAGCGCTGTGTCAAGAGGCCCTCGCGGGAGACGATTGGCCGGAAGACGTGGGCCAATTCGGCCCTATTGCTGGAAACGTAGCCTTTGGTTTCGAGCCGCACCAGAAACGTGAGCACCGTCGTGTAAGCCCGTCGGGGCCCGCGACGATTCATTGCTTCGCAGACGTCTCGGACGGTGCCCGCACCCAGCTCCCACAAAGTTTTCAGAACGTCCTGCTCGGTTTCGCTGAGCTCTTCGCGCCGCCGTGCCATCGTATTCACCTCCGCTGTGCCTGCCGCGACCATCCTACTACAAAGCGTCTGACGCAATCTACTACATCGTGTCGTAGGTTGTCAAGCGGAATTCTGCAAGAATTCCTGCGATGGCGGCTCCGACAGCAAGTGAGAACTGCAGAAGATTGATCGGTTTCAAGATCGCCAAGCGACTGGGATTTACCCTCCCCGAACCGGCCGATAGACTGGCGGCAGGCCTCTCTCAGTGGCGTTGGCGTTCATTCTTCTCAAGCAGGAGTCGGCCATGAATCGGATCGTATTCTCGATTGTTCTCGTCGGGCTGGGCGTTGCGACTGGGCTATTCGTCTCGTCGGGGCTGGCCGAGCCCGCTGCCGTCCGTGGGCCGAATGCGGAAAACCTGACCGCTCTGCGGAAGGAACGCCGTGACATTCTGCGGCAGGCCGTCGAGCAGGCTGAGGTATTGCATCGCAGCGCCAAGATCGACGACGCGTCATTCCGGCGAATCGCCATCAACCTATTGCATGCCGAGCTCGATCTCGACCCGGATCATGCCGCGCGGGTCGCGCTCCGCGAACAGATGGTCAAGCAATTCAAGGCGATCGAAGAAATCGCGGCAGCGCGAGTGGAAAGCGCCCGCGCGACGAGAACCGAACTGCTCGAAGCCAAAGCCGCCAGGCTCCAGGCCGAAATCGACCTGCTCCTCGAAACACACTAAAAAGGTGTCAGGAACTTGCCGATACTCAGGCTTCGGGGCTGAATCCCAGCCTGATATCCCAGGTGGCGGCGAGCTCGCCGATCTTCGATTCCTGGAGTGGGGTAAAATTCAGACAAAGTGTTTCATGCCCCTTGGGGTCGCGCCCCCGGATCTGCTTGAATTGTCCGTCCCGCTCGTTTCCCTCGAAGCCCTTGACGAAGCATTCCGTCGTCAGCAGCTTTTTGTCTCCCTTCCAGACTCGGGCGTGAATGTGCGCCGCCGGGCGCCCCCGATAGGGAACCGGCCTGATCGTCCGAAAGTAATATTCGCCGGTCGAGCTCGTCAGAAATCGACCGTATCCCTGGAAATTCGTGTCGAACTTCTGCTGGGTGCTCTGCTTGAGGTAGGTGCCGTCTTTGTCGCATTGCCAGATCTCGATCATGGCGTTGCGGAGCGGGCTCCCCTTCGCGTCGAGAATTCTGCCACTCAAGTGCGTGATCTCACCGACGGCGGGAGTGATTGCGTCGTTGATGATCAGCAGATCGTTATCCGTGTCTAAGGGGAGCTTCGTCGGAAAAAACGGGCCCTCGTTGGTCGTCGGGGTCTTCGTCAGCTCTTCGGCAAACAGACCTCGGGTCGTCAAACAGGCAGCCCCGAAAGCCGCGGTGCTAAACAGCATCTGGCGTCGTGAAAGTGAATGGGACAGACTCATGGCGGATTCCTCAAACAGGCTGGGAAGTGGGAAATGGCAACTGCCGTTGAAATTAACATGCGACAATCACGGGCCGAGAGTGCCACGATTTTTGAGAATCTGCGCCTGCACCGATGCTGAAAGCTGCTGGGCAGCGTTCGGAAGAACGCCGGCGGTCATTGCACAGTCGAGCCCGCGCGACAAAAGCGACTCAGCGAATGGCCGCCCGGACGCGGTTCTGCAATTCCAGCCAGCGGGGATCGACGAGGGGCGGAGCGCCCGTCATCAAGACGGTTGCTTCCCGGCGCAGCAGCAGGCACTCGATGTAATCGAACCACGGAAGAGGAGTGGTTCCAATCTCACTGTGCAGCATCGCGGCTGTCCATTCGTCGATGGCTCTGTTCGCCGCGTCCAGCGCTGCCTGGGCCTCTGCCGTTCGTCCCCTGCGAAAATAGGCCATCGCCAGCACGGGATAGCTGATCGAATTGTGCGACCAACCCACGTCGTCCGCCATCGAAGCGGTCAGTTGTTCAACGGCCTGTTCGAAATTGCCCGCGCGGTAGTGGGCTAACCCGAGGAGGTACATCACGACCCCTCCGGGCATTGCTCCCGCATTCCTGTGAGGGGGGAATCCCGGTCCCCCGCCGGGCGGTCGCTGATGATGATCTCGCTGTTTCGATCGGCCCTGGTTCTCGTGATGCTCGGCGTTGCGGTGGTTCTCGCCAGACGATTCAGGTCCTCGCCGGTGCGGCGGACCCGGCGGCGGAAACTGTTTGCTGCGTTGACTCAACTGTTCGGCTGCCTCGACAAGCTGCACAGGGTCGATCGGAGGCTGTTCTGCAAACAGGCAACTGCGCACGGCCCATCCGAAGGCACCTTCCGGATTGGCGGACAACTCGTTCCACATCCGCAGACAGGCTGTGTGATAGCCGGCCTCGTTTCCGGTAAACAACATGAGTTGTGGAATATTCCACCACTCCGCTCCGGACAATGGCGGCTCCAGCGCTAAAGCCTGGGCGTAATCGTCCGCGGCCGCTTTCCAAAGCCCCATCCGCACAAAGAAGGCTCCCCGTTCGACCCAGACATGGAAGTCTTTCGGCTGAGTTTCAGTCGCCCGCGTGTAATCGGCGGCAGCCGCCGGCCAACGACCAGCATCGGAATGGGCTCGTGCACTGGCCAGCAGCACGTTCGCTTCTTTGAGCCGGCGAGTGAAGTCCTCCACCTCGCGCCGCGCACGATCGGCGTCCTCCCGGGCAATTTCCTTGGCGTCGCGCTCGGCAACGGCCCGGGTGGCGTACCACAGACTCACTCCCGTTCCGGCCAGCATCGCGAACAGCACCAGCGATGCCGCGGTGATCGTGACTCGATGCCGGCGGGCAAACTTCGTGAAACGATACCAGTTCGACGGCGGACGGGCCTCGATGGGTTCGTCGCCGAGATAACGGCGCAGGTCATCGGCAAAGGCGCTGGCCGTTTCGTAACGCCGCGAGCGGTTTTTTTCAATGGCCTTCATCACGATCCAGTCCAGGTCTCCGCGCAGCTCCCCCAGCAACTGCATCGGAGTGGTGCGCCGCTGCGCGGAGACCGTGGATTGCGTCGGGCCGAGCGTGCTCAAACGGTGACTGGGACGCGGCAGCTCTTCTTCACGAATGATCCGCCTGAGCTCTTCGAATCCGGCGGTGCTCAGGCGGTGCTTGTCGTACGGAGTGGTGCCGGTGAGCAGTTCGTACAGCAGCATTCCCAATGAAAACACGTCGCAGCGGGTGTCAATATCGAGTGAATTCATCTCGGCCTGCTCCGGACTCATGTACATCGGCGTGCCGATCAACTGCATGAACCGGGTGTAAATCAATTTGTTCGTCAACGGTTCGTTGATGGCCTTGGCGACCCCGAAGTCGATGACTTTCGCCACGGGATCGGCGTCATGCAGAGTAACCATCACGTTGGACGGCTTCAGATCGCGATGAATCACCCCTTTCTGATGTGCGTGCTGGACTGCCTGACAAACGTCGATGAATAATTCAATGCGCTGGCGAATTCCCAATTGCTGCTGTTCGCAGAAGTCGGTGATGGGCATCCCGCGCACGAGCTCCATTGCGACGAACGGCTGTCCTCCGCTCGTCGTTCCGGCGTCGAACACCCGGGCGATGTGGGGATGATCCATCATCGCCAGAGCTTGCCGTTCGGCCTCGAACCGTGCGAGAATCTCCCGCGAATTCATCCCCGCCTTCAGCAATTTGACGGCGACTCGGCGACGCACCGGCTGTTCCTGCTGCGCGACGTAGACCTCTCCGAACCCTCCTTCGCCGATTTTCTCCAGCAATCGATAATTTCCGACGAGCTCCCCCTCACGTTCCGGCGCGGGAGGATCACCATCGTGCAACGCCGCTCCGAGATTTATCATCACGTCGTCGACGTGTCGTCGAAGTTCCGACGAAGGTTGAAGCGGCGCATCCAGGATGTTGCTCTGCCGTTCGTGTGCGGCCAGCAGCCGTTCGACCGACTGCCGCAAAGACGAATTGTCGCAGCACGCCTGGGACAGATAGGCGTCCCGCTCGGCCTTCGACTGGAAATCGAGAGCTGACAGGAAAATCTGTTTTTCTTGATCGATCGTCACAGAATTCCTCGTAGGATCCGCGCCGGGGGCGGGGAGAGGCAGGATCTCCCGTTTCCTAATGCGAAATCTGGCGGCAAAACGTGCCACGATTAACAGGCGCTCACTCCTCTTTCTCGCCCAGCTCCCGCTGGAGCCAGGCCCGGGCAAAGCTCCAGTTCCGTTTGGCGGTCCGCTCGGAAATCGCCAACGCCGAGGCAATTTCCTCAATGGTCAATCCGCCGAAGTAGCGGAGCATGACCAGATTGTACGAATCTTCATCCGCCTGCTTGAGTCGTTCCAGGGCTTCGTTCAGGGCCAGGAGTGAGCCCGGAGACGTGGCGCCTTCCGCAACAGGATCGTCCAGCAGCGGCACTCGTTTTCTGTCGCCCCCGTGCTTCGGGCCAGCCTTGCGACGGGCCGCCTCAATCAAAATCCTCCGCATGGCTTCCGCAGCGGCCGCATAAAAATGCCCGCGATGATCCCACTGTTTTGGTCCTTCGTCGCCGACCAGGCGCAAATAGGCTTCGTGGACCAGTGCCGTGGGCTGCAGCGTATGCCCGGCCGCCTCCCGAGCCATTTTCTGTTTTGCAAGCCGGCGCAATTCGGCGTAAACCAGAGGTAACAGCCGCTCAGAGGCGTGGGTGTCGCCGTTTCTGAGCTCGGCGAGGATGTGCGTCACATTGGGATCAGCCATACCAGCCCTGTCGTAGCGATGCGCACCGTGGCCCAGCGACGGTTTCGTTGGATGAATTCTAACCGCTGCTTTTGACGGTGCACAGCCGGACGTTTTTCGATATACGGACTGGCAGGCAATCGAACTTGCTACGCCCGCGGACGGGATCAATCAAGACACAGTTCCCTGTGGTATCGAATCCATTCCACGAGTCGGCCCCGGCCCAAGCTTCGACATCGCCGCAAACCGAATGCCTGCGAGAGACACGCGAGCATTGTTCAATTTCCGCAGTTTACCTCACGATTGTGACCGGCACTTCGCTGATCCTCGCGGTTGAAGTCGTTTACATGGCCTTTTCGCTGGCGTAGAATCAGGCTCTACATCCACCCGGGAGAAAGCTAAAATGGCAAGAACTTTGCACGGCACAGTTCACGGCAGGACAATTGAGCTCGCTGAAGATATCGGCGTCGCGGAGGGCCAAGAGGTCGAGATTGAAATCCGCATCGTCGGGGCGAAGAAGCGGGCACCTGGACCTCCCCCCGGGTGGCAGCCAGGCCGTCACAGCGCGACGGCAGGATTGCTCGCTGAGTCGTGGACGATCGAGGACGATCGAATCTTGGATGAGATTTACCGAGACCGCTGCACTTCGCCCCGTCTGAAATAATTTGGCACCTTTTCATGGCGAATCTCGCATTGATCCTGCACAGGTAATTTGCGTCCCAACCGAGGCATCGATCCGAAGTTGTTCGTGAAAGGATTTTGAATCATGCTGAAACTCTCGTTCTGTCTGCTGGCGGCTGTGCTGTCTTGGAATTTCGTGGCGCTGGCGCAAGTCTCGGCGCCGCCGACCGATCAAAAGCCGAAGGACCTGCCCGTCGTCACGAAAATGATGGCCTACGGCAAGAAGCAGGAAGGCAAGGTCTGGCGGGAGGAGGTCACGGATGAACGGCTGTTGCGGCTGTTCGATCTGGCCGACACCAAAAAGGAGGGGGTCGTCACCAAGGAGCAGTTGGTGACGGCGGCGACAAAGCTCGAAGCCGAGCAACCCCCGGGCGGCCGGCGCGGCGGCGAAGACGGTGGTGGTCCCGGCGGCGGACGCGGACGCGGCGGATTTGGCGGGGGGCCTGGAGGTGGGGGCGGCCGCGGTGGCTTCGGCGGCGGCCCTGGTGGCGGCTTTGGTGGCCGGCCCCAGATGGGCGTCGTGATGCCGAATTTCGTTCAGGACGAGCTCGGATTGTCTGAGACACAGAAAAAGGAAGTCGCGGAACTGCAAAAAGAGCTGGATGCCAAGCTCAACAAAATCCTGACCGACGACCAGAAAAAGAAGTATCAGGAAATGAAAGAGAACCCCGGCCGCGGTGGTCCGAATGGTCGTGGGCCCGGCGGACGCGGCGGACCGGGCGGTCCCGGGGGACGTGGTGGTCCACCATCCGAATGACGGCTCGACGCGTGATTCGCAGTGAGTATCTTCAATCGTGAACAGGAATTCCTGTCCATCGCAACGCATCGCAGGAAAGGTCTGAAATTGTGAAATCCCCCCGCAATTCACGCTGGATCGTGACCCTGTCCGTCCTGATCGCCGGTTCCTCCGCTGGCCTGGCCGACAATTGGCCCCAATGGCGCGGCCCCGACAATGACGGCGTCAGCCACGAAAAGAATGTGCCCACCGAATGGAGCGAGACGAAGAACGTGGCCTGGAAGTTGAAGCTCCCCGGCATGGGGAGCGGCACGCCGGCTGTCTGGGGAGATCACATTTTTCTCACCGCGGAAGATGAAAACGACTTGTTCGCCGTGTGCGTCAGCACGGCGGGCAAAGAACTCTGGAAAAGAGACGTCGGCCCGTCGGATGGCAAACGAGGCCGCAACGAAAGCAACGAAGCCTCGCCCTCCCCCTGCACCGATGGCAAGCGGGCGTACTTCTATTTCGGAACCGGCGACCTGGCCTGCTACGACTTCGACGGCAACGAAGTCTGGATCATCAATGTTCAGGATCGCTACGGCAAGATGACCTTTCAGCATGGCGGGATCCATTCGACCCCCGTGCTGCACGGCGATCGGCTCTATCTGCAATTGTTGAACCGCAATGGCACGTACGTTGTCGCGCTCAACAAGGTGACTGGCAAAGAGGTCTGGAAGGTTTCGCGCGAAAGTGACGGCGTCGGTGAAGGCAAAGAGGTCTATGCGTCCCCCACGATCGGCCGTAATGGGCAGGAGGAGTATTTAATCGTCCACGGGAATGATTACGCCACCGGGCACAGCTTGCAGGACGGCTCCGAAATCTGGCGCGTCGGAGGCCTCAATGACAAGCAAAATTACAATCGCCAATTCCGCTTCGTCACGTCGCCGACAGCCACGGCAAATTTGATCGTCGTACCGTCATGCAAAGGGGGCCCGATTCTCGGGATCAAGCCCGATGCAATGGGACTGATCACGGCCAACAGCGGCGCCGAGCTGTGGCGTTACAATCGGACGCCGGATGTCTGCAATCCACTCGTCGTCGACGGCCTGGTCTATCTGTGCGGCGATGGGGTCTTGACCTGCATCGACGCGAAGACTGGTCAGGAATACTACCGAAGTCGAATTCACAACGGCATCTTTCGCGGGTCGCCAGTCTATGCCGACGGTAAGATTTACCTCGCCTGTCAGGACGGCACAGTCACCGTCGCCAAGGCCGGGAAAACATTCGAAATCCTGGCGACAAACGAACTGTCCGACAACATCAATGCCACGCCCGTCGTCGCCAATTCGCACATCTACATTCGCGGATGGTCTTCGTTGTACGCCATCGGAAAATGAGGCCGCAGACCGGTTTTGGTCATTTACAGCGGATGATTGTCGGCTGTGCGGAGCTGACGGGTCACTGACCGGGTGAATCCGGCCGACAATTGCGCCCGGGGGAAGGTCACTTGACGACTCCCAGGCCCGCCAGGACAGCCAGAAAGGCGACCAAGGCCAGTGGCACGAACGACACGGCGAGTGCGACCCAGCTCGTCTGAATCCGATTCACCGGTCAATCCGTACAATTTGTCGCGCGTCTCCTGGTCGTAAGTCGCGGCCGGCAACCGATGGGGTGAACGCAGGGAGTGCAATCCATTTGATTGAGTCCAGGCCGCTCTCGAAATCACCGCCTGACGAGGCTCCTGGATAAGAGACTCGCTACCAGGCCCTGCCATATTGCACGGGCGACCAATCCTCGGTGCTCACCCCCAGGGCGCGCGCCGCTCGAGCCGGCCAATACGGATCGCGGAGCATCTCGCGGGCCAGGAACACCATGTCGGCTTGACCGGTTCGGAGAATCGTTTCAGCCTGGTGGGGCTCGGTAATCATCCCCACGGCCGCGGCAATGATATGCGCGTCGCGACGTATGGCTTCGGCGAAGGCTGTCTGGTAGCCGGGGCCAACCGGAATTTTGGCACTCGGCGAGATACCGCCCGAACTGCAATCAACCAGATCGACTCCCATTTCCCGAAGCAGGACGGCCAGCCGGACCGAATCGTCAATCGTCCAGCCTCCCTCGATCCAGTCGGAACACGATAACCTGACGGCGAGGGGCATTTCACCAGAGATGACGTTTCGTAGATCGCGTACGATTCTGAGCAGCAGCCGAGCGCGGTTTTCGAAAGATCCGCCATACTCGTCCGTCCGATGATTCGAGACGGGCGACAGGAAGCTGTGCAGCAGATAGCCGTGAGCGGCATGAATCTCGATCAATTGAAACCCTGCCTCGACGGCCCTCCCGGCTGCGTCCCGCCATTCTCCACACACGTGTTCGATGTCGGCCGACGTGATCGGGCGAGGGACTGGATAACCTTCGACGAAGGGCGTACCGCCGACGCCGATCGGCTGCCAGCCGCCGTCTTCGACAGCGACAGCTTTTCCACCTTTCCAGGGGGCCGCGGTTGATCCCTTCCACCCGGCATGGGCCAGTTGCAACCCCGGCACGGCGCCGGCTTCCTTGATCGCGGCGGTGATCGGTCGCCAGGCCGCAACGTGCTCGTCCTTCCAGATTCCCGTGTCTGCGGGTGAAATGCGCCCCTCTGCCGAGACGGCGGTTGCTTCGCCCATGACGAGGCCCGCGCCGCCGACGGCCCGCGAACCCAAGTGGATCAGGTGCCAGTTGGCCACGATGCCAGCGGTGCAGGAATACTGACACATCGGTGACACGCCGATGCGGTTTCGGAAAGTGATCGAACGAAGTGAAAGCGGCTGAAATAGATGTGCGGAATGCATGCAGTCTCCCTGCCTGACGATAGCGACCCGGCGGTCAGTGGACCAGAGACTGTCTCGTTCCCGCCGGATTCAAATGACAGGCCGGAAAATCATTCCGGAATTTTGTTGACGAATTCGAGTTTCGTGTGGGATAATGCGAATGTCGGCTGTGTCTGCCGTCTGATTCGTCGGTGAATCAGGCGATTTGCAAGACCATCCCTCGGCACTTCCGGCCACGCGCGAAAT
>DASYAR010000108.1:0-4407 GCA_036501235.1 Planctomycetaceae bacterium
ACACAACCTGGAGCAAGAATGCCCGACCAAGGGCATCCAGACGCAGCGGGCCCGGAAATGGCTCGATCAACTGTCGTTGGCGCCCATGGAGCGGGCCGAGCTGAATCATCAACTGGCCCGCCAGGATCTATTGCGCAAGCAACTCAAACAACTGCAGGCGGAGATCCTTCTGCGTTATGAAGCCAATCCGGCCGCCCGGCTGATCTCGACGATGCCCGGCGCGGCGGCGTACTCGTCGCTGGGGCTGGCCTCGCGGATCGGCGACATCCGCCGTTTCAAGCATCCCCGCAGTCTGGCCAATTACTGGGGGCTGACTCCGGGGAGTCGCAACTCGGGGGAAGCCACACGCATGGGTTGGATGGGCCACCCGTCAATCACGCAGGAAACGAGATCAATCAAGAAGTACCGCAAATCATTTTGGCAGAAGGCTTTTGTCGAGCGAGCGAGTCGATAATGCCGCCAGCCCCTGTTACGTCCTGCGTCGGATTTGTGTCTGGGTTATTGTTTCGCCCTGACAGGGCGACGACCGTTGTGGGGAACCAGCTCCCCAGGGCGTTACCCTGGGCTGAAATCTTACCGCCTTTCAGGCGGACGGGCAGGACAGAATGGCACGCACGGTGACACGGACCGCGTCCTATACTCTCGTCATTGCAGACACGCCAACCATCCGGCCTGAAAGGCCGAAATATTTCAGCCCAGCAGCCTGTTGAAAAAGGGGACTGTCCCTTTCCAAAGAGTAAATTCTCCGCAGCAAACCGATACTGCCGACAGGGACTGTCCCCTTTTTCAACGGGCGGCCAGGGTAACGACCTGGGAATTTGGCGCCACGCATACGTCCGTCGCCCTGTCAGGGCGAAACAAACGATCTTCGAAAAATCGGCCGTACCGGACTCGTAAATTGCACATCGTGTACGGTGAACCAGCCGCCGGTGACACGCTTGTTGAAAAAAATTCCAGCCGCGCCTGGGTCGCGCACCCGCCGGTTGCTGCACCATTCGAGCATCACGACGACGCAGTGCTACGTGCACCTGGACAAAGGGGGGCGGCCGACTCGCAAGAGCTGGTTGACTGAACGGGCGAGGTAGTCCTATTTACCCTGAAACGGCACGGGGATAGCCGATGGTACGCCGCTGGCGAGCAGGATTCCACATCTCGGTTAAAGATCGAACAGTTCAAGGCTCCGCGGGAAGTAACCGAAGATGCGGATTGTCGTTGCGCCCTTACGATAGTCCAGGCCAATCTCGGCCAACAGGACTTCGATCCATGCGGAATGATCGACGACGTGTATTCGCGGCGGAAGCCGGTGTTCTCGGACCTCCTGCAAGTACGCGATGTCGAACCATTCAACGGAAATCATCGGAAACGGCAGATGGTAGAACCATTCGACATCCCATGGCGAAGGGGGACCATCGACACATTTGAATCGATAGCTCGGCCGCCACGCGTCGCGCCCCCGGATTGCCGTAATGAGTTCGTCCCATTTCGTGTCGTTCGCAAGCCCGCCCAAGCCGCGATCGGCCACGACACGTTGTACCTGCTCGCGCTCACCTGGCGTGCGGGCAGACTTCGCGCTCGGTAGCTTTCCATCCATTCTGCGAAATCTTCCAGTAACGGCCGATTCTCTGCCAAAATGGGCTATATCGCGTCAAAGGCTATCCCCTGTTAGGTCCATCTAAGCCGAGCTTCATTACCACGACAACTTTGCAGGAAATTTAGGACCAGAGGATTGCGCGGAGTAATGACCGGGATTCATTCGCACGATGTCCTGCAGTAAAATGGTGTCATGAAGGTGCATCTCGTCAGGAAACGGCCGGCCGTATTTCGCAGGCGGCGTCAGATCCACCATTATTTGTTTCATGGTCTGGCGTGTCGGCAAGGGGGCGACTGCAAGGTCCTCGATTCGCCGGCTGCATTCCTGACAAATGACGTGCGTGCCCCGCTGCTGGTTGTGCGCAATGGACGATGGGTTCCACACATATTTGCTCCCGGTGTGAACCTTGTCGTTTCCGATGACGTGCGACAGAAGCTCAATGACTTTGCACCGATCAAGTTTTCTAAGGTCAAGTTCACGAATCTCATCGATTTTCCCATCCCCGAGGCTGGCATCCTGGCGATTAAGGACCCCGGCGTGCGAATCGATCCGTTCGATGCACGGAATATCCTTCGAACACGTGCCGACGTGTCGGAACACCATCGATCGATTGGAAAGCGGTACGAAGTGTTGACAGCCCGTGTTGCTGATATTCGTGCGAGATATCGGAACGTGAAAACGATGCAAGTCCGAGTCGGCAAGACGGCACAGGGAAGCGAAATGGTTGAAGTCGATCTATCGAGGGAAATGTGCAGGGACTTCGCCGTGCTTTGCGATGGTCCCTGGATATTTCGGGACGACGCATTTGCCGCCGTTGAGGGCGTTTTCGATTGGGATTTTTTCATGACGACTGAGATCACGCTGTAACGATCGATCAGTGGCGTCGGGAAGCGGTGTCAGGTTGGCAAACGGTGTCCGGAACCGTTGTTCTGTTTTGCTGGGATTTGCAGCGGTGGATGATGGCCCGTCTCGCCGGTGTTGTGGTCAGTGATTCGCGGTAAGGCGAGGCCATGCACGCGCTCGATACGCGCATCCCGTGGGGATTGCGGTTAAACGATCGAAATGCTGCTGGCCGCGGCTGTTCATCGGACGACGCCGATTGCGACTGCTGCGGATCGGATGCGTTCATGCCATTGCCGCCCGTTGAAAAAGGGGACAGTCCCTCTCGGCAAAATCGATTTGTTGCGGAGAAATCACTCACTGGAAAGGGACAGTCCCCGTTTTCAACAGGCTGATCGGCGATGCCGTCTCAGCTACGGTGTCGGGAGCCGCGCCGTCCTAAGCGTCCCGTCTCGCCGGGGGTGTGGTCATTGATTCGTGGCAAGGCGAGGCCATGCACGCGCTCGATACGCGCATCCCGTTGGGATTGCGGTTATACGATCGACATGCGACCGGACGCGCCGGCTCACCGGGTGCGACGATGGGTGGCTGGAGATTTCTTGTCAGAAATGGCGGCCGGCGTTGAAGAAGAATTGGGAGCGAATTCCGGTCTTCTCGAGGACAACTGCGATGGCAAACCGGTGGCGCTGGATTGAGATCGGCACTGGTATCGTCGTCGTCTTGACGGCTATCGCGTTGATCGTGCCGGCTGTCGAGCATTCGCGTGAATCCGCTCGCCGGCAGCAGTCGAAATTGCATCTCCGGCAAATCGGCCTGGCGCTTTAAAGTTATCACGACATATACAAAGTGCTGCCTCCCGGCGGCGTGTTCGACGCGGCTGGAACGGAATACGTCGGCTGGCCGATTTCGATTCTCCCGTTCGTCGACAGTAATCCATTTTACAATCAGATCAACTTCAGCGTCCCGTGGGATCAACAACAGAATCCGGCGGTATTTCGCTGGCACTTAAACGGCTTCTTCACGATTCCCGGCTGCAAACCGGTTGCCGACGAATCCGGATTCGGCTTGTGCCACTATGCCGGCAACAAGAATCTGCTGTTTCCGAACAGTTCCGTGTCCTTCTTGAATCTCACGGATGGGACAGGGCAAACTTTGCTCGCCGACGAGATTTTCGCTGACTTCATCCCGTATGCAAAACCGGGGAACTGGCGAGACCCGGCCAACGGACTTCAGATCATGTCCCAGTCATTCGGCCGACCGACAAACGACGGAGCGCTCATGCTGATGGGCGACGGCCGGGTCGTCTGGCTCTCGAAGGAGATCGATCCGACAGTGTTTCGCGATTTAGGCACCCCGGATGGAGGCGAGCAAATCCCGAAAAACGCGATTCCGGACGCCTCACAGGAACAGTAATCGGAATTCGCCGACCGAACTCGCCTTCCGACAGCGGCGAGCGGTAAACTGGGAGCATGGTCGACGCAGCCCCCAACCCGACGCCGTCTGAAACTCGCCGATTCCCGATCGGCCTGCCGCAACCGCTGTGGATCGGCTTGGCAACGGTTGTGCTGGCCATCATAGGCATTGGGCTGCGATTCGGGTGCCGATTTACGAGCAACACCTGGCGATTCGGGAAATCGTTCGCCTGGGCGGTGATGTCGAAACTGAACCGGGTGGCCCCCAATGGCTGCGCGATCAGATCGGCGATGAACGAATGCAGGTGACTGACGCCGGTCTCGAGTGCCTGAAAGGTATTACCAACCTGAGGATCCTATGTCTGAGCAATACGCGAGTGACCGACGCGGGGCTGATACATTTGTCGGGTCTAACGAAATTGCGAAGGCTGGATCTCAGTTTCACGAAGGTGACCGACGCCGGAATCGTGCATCTGACGAAGCTGCCGAATCTGCACTGTCTCGAAGCCTTGAGCACTGACGTGACCAAACCCACAGTCTCGAAACTGCTGCCAGAAGTAAATG
>DASYAR010000109.1:0-7229 GCA_036501235.1 Planctomycetaceae bacterium
GGCGGCTATACTTGCTACTTGCGGCTCGACTGATACGCCGCGATTCGCTCTAGTTCGCCTATCTTGGTGAACGTGCGCGGAATGGGAATTGTCTCGTATTAGTCGATCTTGGAATCCAAGGAGCGTCAAAATCGTGTTTCAGAAGGTGGCTATCGTTGGTGCGACCGGTGCCGTGGGGCGGATCATGCTCCAACTCCTTGCCGAGCGGAACTTTCCGGCGAAGACCTACAAGTTTCTCGCTTCGGCCCGCAGCGCCGGCCAGTCGCTGACGTTCCTGGGAAAAACATGGACGATCGAAGAGCTTCGTCCCGGCGCCTTTCAGGGTTGCGATCTGGTGGTTGCCAGCACGCCTGACGACGTGGCAGCCAAATATCTCCCCTACGCCGTCGAAGCCGGGTGCACCGTCATCGACGAATCGGGCTACTGGCGGATGAAGCCTGACGTGGCCCTGGTAATTCCCGAAGTGAATCCCGAAGCGGCCCTCTCGGCGCGTGGGATCATCGCCAGCCCGAATTGTTCGACGACCCAGATGGTGGTGGCGCTCAAGCCGCTGCACGACGCGGCCCGCGTCAAACGGGTCATCGTCAGCAGCTATCAGGCGGTCAGTGGAGCGGGACTGGCCGGCACCGAGGATCTGGTGCAGGGGACCAAGGCCCATCTGGCCGGGACCGACTACTCTTATGCGTGCTTCGCGCACCCGATTGCTTTCAACGCCATCCCGCAGATCGGCAGCTTCAAAGACGACGGCTACACCAGCGAAGAATTGAAAATGGTGTACGAGACGCGAAAGATCATGGGCGCGCC
This sequence comes from Planctomycetaceae bacterium, assembly GCA_036501235.1. GTDB lineage: Bacteria > Planctomycetota > Planctomycetia > Planctomycetales > Planctomycetaceae > JACQFH01. The sequence goes on from DASYAR010000109.1 coordinate 805, forward strand.
CGAAATGCAGATTTGCGCGACGTGCGTCCGCATTCCGGTCGCCAATTGCCACAGTGAGACGATCACTGTCGAAACCGAGCGACCCGTCTCGCCGGCCGAAGCCCGTGAATTGTTCGCCGCCTTCCCCGGCATCGTCGTCGTCGACGACGCAGCCCAGGGGCGCTACCCAATGCCCTCCGACTGCACCGGCCGTGACGAAGTCTTCGTGGGGCGCATTCGGCGCGACCTGTCGCATCCCAACGGCCTCAGCTTCTGGTGTGTCAGCGACAACTTGCGAAAAGGTGCGGCGACGAATGCCGTGCAAATCGCCGAGCTACTGGCGGCCCATCGATATGCGGGAGCGGCGACGGCAAAATGACGAATGACGAAAACTGAATGTCTAAGGAAATCCGAAATCTGAAACTCCAATCCTTTCGACATTCGTCATTCGTGTTTCTTTAGAAATTAGACATTCGAATTTCGTCATTCTTTTTCCGGCGAGGCCAATCCATGGACTACTTCAACTACAAGAACCGTGAACTGTACTGCGAAGACGTGCCGGCGGCCGAACTGGCTGCCAAGTATGGCACCCCCTTGTGGGTTTATTCCAAGCGCACATTGCTGCATCATCTGGGACAGATTCAGACGGCGTTCGCCGAGGTCGATCCGGTCATCTGCTATTCGGTGAAATCGAATTCGAATCTGGGCATCCTGAAAGTCATGCAGCAGGCCGGGAGCAGCTTCGACGTCGTTTCGGGGGGCGAGTTTTATCGCGTCAAGGCGGCCGGGGCCGATACCACGAAGGTCGTGTTCGCCGGCGTGGGCAAAACCAACGAAGAAATCCGCTTCGCCCTCGAAAACAACGTCTTGATGTTCAATGTCGAGAGCGAGGCCGAGCTCGACGCCATCGCCGCCGTGGCGGGCACGATGGAACGAATCGCGCCGGTCGCCTTGCGGCTGAATCCCGACATCGACGCCAAGACTCACGCCAAGACGACGACCGGCAAAAAAGGGAACAAGTTCGGAATGGATATCGAACGGGCCGAACAACTTGCCGACAAGGTCTTGAAAGACAACCGGCTTTCATTGCGCGGCATCCATATGCACCTGGGGTCGCCGATCCTCACGACCGAGCCCTACGCCGAGGCGGTGGTGAAGGCGGCCGACGTCGTCGACAAGTTCCGCAAGAAGGGACACGACACGCGGTGGATCAATCTGGGGGGGGGATTCGGGATTCACTATCGCAAGCAGGAAGCGCTCCCCGCGGCAGCGTATGCGGCCGTCATCGTCCCGACCGTCAAGGTGGCCGGTTGCCGGCTGGCCCTGGAACCGGGCCGGTTCATCGTCGGCAACTCGGGAATTCTGCTCAGCGAAGTGATCTACACGAAGCGTGAAGGGGGCAAGCTGTTCGTGATCCAGGACGCGGCGATGAACGATCTGGTCCGCCCGGCAATGTATGATGCGTTTCATCGTATCTGGCCGGTCAAGCCCGCCGTCGATCCGCCTGCCGACTACGAAGTGGAAGTCGCCGGCTGCGAACCGGCCGACGTCGTGGGACCGATTTGTGAATCGGGAGATTACCTGGCGAAGGGGCGCTGGCTTCCGCCGATGGTCCGCGGCGACTTGATGTGCACCTTCAGCGCGGGGGCCTACGGGATGGCGATGAGCAGTAATTACAACTCGCGCCCGAGAGCGGCCGAGGTGCTCGTCGATGGCAGCACGCACAAGCTGATCCGCCGTCGCGAGACGTTCGATGATCTTGTGGCGCACGAGATCGGTTTGTAGGGGCAGCGAATTGGGGCAGAGAGTTCGGTCTGGCGACTGCGAGAAGGAAGAGGTGTGACAGGGTCAGAGCGTGAACGACGTTGGATGTCGAGCGCATGGGCGTCAGTCGATGGTGGTTTTACCGTGACTCACAGATGACGCCAGCGATGGCCCTGACCGGATGGCTCAAACGCGCTCGATTTGCTCATTGTCCAACTTGTCGGGGCCATCGCTGGGTTTCCAGCTCCGGCAAGAACAAGCTTGGTGCGATGGCGTCCTGGCTGCAAAACGCAATATTGTTCACGCTCTGACCCCGCCACACATCGGCTGTTCTTTTCTGCAAAAGACAGACGACGGCACACGGACTGTGCCTGCTACTCTGAGTCGGATTGTCGCGGCGAAGGTCAAGTGAGCGATGCAGCGTGTCTGCTACACCTTGACCTTGTTCTTATACGGCTGATATCCCGCCGCGATCGCTGTCGATTCATCCGGGAAGAGCATGATGTCGTCGGGGACCGATTCCCAGCGCATCCGATTCGGCTCGTACTTCTTAGTGCTGGTCCGTCCGACGAATTCGGGGACCGATTCGTGCTCGCAGTAGACGCAGCGCGAAACCAGTTGCTCATCTTCCACGACGACCAGATACTTGGGAGACAAGTAGCGCTGCTCCGATGCCAGGGCCGTCACGCAGCGCGGATTGTCGCAGTGCACTGTTTGGCGGGCGTACACGAAGTGCTTTTTCTTCGGCGGCGCAGCCCCCAGGATACCTGGTTTGATATTGAGCAGCGCGGCGATCAGCGCCATTCGCACGGGAACGCCGTACGAAGCCTGCTTGAAATAGACGGCCCGCGCGTCGTTGTCGAGGTCGTAGCCCAACTCATTGACGCGGGGCAACGGGTGCATGACGCTGCTCTGCTTGTAACGCCGGTCTTTGAGGAATTCGAGGTCGACGACCGGATAAACGTCGGTCGATTCCGACCCGGACATCCGTTCTTTCTGCAATCGCGTGACGTAGCAGGCGTCGATTTTCGACAGCGCGTTGTGCGGCAACCGCACGCGAAGCACGTCGGCCCCTTTTTCCTTCACGTCGGAGAACAGCGACCGTTGATGCGGTTTGTCGGGAGTGACGTACACGACGTCGACGGGGAATTCGTCGCCAGCCGGCTGATGCAGGTCTTCCCTGGCCAGCGGCACACAGTCGTAATCGCGCAAGAGCCGGCGGGTGACGTGCTCTGGCAGGCCAAAACCTTCGGCGGGAAGTGGAATGATTCGCGCCCCGAACCGCGCCAGTCCGTACACCAGTGAATGCACCGTCCGGCCGTTCTTAAGGTCGCCCCACAGCAGCACGTTCAGGTTTTTGAGGGTCCCCTTTTCGCGGCGCAGCGTGTACAGGTCGCACAGCGTTTGCGTGGGGTGTTCGTGCCCGCCGTCGCCCGCGTTGATGATCGGGACGTCGGCATACTCGGCGGCCACCCGCACCGAGCCTTCGCAGGGGTGACGGATCACAATCACGTCCGCGTAATTCTCGAGGACGCGGATCGTATCGGCAATCGTTTCTCCCTTGGCGGCGGACGTCGTCTTCGGATCAGCCGACGACAACACATTTCCCCCCAGTCGCATCATGGCCGACTCGAACGAAAACCGAGTCCGCGTGCTGGCTTCATAGAACAGCGTCGCCAGGATGAAATCGTTGGCGAGCGACTTGCGCCCCTGCACACGGTGCGGCTTGTTGGGAGTGGCCATCTCGGCCAGGAATTCGTCGGTAAGCGAAAAAATCGCCTCGATCTCGGCTTCGCTGAGATCGTCGATGGTCACCAGATGCCGAACCATGCCTCGTCCCCGCTGACGTGACCGAGAGTACTGCGCCCCGCGTCGGTGATTATAACGCCCCATCGCATTTGATGGCAGTGCCGGCGACTTGTTCTCGTGAGATCGTTTAACCGCCATTGAACGATTGTCACAAAACGGCGACAATGCCTGACTGTACGACGAACGCCGCCGTAAGTCTGACAATTGCCTTGGATTCGTTCACCGGGAGTTTCCCCATGCGCACGACAGCAGCTCTCGTCTTGTTGTTCGCGATGATCGTCGGCGCTCCGGGATCGCTTGCGGCACAAACGGCAGGGGGCAAATCCCGCGGCAAGTCGCTCAAGGACGGCATCACCACCTACGGCGATCCGCCGATGAAAGGCGGTACGAAGTCGACTGGGAAGAAGCCTCCGGTGACAAGCATCACCATTGAGTTGTTGACCGGTAATGACGGCGTCGGGATGAAAGCGCGGGACTGGATCGCGATTCTCGGCAAACTCGACGTCGTCGTCACCGTTCGCAACGGGCGTCCCGACGATAAGTTGGGCGTCACCGAAGGCAAGGGGGGGGGCGGCGCGCTCCGCACCGTACGTGTCGTGGGAGCGCTCGACAGCAAGGGGCGGCTGGTGCTCCCCGATCAGACGTTCACCGAAGATGAAGCGGGAAAGCTGTCCGCCTGGATCAACGATCTGCGCATCTACGGAGCCCAGGGGAACCCGGGGGGCCAGCCGGTATGGGGACTGACAAAGGAGCAATTCGGTGTGATCCACACCGCGCTCAAAAAACCTCTCGCCGCGGAGACCAAAGACGTCACCGTCGCCAAAGTCGTGACCTTGTTCGAGCTTCCCAGGGAACATCCGATCGCATTCACAACGGCCGCCGCGCGGCGCCTGAAGGAACGCGGCGAGCGAGCCGTCGTGAGCCAGTCGTTGACAGGGGTCAGCAAGGGAACGGCGCTGGCGGTGATGCTGGCCGAGCAGGGTCTGGGCTTTCACCCCCGCCGGCTTCCCGACGGCAAGATTGAACTGACGGTCGGCACTTCCGATGAGACACGCGAGGCGTGGCCCGTGGGTTGGCCGCTCGAGCGGGGAACCCCCGAAACGGCCCCGGCATTGCTGCAATTCAAGACGATCGATCTCGATGCAGAACCACTCGACCAGGTTCTCGAAGCAGTCTCGGGGCAGATTAAGCTTCCGATTCTGATCGATCGCGCAGGGCTCGCAGCCAAGGATATCGACCTGGCTGACGTAAAAATTACGTATCCTCTCAAGAAGACAACCTGGATCACGGCCCTCAAGGAATTTACGTTCAAGGCGAAAGCGAAGATCGAAGTCCTGGTCGACGAGGCAGGGCAGCCGTTTCTGTGGATTGTGCCCTTCGATGCACCTTCCCGCGCGCCAAAAGGATAATCATGTTTTCCGGCGAGCAGATCGTCAAAGAACTTTCGGAGATGGGGATCACCCACGTCGTCTGGCTCCCCGACAGCACGCTCGGCCAATGGGAGTTGGCGCTGCAAGCGGCGGGAGGCCACGGCATCAAGCTCGTTCGCGTCTGCCGCGAAGGCGAAGCCTGGGCGATTGCCATGGGGCTCGAACTGGGGGGCGCCCGGCCGCTGGTGATGATTCAATGCACGGGCCTGTTCGATTCGGGCGACTCGTTGCGGAACGCCCTCTACGACTACGGCGTGCCGTTATTCGCGGTCATCGGCTATCGGAATGCGCTCAATCCGGCGGCTGATGATTCGGCCCGCACGTTCACCGAACCCAACTTGCGATCGTGGAACATCGACTACCGTTTAATCGACGCGCCCGAAAAACTCCCCGAATTGAAAGCGCACTACGCCGCGTGCCGGCAGGCGCGCGTGCCTGGCGCCGTGCTGGTGGCCGAAGGCAAAATGTAATCGGTAGAGAATGTCGTATGCCGCTCCGTCCGGGGCTTGACGAGGATTCGTTCATGTCACGCATGTCACTCATTGATTCCCTTCGCGTCTTGCACGATGTGCGGAAGGGGCACCACGTCGTCGTCAGCACGATGGGGCCCGCACGTGAATGGATGAAGCTGGGAAGTCACTCGCTCGACTTTATCTATGCCCCCTCGGCGATGGGTGAAGCACCCTCGCTGGCCCTGGGAATGTCTCTCGCACAACCGGCCAAACACGTCATCGTGCTCAACGGCGACGGCTGTATGCTCATGAACCTGGGCTGCCTGGTCACGATCACGGCAGCCGCTCCGGTCAACTACACGCTGATCGTGTTCGACAACTCGGTTTACGAAGTGACCGGCGGCCAATCCACTGCCGCTGCGCCTCACGCACGGCCGCCTGGTTCGTCCGTCGATTTCTGCCAGATCGCGCGGGGCTCGGGCTTTGCCTCCGTGTGGGAATTCACCCGCCTCGACGACTGGCGCAAGCACGTTGCCGAAGTGCTCGCCGTGCGCGGGCCGCGAGTCGTCGTGCTGAAAGTCGAACCGGTCTCCGGCGGCGCCGTCCCGCGGTCCCCCGCGCCGCCCGTCGAACGGGCGCAGCATTTCGCCGCGGCGCTGCAAAGGCCGTGACCAATCTGGGTCGCGCATCACGCGACGCATCGCGGCCGATTCGGAACCGGCGCCAAAATTGCGCCGACGCTGGCAGCGTCGGCCACGAGCTTATGGCTCGAACTTCAGCAATCGGCAATCGAGCGGACCGTTGTTGAGTTTGACCTTGTCTGTCGCCGGCAACGTGATGTGACGCGCCAGGGCCAGATTGCCGGCGAGGATAAACGCCTTCCATCCGCCAAACCGTTCGGCAAGCAATGGTCCCATCTGCTCATACAACGGCTGCAATTCCGCGTCCTGACCGAGACGGGCGCCGTAGGGAGGATTGAAGACGAGAACTC
>DASYAR010000110.1:0-22100 GCA_036501235.1 Planctomycetaceae bacterium
CGAATGCTGGGCAAATTCGAGCCGTCGCTCGGCGGCTGGTTTCTTGTCCTCTTCGGCGGAGGCCGGCGCGCACATGGCCGACAATCCCAGTGCGGTCATCATCACGAATCGCTGCACAGTCATTCCGAAACTCCGGGCGGGTTGGGACGCATTCCACAGGGGTCGATCGAAGCCTCCAAACACGGACAATACAGACAAAATGTCTGTTTCGTCAAGCGTCCTAACCGGTATTTATTCCGATGGCCGCCCGCCGTGATGCAAAACGGAGGTGTGGCGGGACCAGAGCGTGAACGACGGTGACATGGAGCGCATCAGCCTCATTCGATCTGGTTTTAGTCGTCGTTCATAGTCGCAGCCAGCGATGGCCCTGACCGAACGGCACTTCGACGATCCATCGTTAGCGCTCAACTCGTCGGGGCCATCGCTCGGGATCCTGCTCCGGCAATGCGGGTGCCAGTGCCACGCTTTGTCGGCGTCGACGCAACATTCCCATGCGCGTTCTGACCCCGCCATACGTGGCTTGCATCGTAGTTGACGTGCCCCGCCGACGAGCGTTAGGATGGCTGAGATCGCGGAATTTCACGTCTCAACACGCACGCACCCAGTCCTCGGGAATCGCGTCAATGTCTGCTCCCGTTTCCAGTCTGCTGTGCCACTGCGGCACCAAGTTTGAGCCTCCCCCCGGGCAACAGGAGCGGCGCGTCAATTGTCCGAGCTGCGGTGCGGTGATCTTTCTCGCCGCCCCGAAAAGTGAGGATGACGACGATGACGGCGACGACTACGAGATCAAGAGCCACGACGAGAAGCCAGACGCCAAGGAAGCGGTCGGAGTCGATGGAATTCCCGACTGGCTCGAGCACTACCGCTCGAGCCCGCAAGTCAAAAAGGCCGATCGCGACAAGACGATGGCGCTGCTCGATCGTCTGACGGCGGCCAACCCGACGCTCGACCCCCTGGGGGCGACGCTGTACCTGGCGGCCACGCATGCCGATGCTGAAACGTCGGTGGCCGCGCTGACCAAAGTCGCCATCAGCGGACATCCGACCTACGCCCAGCCGGCGCTGACTCTGCTGGAGCACGTCGGCACCAGCGATGCGGCGGGGGCACAGCAGGTGCTGCTCTTATTGCTGGAAGCCCGTGATCCCGCTGCGGAACAGGTCGTGGTGAAAGTTTTGCAGTCGCTCGGTCCCACGCCGATTGTTCATGTTCGCAAACTGATCGACCTCTTGGGGAGCAGGCACGCGGCGCTGTACCTGTGGGCCGTGCAGTGTCTGCGGTTGATCGGACCGCCGGCGAAACGGTCGGTCGAGTCGCTCCTCAAGTCGCTCAAGATCGCCAATCAACCGTTCCAACTGGCGGTGCTCGATGCACTGGCAGCGATCGGCGGCGACGCCGAGCGCGTCGTGCCGGTATTGATGCAAACCCTGCAGCACGAGAGTCCGGACTTTCGCGCACATGCCGCACAGGCCCTGGGGGCCTTGGGAGCGGCCGCGTCGAAAGCCCTGCCGCAATTGCAGGCGGCCGTGACAGACGCCGACGAGGTCGTCCGTCTGGCGGCGAGTACGGCGCTACCGTTGATCTCCGCGACAGCCCCCGCCCCTCCGGCAGCTCCTGCCACCAGCCCGGCCATGTTCACGATCGTCTGCTCTTGCGGCAAACGATTGAAAGGGAAAGCGGAGCTCGTGGGGAAGAAAGTGAAATGCCCTGCCTGCGATAAAGTGATGATCGCTCAGGCCCCCCCAGCGCCCATTGCCGTTGATAAAGCACCGGCCTCCCCAGCTGCCGCACCGGTCGCTGAGAAAGAGTGTCCCACGTGTCTGGCGACGGTCCCCGGCGCTGCCGTGTTGTGCGTGTGCTGCGGCTTCGATTTTCGAAAAATATAGGCATCCCACTCCGTGAGATGCGGTGTTCCGGTCGTGCGGATGCCGATCGGTCCGGCCACCGGCACGGCGAGGTAGAACTGGCCGCAGATCGCCTCGAAACATGCAAGCTTCGCGCGGGTTGCGACACCGGTGTGACGTCGCTATAGCCGACCGTCGACAATGTCGCGTAAACGACAATCACGGCAAAATGGGACATTCCCGTTGGTTTGTCCGGTTTTCTTCGGCTGGGGCAGCGATTACAATGGAAGTCCGTAAATTCGGATTCGGTCGCCGATCGCTCACGGTGTGCCGATCCGGGGTGGCGAATCATTCCCGCTGAATCTGGGCCGCATGTCGATTACGCTCGACGAATTCGTCCGCTCGCTGACCGAAACGGGGATCTTACCCCCCGAAGAAGTTTCCTCTATTGTCGGCAGCCTGCCGGACGATCGGAGTGGGGTCGACGTTGAAAAACTGGCCCGCGAGCTGGTCCGCCAGCAGAAAATCACGAGATTCCAGGCCTCGGTGATCTTCCGCCGGCAGTCGCGCGGCCTGCGGATCGGCGATTATATCGTGCTCGATAAGATCGGCTCCGGAGGCATGGGCCAGGTGTTCAAGACGGAAGACCGACGCACGGGGCAATTGGTGGCCCTCAAGCTGCTCAGGGCCACGTACACGAAATCGCAGCGGGCCGTCACGCGATTCTATCGCGAGGCCAACACGGCCGCGCGGCTCAAGCACCGCAATCTCGTCTCAGTCCGCGAAGCGGGGGAATGGAACGGCTTGCATTACCTGGTCATGGAACTGGTCAACGGCCGCGACGTGCGTTCGATCGTTAAAGATCAAGGGCCGCTTTCCGTGGCCGAAGCGGTCGACATCAGCGTGCAAACGGCGCGCGGCCTGGCTTATGCGCACGAGAATGGCATCGTGCATCGCGATATCAAGCCGGCCAATCTCTTGCGCGACCAGAATGGCCGCGTGATCGTCCTCGACCTGGGGTTGGCGCGGCTCGACGATGCAGCGCAAGAGGCGGCGGGAGACGACGGCGGACGGCTCACGATGCCGGGGCATTTTCTGGGAACGCTCGATTACGTCTCGCCCGAACAGGCGCTGGATGCACACGAAGTCGACGGTCGCAGCGATGTGTATTCGCTGGGATGCACGCTGCATTATCTGCTCCGGGGACGGCCCCCTTATCGGCGCGACAACGCGGCGCTGATATTGCTCGCGCATTGCCAGGACCCGATTCCCGATTTGAAAGAGACCCCCGGCGTCACCGACCGATTGAATGCCGTCTTTCAACGGATGATGGCCAAGAAAAGCCACGACCGCTTCGCCACGATGGCGGAAGCCGCCGCCGAGCTCGAATTGTGCCAGCAGGAATTGGCGGGACAAGCGGTGCCTCCTCTGACGGTGAAGAATCCGGTGCCACAGGCCGCAAAATTCGAACCGGCGCTCACGATGCATGATGAAGCGGCGCCGGCCACCGCGACCGACGTCTCGGAAACCGTTGTCTTGGTGGAACCAGCGCCGCCAGCCGCGCGCCCTGTGGTACCGGCGGCCAAATTCGAGGACACGCCCGACCGGGCGCCCGCCGCCTCTGGACAGGCTCCCTTGTCGGATTCGGCCATTGAACTTCGAGCCGCGAGCATGAGCGACCCGTTCGAATCGATCGGGGAAATGATGCTGGACAACACCCCGACGGTCCGTCCGCGCGGCTCGAAATTCTGGCTGCCGATTGCGGGCGCCGCGCGCGCCGCGACGGCGTGGGTGGCGTCGCTCTGGCGACGCGACTGACGACTTTCAATCGCGTTTCACAGGCGCCCCGACCGGGGAGAAAGCGAAAGGCATTGCTATGCCGCCTGCGGTTGCGCGTGAATCGTGATGGCTGATTCGTCGTCGTGAGCGCTCTTGTCGATCCTCGTCTCGATGAACGCCGATCTGATCCCCGCATTCAATTCGTGACGGAGCTGATTGTGAACGTCGCAACTGGCCATGTAAACGCGCAGTGTGAACGTGAGCTTGTCGACGGCGAATTCGTCGAGTAAGGCGTGTGGGGGAGGGGCCTTGAGCACCAGCGGATGCGCCTGAGCGACGCGCAGCAGCACCTGTTTGACGTGATCCGGATTGCACCCGTTCGGAACCGACACGGTGAACGACATCCGCGCCGTCGTGTCGGTCAAAGTCCAGTTCATCACCTTGCCGCTGATGAATTCGCGGTTGGGGACGATCGCCTCGCGCATGTCGCCGTCGGTGATCGTGGTCGCGCGAATTCGGATGCGGGTGATCTTGCCCGTCACATCGCCGATCGTAACCAGGTCGCCGACGCGAATCGGTCGCTCGATCAACAACAGCAGACCCGAGGCGAAATTGGCGAAAATTTCCTGCAGGCCGAAGCCCAACCCGACCGTCATGGCGGCCACGAGCCATTGCACGTTGTTCCAGCCGACGCCCACGCAACTGAACGCGATCGACAATCCGCACGCGGTGATCGCATACTGTGTCACCGCGCTGATGGCGTACCGCGCCCCCGAATCGAGTTTCAGATGGCGCAGAATCGTGATCTCGATCAGCCCCGGCACATTGCGGGCCGCCGCGGCCGTGGCCAATCCGGCCAGGACGGCAGCCAGCAATTGGCTCAGGGTGAGATAGTACTGCGTGAGGTCGCGCTTGGCCGACGGATCGAAAATCGTGAAGGGATGCGGCAACAACTGAACCGTGTCGAGGATTTCCAGGGCCGGCAGGACTTCGACCCAGATCACCGAACTGGCCAGCAGAAACGCACAGCACACGATCAGCCCCAGCAGCTTATGGGTTTGCAGATTGATGTCCGCCAGCTTCACCGTCGGCTCGCCGCCGGCGACGTCCGAGTGAGACTCGGGGGGAGATTTTACGGCGACCTCGGCGGTCCGTTGTTCCCTGGTGCGCTTCATCGACAGGTCGCGATACGCCAGCAGCAGCCATCGCAACAGGCTGGCGTGCAGAACGAACAGGCCCCCCACCAGCCAGATCGTCGCCAGCACGCGCTCCGCCAATTGGACGGCCGTGTAGTGGTACCCCACGATCGAGAGCACCGCCAGGGCCGTCGGAGCGGCGAAGGCCGCGACTTGCGCCAGCCGGCACAACCGGAGCCACCAGGGATCGGTCCGTCCGGCCGCCCGCGCCAGCGCCAGGTTCTGGCCGAATCCCTGCGGCGCATGCCACACCGAATGCGCACTGAGGAGGAGCAAGGCCTGGAGGCCGATAAATGCCACGCGGCCGAGCGTGTTCTTGATCGTTTCATCCGCCTGAGATTCGGTCATCAGGACAATGAACACCAAAGGCAGCCCTACGGCCGCCTGCCACCACATATTTTTGCGGATGAGATTGAGACTGCCGGCCGGCCAGCCGAAATGCGATTCGCCCAGTCCAAAGCTGCGGCAGAGATGTCGGGTCAAGTTGATCGTCGCCAGGAAAAATGCGGCTCCTTCGAACCCCCGCGCGACAGCGATCAGAAACTCGGTCCGACCGGCCATGTGTCCCAGTCGCCAGCCCGCCAGCCACAGGGCGCCGGGCCAGAGAACCGACAGCAACAACGTCGAAACGAGGGCCATTCCGGTCGAGCGAATGGAGGTCGCGTGATGATCGGTGGCATCGCGCCCCGCATTTCGCAGCAACCTTCGCCACAGCCGCTGAGAGAAAGCGAGCGTCACGATGAGCGCGAAAATCGCGAGGTAATTGACGGGATGCGCGCGGAGATCGTCATTGAGTTTCGCGAAGACCGCCGACCAGTTGTTTGTCGCCAGGACCCAGATGGAGGCGTTCCGAAACTGCTTGATGTCCCCCGTGCCGGGCGGTTCCGCGCTCCTGATCCACAGGATGTACTCTTTGGTATATCGAGAAAACTCGGCCGCGATCGAGACCAGCTCCGATTCCGTGACGTTCAACTTATGGAGCAGGTCTTCATAGGTGTTCGTGTCCTTGATCTGCGCGTCGAGATAAGCGCGCGAATCCACGAGAATCTTGCGGATCTCGGCTTCCGTCGGCAATTTCCGGTTTTTGCGGTTGCCACGCGTCTCGGCCAGGATGCCGGCGACGCGCTCGTCGATGTCGGCCAGGTCGCCGCGCTGGTCTTCGAGATCGACGAGTTGCAGGTTCAGCCGCGCCATCTCCGCCTTGCGCTCTTCAATGAATTTCTGATGTTCGGTGATGTGGGGAATGGCTTCCCGCTGCTTTCGCAGGAGCGCTCCGATCGATTCGGTAAACCCGACGCGCTTGACCCGCTCTTTCACCCGCTTAAATAAGGCGTCGAGAACTTCGACCTGGTTCTGCAGCGCGTCCTGTTCCTGGCCGGCGATTTCGATTTGCGCCACCAGTTCTTGCCGCTGACCGGCCAGCGCCGCGTTGTCTTCGGCCAGTCGGCGGATCGCCGCGGGAGCGTGTTTGGCCGCCTGGAGCGCCGCTCGTGACTCACGTTCAGCCTCTTGGCGGCGGCGATCGTTGACGGCCGTTTTCCAGGCCTTCATCTCTTTCTCCGCCTGCTCGACCTGCAACAGCGCATGATCGCGGCGCGCTTCGATCAGGTCTCCGGTCGTTTCATAATGCCGCAGTTCTTCTTCGTAGACGCGCAGCTCGTGCTCCAGCGCGCGGCGATGGGCCGACAGCCGCAGGGACTCTGCGGCGGCCACCGGGTCGGATTGCGGATCGCCGATCTGTGCCGGATCGTGCTGCTTTTCGATTTCCTCGATTTGCCTTTGCGCAATGCGCTGCAACTCGGGAATTGTTTTCCTCCGTTCCGCCCGCCGCGCCGGTTCACTTTGATGTTCTCCCAGTTGCTTCTGCAGACTTTCGTAGGCGTTCTCGGAATCGGCGAGGGCCTCCTGCATTTCCGCCAGGCCCATTTGAGAAGGAATCTGCGGCGTCGAGTCGAGCCGCGGAGTCTCGAGCTTCGCCTTGAGTTGCCGCATCTCTTGGGGAGCATCGGCCGTCGCCTTGCGATATCCGGCGGCCTTGGCGGCGTGTTCGCCGGCCGTTTTGACATGGTCGAGTGCGACGTTGTAGGTATCGACCAGGCTCTTTTTGATCACCGGGTCGAGCGCAGGAGCGTCTTCGACCTGCTTCAATCGTTTCTGGATTGCTTCGGGTGATAAATCGGCCGGTTTGGCGTCGGCAGATGTTGCATCGGACGACCCTCCGGCAGTCGCCGCGGCCTCGCGCTGCAGCTTTTTCCGGGGTTCCGCTGCGAGCGAAGCGGGGCTCGCCAGCCAAGACGCAGTCCAGCAGAAAAATAAGGCGATGCGTGCCATCCTGGGCATAGAATCTTCCCTGTTTTACTCGAGATTTGCGCGCATCAGTGCGCGGGCCGGTACGTAGCATTTTTTGCAGTTTGCTGCAACGCCGTTCGGATGGTGGACTTCAGTTCATAAGTCCGGTTTCAACGGAGAAAGTCGGCGTGTGCAGACCGGCGCAAACCACCCGCGGGCAAAGTGGTATTTGCTCTCGGGCACTTTTTTGCCCTGAGGCCATGGATCCACGATCCATTACGCCAATGCGGCCACCTTGTGAGCGGGCTCGCTGATGATAATTTCCGTCCCGTCGGAACGCGGGGGCGCTGCGGGAGCGCCGCAATGGGGGCAGAGCTCGCGATCGACGGGGCGGCGGTTCGAACAGGCCAGGCACTTTTCGAGCGCCGGCCAGTCGCGCAGAAACCACAACGTCAGCAATGCCGCCGGGCCCAGCGCCGCCGCGGTCCACTGCCAGGCCCGGCGCGTTCGAACATCAAAGCCGTATCGCCGTGCAGTACGTCCGGCCGACCAGCCGCAAAATAGCGCTGATCCGATCAAGATGGCCGCCACAAGCGACATCTGCGTCGGCATCCGTCTGAACAGGCGAGCGCAGGCGCCGGGAGCGGTTCCCCGTACGACTTGCCGAAATTCGTCGAATGCCGCCGTGGCCAGCACGGGGGCAGGAGGCGCAAAGATTGCCATCGCGGACAAGATGGGAGGGGCCTCCTCCGTCGGGATGCCGGGATTAAGCACATCCCGGCTGCGCACGATCGTCCCATCGAGGCGCGTCTCAATGAATCGGTTCGAATTGAAAGTCGAGAGATCCGGCCCGATCTGGAACATCATGGCATCGCGACCTGGCACGCGGCCAAATGAAAAACTGCCGAACTGGGCGACTTCAGGCGGGATCGGAAACGAGTATTGCAAGTCGCCGGGAACGTCGATCGATTCGTCGACAGTTGTTGCCGTTTCCCGATCCTGGCGAGTTCCGATGATGATCGGCATTGCCGTGTGAACGGAAATGGAATCATCGTAAACGACCGCGACCGCGTCACCCAGTTTTGTCAAACAGCGAATCTTACGGCCCGCCGGAGGGACGAGCAGACGGCGCACGGCGTGTGCGGGGGCGTCGATCACGAACAAGCCGTCTTCGAACAACAGACAGTAACGCGCCGCGACGCCGGAAACTCTAGAAAGCTCAGGCCAGGCATCGTAGGCCAGACGGTCATGGCGATAGCCCGTATTCGCGAGCAGCTTGCCGAAACGGCGCGGCGGACGCTGCGATGCGGAGACGAATCCATCGGGACCGACAACCTCGACCAGCCGGGGAGGGATGGGACGCATCCGGCCGTCGTCACGCGTCTCATATTCCTGCAGATAGCCGTAGATCCAACCGTCGGCTGAGGAATAGACCCAGGTCAGGCTGCTCTTCTGCATCATCGCCCGGCCCCCGATCTGCTCGAGAATCCGGGGAGGCGATCCCGATCGTTTCAAGAACGCGAACGGCTGAGAGCTTTCTCGAACGTGCGCCATTGGCAACGGATCCCAGGCCGGCACGGAGTTTGTCGTTGACATTTCCTGCCCCACGAGCGGCGCATAACGGGTTGATTGCGGTTCATCAAGGTCGTCAATTCTTTGGAACTGCCGCGCCCCACGGCGGCTGTCGCGAATCGGAACGGTCGTAACCTGCAGAATGTGCCCATCGCGATCGACCGTGACGCCGGTGTACGGACGGGCGTACCAGGGCTGATGCAAGTGCCAGCGGGCGGCGAGCAATTCATACGCCGCGGCGGCGACAGCGAACAGGCACAGACAACCTCCGAACATGGCGACGAATACCGGGATTCCCAGACAGATATTCGCCGCCCGCGATCGACCCTCTGCCTCGCCGGAACGCACGAATACCCCCCAGGTTGCGACGCCGAGCACTCCCACGGCGAGAATGATCGCCGCGAATATTCGCGCCGGCACATATTCGGTGACGTCGGACGCATACGCAACCGCGCCAACGACCATCAGGACCGGTGCGACGAGCGGCAGCAGGCGGCTGAGATACCAGGGGCCTTTCCACACGACTGCCAAAATCGCGGCAAAATAGAATGCCATCGACGCCAGAAAGCTGGCCAGAAGCGGCAAGGCGTGATACCACGACAGAGGATTGCGCTCGATGCCGCCCCAGGCACACCAGGTGAATCCAATTGACGTGGGGACCAGCGTGGCGGCCGTATAGACCGCCAACCCCGCCCCGGCCTTTGTCAGAAAGATCTGCGTCGGAGACAATCCCC
Source organism: Planctomycetaceae bacterium (assembly GCA_036501235.1). Classification (GTDB taxonomy): domain Bacteria; phylum Planctomycetota; class Planctomycetia; order Planctomycetales; family Planctomycetaceae; genus JACQFH01. The sequence goes on from DASYAR010000110.1 coordinate 9,412, forward strand.
GATGAAGCAGAAAGGCCCATTGGTCCCGGCGGACTTCCAGAACGGTCTGCAGCACTCCAATGACGAACGCCGTGCACGGAGCGCCGAACACAATCACCAGCCACACCTGAAACCATGCTTGACTGTAGAGGCTGTAGTAGTATTTTTCGGATTCCGAATACAAGCTGCCCGCCATGAGCGCCGACATCGCGGCGAACAGCAGCGCGCCCCACGGAGCGAGCTGTCGCAGTTCTTTCCAAAACAAGGATTTCATGATTTGGGTTCCGGGGCGCGGTTAAGCGAGTGTCGGTTCTTGTGCCACAGCCGTCAGCAATGACGTCCGCTGACGGCGGTCGCTCAGATAGTCGATGACGGCCTGGTCGAGACTTAATTGGGTGCGGCTGACGGTCGCGGCGCCCGTGGCCTCCAGCTCGGCCTGGGTTCGTTCGTCCGGATTGGCGATCGTGACGTGCAGCGCCTGGTCGATGACGCTCGTGTAGATCAAGCCGCGGATCGGCGGCAGAACGGGTGGATGGTCGGCATACGTCAAGATCCACCGGCCGATCCGATCGCGAAAATCGTCGACTGCGCAATGCACGCGGAGTGCGCTGCGATCGAGAATCGCCACATGGTCGGCCACGCGCTCGACGTCGTCGAGCAAATGCGAGCTGAACAGAATCGTGCGGTCTTTGTCGGCCGTGACGGCCAGCATGGCTTCGACCAGCGCACGCCGGGCGACGGGGTCGAGCCCCAGCGCCGGATCATCGAGAACCAGCAATTCCGGTTCGGGCGCCAGCATGAGCGCCAGCGAGAGCCCCGCCCGTTCGCCGCGAGACAGGTTCTTGGCTTTCGCCTCGGCATCCAGGCCAAAGTAATCGACGACCGAATTGAACACCTTGGCGTTCCAGCGCGGGAAGCAACCCGCTTGAAAGGCGGCGCACTCGCGGACGCGCATCCAGCCGTACACAAAATGGCTCTCGGTCATGTAACCGATTCGGCTCCGCACCGCGGCGGTCAGCGCGGCACTGCTGCAGCCGAGCACCTCGCCCGTTCCCCGTGACGGCGACAGAAGCCCCAGCAACATCCGAATCAACGTCGTCTTGCCTGAACCGTTGCGGCCCAGGACGGCAAAAACGCTGCCCCTCGGCACAGACAGAGTCACTTGATCGACGGCGCATTTTCGCCCAAAGTACCGCGTCAGGTTCTGGGAGCGAATGACGAAGTCAGTCATGGCTGGCGGCTCCGGAGGGCAAGGCGGCTTGTAGTTTTCGTTCCAGCGCGAGCTGGATTTCTTCGTTGCTGAATTCGAGAACCAGTGCCTCGCTGAGAAACGCGTCGAGGGCCGCGTCGAGACGCCGGGTGCGTTCGGCCTTGGTAAAAATCGATCGCCGCTTGGCGACGAACACCCCCAGCCCATGACGCGATTCGATGACTCCGTCGCGAATCAAATCGTTATAGGCCTTGGCCACGGTGTTGTGATTGACGACGAGTCGCTCGGCGAGTGCGCGCACGCTGGGCAGGCGATCCCCGACGGCCAGGCTGCCGTGGGCTGCGGCGCAGCGCACCTGATCGACGATCTGGCGAAAGATGGGCACGCTGCTGCCGGTGGAGATATTGAGGTCGAAGGCCATTGCTGCCACAAAATTGGGCCACTGGATCAATATGGTTATGTGTACTATATGACATAGTACACAGTGCGCAGTGATTGTCAAGCCTTACGCAGTGCTGCTCTCGATTCCGGGTTCATCCGTTAAATGGGAGTAAGCCTTTGAACTAACGCCGACGATGCTGGCAGCATCGTCCACGTGGGCGACGCGGCCAGCGTCGGCGTTTTTGGGGGCCACTCCCATTCAACAGTTGTACCCCTGTGTTCGATCCGTTTTGAAATGCCTTATTTTCCGCCGCACAACGTATATAATGACAGTTGATCGGGCTGCAGGAATCGTGGGCAGCCGGACGGGTGGCGGGAGCGGGGGCCGAATCGTTCAGCGGACCGAGTTGTTCTCTCGTGTCCCTGGCAAATGAGATGCAAATGCGATCGAGCTCGTCTCGAATCGTGCTTGACCCGTCTCAAAACCTGCCTGACGCGTCTCAAAACCTGCCTGACGACGCTCAAACTGGCCTGTTTGTGAAATGAGATCTTGACGATGCACATGCAACTCAAGGCGATTGCCAGAAATCACTTGTGTCGGATTTCTCTGCGGGAAGTGGCCCTGGCTCGGATCGCGCCGGTAACCTGGGGCTGGAACGATACGATCGACGTAAGTTGCCGTGCTGTGGGCAGATGCGGCGTAAACTCGTCGTCGCATTGAGCCGCCGCGCATGACCCGCATTATTCACGACGAAGGGTATGCAGAAACGAATTCCGATCCGTAGACAGCGCGGGACATGGCGCGGCTTAAGACCTCAAATCTCAATCCACCAGATCGTCGAACGGCCGGCGGCGCTATTCAGGCGTCCGGGCGGCGGGATCGAGGACGAACTTGCACCAGATCGGGAATTTCTCGGAAAAGTCGGGAGGCAACGTATGCTGGTTCATGCCGGGATAGAGTTTCAGATAAACCCGCCGTCCTTGATTTTCGTAGAGGACCGCATATCGTTTCGTCCGATTGACGGTCGAGGGATGTTCCCCGGCTCCGCAGACCGCGACCAGTCCTTGCCGTCGATTTTCGTCCTGTGGTGCAAGTTGAAAATCGGGGAGGTTGGACACGGACCCGGGCGAGAGCAGAATCGCTCCCGCAAAACGCTGCGGGTGGCGGCCGGCGAGCTCTGCCGAGACCATGCCCCCTTGTGAAAAGCCGAACAACACGAGTTGCCCTTCTGCCGGAGTCAGTCGCTCTGCGACCTCTTTCAAGGCAGCGTCGATTCGCGCCAGGTCTTGTGCCGGATCCTCGGACCACACGAACGTATGCTTGCCACGGCAGCGCGTGCCCGAGACTCCCAAAAACGCCGCGCCGAGTTGATCGGCCAGCGCCTGATAGCGCTCGGCACCGACGAATTCCTGAGCATTGTGACCGAATCCGTGAAGCCCGATGAAGACGCGCATTGGCGTTTCGGACGCAGCATTCTGCGGAAGCACGAGCGACGTTTCCGAATAGCCCGAAGATTCCCAGTATCGCTGGCAAGCCCGCAGGTAGGCGCGAAGTTTCGGCCAGCGCGGATCCTTTCTCACTTCGACCAGGTCGATATCTTGAGAGGAATGATCGACGTCGACGCCATCTTCCCGCGCTGCATCCTGCAACCAATAGAGCGCCCCCGGCACATCTCCGATGCGTGCGTAATAACAGGCCAGGTCGTATTGTCCAACCTGTTCCTTGACGACGCTCTGGTACTGAAACTGCAGCGCCAGCCGATACTGTCCTTTCTCGTAGAATTGGTGGGCAGTCGCCCGCAAGACGCGTGGATCCAATTTCGTCAGATCGGTCTGTCCGATATTCGAAGCCGGAGGGAGCGGTGCGAGCAATTGCAGCGGCCGCTCAGGGAGCGATCCCGACGGCAGTTCCTCTTCGGTTTCGACATCCTTGGCGGGCTTGTCGACCTCGACGACAACCGGCACGGTCCGTGAAGCGGCCGGTGGCGTGGCTCTCGTCATGAGCCACGCCACGCCGCCGATGCCACCGATTCCGCACGTCAGCATCACCAGCGCGCCGCATCCCAGCATGCCCCACACCAGGACGTCCCCAATCCCCGGGCCTGTGCGCGGGGCTTCGTCAAACGCGCTCGCAGAATCTCCCGATGATCCGCCAGGTCCGTCATTCAGTGGGGGTTGTTCGTCGGTCATATTTGATCCGGGTGAATCAGACAACTTTGATCGTTCACTATAGACTAGATCGAGCAGAATCGCACGTCACGAACGGCTCGCTGACGTGAGCGATCTTTCATTTGCTCACCTCCTTGACAAGTTGCCGGGCATCGGGCGCAATTGACCAAATACAAATGACACCGACGCTGCAAATGCCGGCTATGTTTGCCACACTCGGAACACGAAACCGTCAGCCGGAGTTAATGGACCAACCGGGGCTCGACGAGCGCCAGCACGGATACGCTTTGCAGAGCCTGTCGCGAATCAATTGGATCAGCCGCACGAGCGCCATGATCTGGAAACCGATTCGAAAACTCGCTGGTGAATCGCCGGGAGGGCGACCTGTCAGAATTCTTGACGTGGCCTGCGGTGGCGGAGACGTGGTGGTTGGCCTGGCGCGACGTGCGGCACGGGCCGGTACTGTGGTGCAGGTCGACGGCTGTGATATCAATCCGGTCGCCGTCGAACATGCGCGTCATCTGGCGCATCTGGCCGGCCTCAAGAACGTCGAGTTTTTTCAGCATGACGCGCTGCACCGGCCTTTGCCGGAAGGTTACGACGTCGTCACCTGTTCGCTGTTTCTGCATCACCTGGAAAACAATGACGCCCAGACGATGTTGCGGTCGATGGGGGCGGCGGCCGGCCGGATGGTCGTGGCCAGCGATTTGCGGCGGAATCGCTTCGCCTATGCGATGACGTGGATCGCCTGCCGGGTGCTCACGCGCTCGCCGATCGTGCACGTGGACGGCCCGCTGTCGGTCGCCGCGGCCTTCACCGTCGCCGAAGCGCAGGAACTGGCCGAGCGGGCCGGTTTATCGGGTGCACGCTTCTCGCGGTATTTTCCGGAACGATTCCTGCTCGTCTGGAGGAAACCGCAGTGATCGCCCCGACGCTGTCTGTCGATACCGCGGGCAACGACGTATGGGACGTCGTCGTGATTGGGGCCGGGCCGGCCGGCGCGGTGGCGGCACGGCAAGCGGCGCAAGCCGGGGGACGGGTGCTGCTCGTCGATGCCAAGGCTTTTCCACGGGCCAAAGTCTGCGGAGCGTGCCTCAACAGCCGAGCGCTGGCGATATTGACGGAACTGGGGCTGGGAGAGGTCCCCGCAGCTCTCGGTGGCGTGCGCGTCGAGCAGTTCCGGGTCCGCAGCTTGGGGCGCGAGGCGCAGCTCTCGCTGCCTGCCGGGATGGCCGTCTCGCGAGCCAGATTCGATGCGGCGCTTGTCGAAGCGGCAATTGGGGCCGGGGCCGACTTCCTTCCCGAGACGACGGCGCAAGTGGGCGAGGCTTGCGGCAGCGATCGCGCCGAGTGCCGAATCGTCTCACTCCGCCGCGCGGGGACGTCCGGGGTGCCGGCGCGGGCCCGGGTCGTACTGGCGGCGGACGGTCTCGGGCATGCGAGCCTGCGGAATCATCCCGAATTCTCAAGCCGGGTAGCCGGCGATGCACGCATTGGAGTGGGCGGCCAATTGGCGGAGTACCCCGCCGAATATGGCGCCGGGACGATCTTCATGGCGGTCGGACGGTATGGTTATGTCGGCCTTGTGCAGATCGAAGAGGGGCAGCTCAATATCGCCGGGGCGCTCGCACCCGAATTCGTCAAATCGACCGGCGGCGCTGCACCGGCGGTGCAGTCGGTTCTGGCGGAAGCAGGATTTCCGCCGATCGCAGCGCTGGCCGAGGCCGATTGGCACGGCACCGTCGCGCTCACGCGAAGCTCGGCACGCGTCGCCGGCCGGCGTGTCCTGCTGTTGGGAGACGCTGCCGGATACGTCGAGCCCTTCACCGGAGAAGGGATGGCGTGGGCCATGGCGGCCGCGGCGGCAGTTGCGCCGCTTGTTCCGCGCGGTGCGTTCGAGTGGGATCGCCGCATCGAACGGGAATGGCAGGCAACGCTCCGTCGGTTGGTGACGCGTCGCCAGCGCTGGTGCCGCATGCTGGCTCTGGCGTTGCGGCATCCCTGGGCCGTCCGCGCGCTGTTGGGGGCCGTTTCACTGGCCCCCTCACTGGCGGGGCCGATTATCCGTAGTGTGAACGGGCCGATCCGAACGACTTCCACGTCGCCGGGCTGACGTCCAAATCCAACGACTCACGTCAACGCTTCCTGCGCAATGGCCGCTGTTCTTCCCAGCGGACCGAACAGCACTCCCGGATATCCCGGGACATCCGCCATGTAGCGGCGGTACGGCGCGCCGACGTAGTACAGCAGTCGGCGATCTTTGAGATAGCTGCCGATGAAAACATAGACCGTCCAGACGGCAGTCAGCACGGCACGGTCGGCCGTCATCACGGGAGTGAACCATACCAGTCCCAGAAAGCTCAAGTATGCCGGATGCCGCATGACGCGAAAAATGCCGCGAGGATTAAAAGGGCGCGGCGGGATGGGCCGGCCGCGAAGCCAATGCCACCACGGCGTCCAACCGGTCTGGTATCCGATGCCATTCAGAAAGAAGCTGTAGAACAGCAGGATCCACGAGCCGAAGAACCCCGCATCGATGAGGATTTCGAGTGCACCGTCGAAACGCCACAGCACGACCGAATTCGTCCGCCAGAACGCCATGGCCAGCGTCAGGCCGACCGTGGTCGCCACGCAGTAGAATAATCCGTAGAAGGGTGCGGTAATCCACTCCATAAGCCGCTCGCGAACTGCCGGATAGAGCAACAGGCTGTGCACGACGACGAATTGCAGCGCCAGCCCCGCATCCAGCCACAGCCCTTCGGCGTCGGCTCCGATCTGCCCTCCTTTGAGGAACCAATATAAATACCAGACCATCACACCAAATACGGCGTGAACGGCGGCCCCCAGCAGGATTCCGAGGATTCGCGGCATGGTCAGTTCGGTGGCTCTTTGCGCGTCGCGATGAAACACCCGTATTTCATGGCGCCGGTCTGATAGGCTTTGAGAATCGTCTGGAAACGGTCGAGGAACGTCACCGTGTTCCGATCGATGATCCGTGCGAGCCAGCGAACTCCCGAGCGGCGGACGCGCTCGTCACACAGCTCCCAGGTACGCGTGACGCGCGCCGTCCAGTCGTAATCGTGCTCGAGCGTGAGGCCGGCATCGGCAAACCAGCCGGCGTAATCATCGCGCGTCCCCAGCGACGGACACAAAAATCCCTCGCAGACGTCGTAAACCTGCCGCGTGGCTCCTTCGTCGAGCGGGTGATCACCGGCGAGCCAGGCGCAGATTGCCAGGCGTCCGCCGGGTTTGAGCCAACGGGCCGCTCTGCGGAAAAATGCCCCTTTGTCGAACAGGTGTTCGGTGCATTCGACGCTCCAGACGACGTCGAACGACGCATCGTCGAAGGCCACCTGCTCGGCGTCCGCACAGCGAAAACTGACTGATTGGCCGACGCCATGCCAGCGTGCGGCGGTTTTCGCCCATAAGCGTTGGAAAGGGCTGAGCGTGACGCCCGTGACGTGGCATCCCAACGACCGCGCCAGATGAATTGATGAGCCTCCCATGCCGCAACCGACGTCGAGAACCGCTTCGTTCCGCCCGATTCGCGCTTCGCGCGCGAGTGTTTCGGTAAGTTGCTGCGCGGCAATGATGGCAGAGACCGGCACGGAGGGACGACCGCCATTCGTCTCGTCCAGAATGCGACCGTCTGAATTCGATGCTACGAACGGTGCGTCCCAGAGTCCGTGGTGAATGTGCCGACCCCACAACAACCGGTAGAAGACCGTCGTCAGATCGTAATGAAAGCGAATATCGGGCTTCGAGACGGTCGGGCAGGAGATCATGGGGAAAATCCTAATGACAAAATCTCAATGACTGATGAAATCCGAGACTCGAATGACGAATCACTGCGACTCGAAGGTGGACCTACTTACGTTCTTTCTTGCCGGCGGGATCTTCCACGACGATCCAGATGTCGCCCCAGATTTTCAGTTCATCCGCCACGCCGACCGTGCCGAGCGCGGCTTTGTAGGGTGTGATCCCGAAATCAGATTGCAGAATCGTGAAGTCGCCGCGCAGCCGCCGCACTTTGCCATCCTGAAGCTCGGACTGGGTGGAGAGCGAGAGGGGGCGGGTCTTTCCATGCAGCGTGAAATCTCCCTGTAAGGTATAGACAGGATCGCCGTTCTTTGCAGATCGTAATTCCGCCGATTTGATCTTGAAGGTCGCACGTGGGAACTGCTCGACGTCGAGAACGTCGCTTCCCAGCATCGTTTCCGTGACTTGCTCGCGCGTCGCTTCGGCGATAGCGCCTTTGAGCTCGACGTACTTGCGAGCGGCGTCGGTGTCGGCGGAAAAACTGCCGAGATCGAACTCGATCAGCCCGGCTTCTTTGGCTGTGCTTTTGTCGGTCTTGAGATTGATTGAGCCGGATTTGATCCGGCCCTCGATGGCGTGGTCATGCCCCAATCTTTTTTTGCTGACGTGAATATAAACGCGGCTCTTTTCGGGGTCGATCTGGCCGGGCTTGAGAGCTGGCTGCTTGTCATTCGCCTTGGTCACGGAGGGCGGAGTCGTCTGTCCGGCGATGGGCCAGCCGCCGGCAGACATGCCACCGATGATGATCACCAGGGAAAGTATTCGGCTTTGCAATCGCGTCATGCGGATCATCCTGCCCCTTCGTGGCGGCACTGGTCGGATGCAATCTTCGCGAAATGTATCAAATCGGGCGTCCCGCCAATAGGTTGGCTGGTGGGACGCGGAAGAGCCCGGATTCCCATATCGGCGTGCAACTCGGTGGTGATGGTGAAGACGACGAGAATCAGCACCCAGACGATGCCAAGTCCGTGCCAGAACCACGCGCAGACCGTGACGCCCCACGAATATTCGTGATCGTAGCGGTCCGCCAACGCATTCAGCATGACCCACACCAGAAACATCAGCGCCAATGCGAAGTGCATGGCGTGCAGTGCGGCCAGCATCGTGATGAACGCATTGGCGCCGGTCTGCGCATCGTCGGGCACCTGATTTCGCGCCAGGCACGCCAGCCCGTAACTCTGAATGCCCACGAACAGCGTTCCAGCGCCCAACGCACACAGCAGGCTGCGGCGGAAGGGCCTTTGCCGCTCGCGGCGAACGCACGAAACCGCGTGCTGCAAACAGCCGCTGCCGCAGGCCAGAAGTCCTGTCGTCCACCAGAATGCCGGGGGAAATACCACCTGGCCCGGCACAGGACGAAAGGGCACGAACCGCGTGAGCAACAACGCGAGCGCCCCGGCCGTCGCATAGACGCCCACCGCGACGAGAATAAATCGCAGTGCGAGCCGCCCCGCGACGGTAGGACGCTGGATGATCTGGAATTGAGGCATTGCCAAGCGCCTCCGTGGGGTGGGCTGTGCCCGCCAGTCCGTCCGTCGTAGGGTTGGGCACAGCCCACCCTGCAAGAATTCAACACCTCTTACCGACAAAACACCGTCTGTTCGCGGTCAGGCCCGACGGACACGATTTCCACCGGCTTGCCGATCAGTTCCGATAGCGAATCGAGATAGGCCCGCGCCTCGGATGGAAAATCGGCCAGCCGTCGCACTTGAGAAACATCGCGCTTCCACCCCGGCAGCGTTCGATAGACGGGACGGGCGCGGGCCAGGTTCTCGACCTGCGATGGAAAGTCGGTCGTCCGCTCGCCGTCGATCTCGTACGCCGTGCAGACGTTGATCTGATCGAGCTGGCTCAGGACGTCGAGCAGCATGATCGACAGGCAATCGACCCCGCTGATTCGCGCGCCGTATCCGGCGGCCACCGCGTCGAACCAGCCGCACCGCCGCGGCCGCCCCGTCACCGTGCCGTACTCGCGCCCCACGTCGCGAATGTGCTGGCCGATTTCGTTATCGAGCTCGGTCGGAAACGGCCCGCCGCCGACGCGCGTGGTGTACGCCTTGACGACGCCGATCATCCGCGAGATATGCCGTTCGGGTACGCCGCTGCCGGAATGGATCCCACACCCCGAGCTGCTGGAGCTGGTCACATACGGAAACGTGCCGTGGTCGAGATCCAACAGGCTCCCCTGGGCCCCTTCGAACAGCAAGCGTTTGCCGGCAGCCAGCGACTTGTGCAGGAAGCTGGTCGTGTCGGTGACGTGAATCTCGAGCGACCGGGCGTAACCGACATATTCCTCTGCGATTTTTCCGGCGTCCAACGACTGATAAGCCGGCGAGAGCGCCGTCAGCAGTGTATTCTTCTGATCGACGATCTCTTTGAGCCGCGATCGGAACGTCTCGGTGTGATACAGGTCCCCCACGCGGATGGCGTGCGACCGCCCCGCTTTGTCGCGATAGCAGGTGCCGATCCCGCGGCGGGTGGTGCCGATGGCGTTGACGCCGCGGCTGTCTTCGAGCACGGCCTCTTCGGCGATGTGATAAGGGAAGATGACGTGCGCGCGGTCGCTGATCAGAAGGTTCTCGCCGACAGGAATGTTTCGCGACCTGAGCTGTTCGATTTCGCCCAGGAGCGCTTGCGGGTTGATCACGACCCCCGTGGCGATGACCGAAGTGATCGTGGGGCGCAGCGTACCGACGGGCAGCAGCGACAACTTGTACGTTTGCCCATTGAAGACGACGGTATGGCCGGCGTTGTTCCCCCCCTGGTAGCGCACGACGACGTCGTGCCGGTCAGTGAGCAGATCGACGATTTTCCCTTTGGCCTCGTCGCCCCATTGAAGCCCGATGACAGCCGTTGATGACACGAGTTGTGGTTCCGTTCGAAGGAAAATTGGTAAAACAGTGAGTGTAGCAGACGGGCGAGGGAATTGGAAAACCAGAGACATCTCGCACAAACAGTTCCCCTGGCGTATCAATTCCAGGTACAATCACGGTGGCTTTTCCGGCGGTCGGAACGCGGGCTCTCACCGCACGGGAAATCTGCGCGGGCCTCTCGTATTCTCGCAAAGCCGTATTGCCGAAGATCGCCTGGCTTTAACGCCAGTCTCCTTGACGGAAGGCCCCTTTGACGAAAGACACTGCTATGTCAGACCGCAAATGTCCGCGCGTGCTGGTCGTTGATGACGACCGGCAGTTTCTGGAAGCGACCCGCACAATGCTCGAAGAGCACGGCTATGAGGTAATCGTGGCCCATGACGGAACCGAAGCGCTGGTCCAGGCCGAGCGCGAGTCGCCCGACCTGATCGTGCTCGACGTGATGATGCCCCGCCGCAGCGGATTCGGCGTGCTCGACCACATCGGCCACCCCGGCCGGCCCGGTCCGTGGATCGTGGTCGTGACGGCCAACGAAGGCGAGCACCAGGAAGAAATTGCCCGGGCCAAAGGGGCCGACCTCTTCCTCAAAAAGCCGTTCGAAATGCCCGAACTGCTCAAGGCCGTGGATTCACTTCTGAACGCGCGCTTACCGACTTGATTGCGCGAATCCCGGGGGACGTGAATTCCTCACGTTCGGGCTGCGATCGCCCGATCGACGGCAGGACGATTTGACGCCCCGAAGATCATTTCCCATTCGTTCCCTGCGCCGGTTTGATCGACTGGCGCAGCTCCTGCATGGCGCGGCGGAGCTCGCCCAGCTGAGTGCTCAGCGACTCGACCTGTTTGTCGAGACGGTCAAAGGCCGATTCCGGCGTGGCGGGCTTCGGATCGACATCCGGCTTGGGCTGTTCCGGCGGAGCCGGCTGTGCAGCCAACAGCACCGTTGAACTCAGCCCGCGACCGACGTCGAGCAGGCTTCCATTCAATCCGTAGAGCAAGAGCGAATCCGCAGTCAGCCGATTACCATTAAGATAGGGGCTCAGCACCGTGGTCAACGAAGAAGCAAACGGGGCCATCAGAGCGCGGACTTCCTCGGGCAGCTTTTCACGGTCGTCCTGTTCGCCGAATTCCCAGATGCGGTCCCCCTTGCGCACGCTGATGCGGGCCGGTTCCTGCCCCTTGCGGGAAACCGTCACTGTGACGTCGTCCGCGAGCGGCTGTGGGGTGACGTTGAGCGCCTGCCCCTGCAATTGAACGAGCGGGTAAGGGAAGCCCCATAAACGGGTGGCGTTAACATCCAGACCTTCGATCCCCTGCAAGGTATTCAACATCAAACGGGAACCGAGGGTACTCGTCAGGTTCCAGTAGAGCTTGCCACTATCTCCGTCATTGGCATGGCACGCCGTACAACTCTTGTTGGCGATTGTCGATCGCCGCAACAGCCGATTCACCAGCCAGTCGCGCTTCTTCTCTCGCTTTTCGGCGACAAAATTCTCGATTTCCACCTGGTCGGCGGCGGAACCTGTCAAATCGAGCCAGACGCGCCGCGCGAATTCTTCGTCCGACGATTTTGAGATCGAGGGGCAAGTCTCCCCCGTCTGGCTGGCCGGACGTCGCTCGGGGGTCGCCTCGACGATGATTCGCTTGCCGCCGCGCACCAGCCGCAAGGCGAGCGTTGTTCCCTTTTTCTCCTCGATGATTTTCGCGAGGTCCGAAATCTGAGCGAGGGGCATGTCGTGACACGTCAGCAGCACGTCGTGCTGCTTCAATCCGGCTTTCGCGGCGGGGCTGGCCTCGACGACCTGATTGATCAGCAATCCCTGTCCCGCGGGAAGCTCGAGCTGTGCACGGAGCGCGTCGTCGGGAGGGACGCCGTCGATCCCAATCCAGTATTCGCTCAATGGCTGAGGCTGCGAGGGAGCTGTCGCTTGGCTCACGGTACTCGTCACGAAGAGATCGACACGTCCGTCGTTGTTGAAATCGGCGCTGGTCGTACCCTGGCCGGCCGGTGCGGCTGCCGGCTTCTCACTCGTCTGGGGTTGGGCCGGTTTCTCGACAGGCGTCGTGTCATCGGCCCGGCCCGGCGATACCCAGAAGAACGACGTGGCGATGAGCGTCAGAGCGAGCAGACGATTTCGGGGCATGGGCGGATTCCTTTCGAGACAAGTATTGAATTCGATTTCATTGGAAGACACGATGCGCGAAACGGACGTCGACCTTGTCGACGGGCAGGAGCAATTTGCGCCCGTCCTTCAGAT
>DASYAR010000111.1:0-12859 GCA_036501235.1 Planctomycetaceae bacterium
CGTTGCACATGCCGCTGGTGTCGGCGACACGTCATTTGCTGGGCCTCGCGCAATTCGAAAGGATGAAGCGCTCGGCCTATCTGATTAACACGGCCCGCGGCGGCCTGATCGATCATGCCGCCCTCTGGAGGGCGCTCGAGAGAAACCTGATCGCCGGTGCGGCCCTCGACGTGTTCGAGCCGGAACCGCCCGACCTCGCGTTGCCGCTCTTTTGCGACGAACGCGTCATCACCACTCCGCACGCCGCGTTCGTTTCGCACGAGTCGTTGGTTGAATTGCGAACCCGCGTCGCGCGCCAGATCGTCGACGTGCTTTCCGGCCGGCGGCCGGAGAACGTCGTGAATCCGGAAGTCTTTGAATGACGGCACTCGCCAGTCCGCCGCCGCGCCTGGCGCCGGCCTCGCAGGCGTGACACAAACGGCGGATCCGGTGCCGGCCGCACGGTGAGCAGGCATATCCCTCAGAGGTGGTCGATTCGTGCCGAGAATGCCGTCTGTACCGATTTGACCTGTTGCGTTTTGTGAACTATATGCCTTCATGGGACATTTTGCGCGAATGCAAAACGGCAACACGGTGCATTCACGCTTCGGATTTCAATGACGTTCACGGGAAGACCAAAACAGCATGGCGCGAAATGGCGCTGCGCCGACGAATGCCGACTCAGCGGTCGATGAGTCAGCGGATCAAGATCCGCTGGCGACCGCTGATCCTGCGGACGACGTCGACCTGATCCGCGATCAATTGCGCGAGAAAGACCAGCTCGTCGCAGCGCTGACGGAGCGCCTCGAGCAGGCCGCCGAGCAGCTCGATCGGCTGCGCCGCACCGGGGCCGACAAGGGGGGCCGCCGGCCGCAGGGAGGGGGCGGGCTGCCGCCCGAGCTGGTCGACGACCACAAGACGACGCTCGAAGACCTGAAACGCGTCATTACCAACTGGGAGAATATTCAGGCGGGGGCCTCACTGGGGCGGATTGAGACGCAAATCGCCGAGCTGCGCGATTTGCTGGTCACGTCGAGTCACCATCGCGGGCCTGTTGCTTCCGGAGGGTCGCACGCCTCACCGGCGCGCGAGCGTCCGGCGGAAACATCGGCAGCTCCGGCGAAATCCGCCGAGCCGGCAGCGCCGCGGCCAGCCGGCAAAGCCGGGGGCAATGCCTGGTGGGAAGCTCAGAAGGCCGCCCTGATGGGAGAAGCGGTTCCTGCCGAGGTTCAGCCCCCGCCGCCACCCGTCGCCGAATCCGAATCTGAATCTGAATCTGTACGACAATCGAGCCCGACTGCCGACGGAGGGGCCTTCGATCTGGCAGGACTCACAGTTCCCGATCTGCCCGAACCGGTGGATTTCGAGCAGATGACGCTCGACGACGCCCGCGTGGCGATTCGTGAACGTGACCGACTGCTCGATCAATTGCGAGAACCCCTGTTACTCTGGAAGACGGCAGGACAACTTCCCCCCGGACTGGCATCCGTGGCTGACGTTCCCGCTGCGCTCAAGGACTGCATCACGCAGCTCGAAGCGCAATGGCAGGCCAAGTTCCGCCAGGCCGAGCTCGATCTATCACTGGAACGGGCGCGACTGGCGCGCGAGAACAACGCGGTCAAGCAGCAGCAAGACGTCATCCAAAAGGGACCGAAAGCCGGCGGCCCGTCCGGTAAAGGCGGCCGCGGGGCAGAGGGCGGTGGTGCGGACGACGACAGCGCCTCGCGCCGCCGCTGGTTCCGCTTCATGGGCTCGCCCGAAGACGGCGATGCCGACGAAACGCACGCGAAGAAGTGACGATTCATATTGCCGTCCGGCATTCAATGCGATAAATTCCCGGCATGGCCGACTACAGCAACTACCAGAAAAAAGTCATTCGCAGTTTCTACGACAACCGCGAGAGCGGGGATGAGCAGCGCCTGGCCGAGCTCGTCACAAACTTGTATCTCTCGGAAGGCAAAAAGCTGGAAAAGCTGTGGACGCAGGCGCGCGAGACGATGCTGCGTCTGAAGGTGCCGCAGAAGCGAGTCGATCATTTGCTGGCGGTCAAAGACGCGGCGCTGATCGCCGAAGTCGTCAAAGAGATCGAAGCGGGCACGCTCCGCCGCGAGACGCCCCCTCCCGCGAAATAGCCCCCGCGAGCTGGTGAGTTTATCCCACCGGCATCAGGATGACACGCCGGCATGACTTCGCTCTTATGGCGCCGACCACTCATCGTGCGTGATGGAAGCCGCTTGAACTTTTCCGTCCGGTCTGGCATCCTTGCCTCGTGGGCCAAATTTCCTCGAGCCTCCGGAGCCGGGCGATGGATCAGACACAAGGGACGACTTCTTCACGGCGATCGTTTCTGAAATCGACGGCCAGTCTCGTGGGCGGCGCTGCCGCCTTGCCGCTGGTCGCGCCGGCCTTTGTCCATGCCGCCGGCAACGATCTGTTGCGTATCGGGCTGGTCGGCTGTGGCGGACGCGGGACGGGGGCGGCCAGCCAGGCGCTGCGGGCCGATGCGAACGTGCGGCTGACCGCCATGGCCGATGCCTTTTCGGATCACCTGCAGCGAAGCCTGGACGAACTGCAGAAGGATGCTGAGATCGCGGGGAAGATCGACGTCCCCGCGGAACGGCGGTTCGCCGGCTTCGACGCCTTTCAGAAGTTGCTCGAGAGCGGGGTGGACGTCGTTCTCCTGGCGACTCCGCCGCACTTCCGGCCGCAGCAGCTGGCTGCGGCAGTTGCCGCCGGGAAACACGTGTTCGCCGAGAAGCCGGTCGCCGTCGACGCGCCGGGAGTCCGCTCGGTGCTGGCGACGTGCGAGCTGGCCAGGCAAAAGCGATTGTCGGTCGTGTCGGGGTTGTGCCTGCGGTACTCCGACGGCTTTCGCGAGTCGGTTGCACGCATTCATGACGGAGCAATTGGAGACATTCGCATGTTGGCGGCCAATGATTACCGCGGTCCGATCTGGACCAAGCAACGGCAGCCCGATTGGTCGGACATGGAATGGCAGATGCGCAACTGGTACTACTATACTTGGCTCTCCGGCGACTTCAACGTCGAACAACACGTGCATTTCCTGGACGTGTGCGCGTGGCTGATGCGCGGCGAATATCCTGCGCACTGTGTCGGCAGCGGCGGTCGACAGGTGCGCACCGGTCCCGAATGCGGTCATATTTACGACCACTTTTCAATCGCCTACGAATATGCGAGCGGCGCCCGGCTCATCAGTCATTGCCGGCAGATGCCCGGCTGCTACAACGACATGAGCGTGCAGGCGATCGGGACGCGCGGCATCGCCGATCTCTCCGAGCGGCGGTTTGCGATTCGTGGCGAAAGCGCCTGGGTCCGTCCCGGCAAAGACAGCAATTTCTATCAGACCGAGCACGACGAATTGTTTGCGTCGATCCGCAAAGGAACGCCGATCAACAACGGCGACTACATGGCCAAGAGCACGCTGATTGCCATCATGGGACGGATGGCCGCGTACACGGGCAAGAAGATCACCTGGGAAATGGCCATGAATTCCAAGGAAGACCTGACTCCCCCGCGCTACGACTGGGCTTCGCTCCCCGAACCTCCCGTCGCCATCCCCGGTATCACGCAGTTCGTATGACCGGGCGACCCAGGGACGGGGCGCCGATTCGAATAGAATTGGTCCCCCTTGGATGGCGCCGCGCGTCGCTACAGCGTTCCCGCAACCGCCTAGACCACCGCCGATACCCGGTAGACGCCCCAGACGGCTGGCAGGTTGCCGACAGGCAATGCTCGCAATCGCCGCTTTTGCTCGTCGATTTCGGCGGAAGTCATGATGCCGAGCTTCAGGTAGTTGTCCCGGATCTCATCGTAGTACAGGAGCAGGTTTTCGATCACCGTGTCGTCAGTGGGACATTCGGACGAGTGCACCACGACGTTCCGGAATCCAGCAGCTTCGAGCGCCCAGGATAGTGTGGCCCCCACCTCAGGCGACAATCCGCTGGCCTGATAGAAACGGCTGATCCCTTCCGCCCAGTGACGGAGCACCGCCAGCTCGGTCCGGCCCGACGCCTCGAGGACGGCAAACCGACCAAGCAGGGCTCGAAACTCGGGCTCGATAAAGCCGACACGTGTTCCCGTTGGCAAGGTCGCTTTGAGCCGACCCAGCCACGACTCGGCCAGAGGAAAGTGATGAACAACGGTTCGGCCCAGAACGACGTCGGCTCCCTCCAGCCACGGTCCCGGGTGCGAAACATCCGCCACGATCGGCTCGAAACGGGCCTCACTCGCTCCGGCGAGATACTGCCGCGCTTGTTCAAGTAGACCGGGAGTATAGTCGACGCCAACGAGGACGCCCTGCGGTCCCAATCGCTTGAGGATGCGGCGACTGAAGCCTCCGGCGCCAGAGCCAATTTCGATAACGCGATCGTCGGACCGCAATTGGATTTCATCCAGCAGCCGTTCCGAAACTTGCGCGAATTGTGCGTCCTGAATCGCTAGTCGCCGCGCCGCGTCGGCATTACGACCGAGGACGTATTCTCGTGAGCCGGAAGTCATCGCACACACCGTGCTAATTGTCCGGATGTGGTTCTGAAGTTGACTCGAATGTACCGGCGATGGAGCCCGGTCACAATCGCCAGGACGTACGGCACGCTTTGCAAGTCGACCTCTGCTACCTGGAGCGACAGATGAAGGAGATTGTGGTGAAGAGACAAATGGACAAGCCGATCGAGCAGCGCACTCGATTCACTATTTCTTCTCGGCCTTGTTAACCGGCTTGAGCAGGTTTTTCGCATCGTCCGCGAACGCCGCCGCAGGACTGAGCAACAACATGGAGATAAGGAGCACGCGCTTCATGGGAATGACCTTGTATCGCTGACAGGAAATTGAAGAAGACATGGCCTCCGATTGTCGGCACAAAGATCCTGCAAATCAACCGAAACGATCCGGCCGCAATGGTGGCACTCGTCAGATGCCGTGCACTTCGCGCCGTCACGCCATTGCGGCTACAATCGCGGCGATGACTTCACCAATCGCGCGCTCGACTTCGCATTGTGCCGGTCCGATCCGACGTCGGGAGTTCTTGCGCGCCGGGCTGACGACCCTGGGCGGCCTGTCGCTGCCGGGATTGTTTCGACTTCGCGCGCAGGCGGCCGCGACGCCGCAGCGCGAGCGGACGGCCGTGATCATCGTCTGGCTTATCGGCGGCGCCAGCCACTTGGAGACTTACGATCCCAAACCGCTGTCGGGGAGCGAATACAAAGGGCCGTACGATCCGATCGCCACCCAGGTTCCCGACTTGCAGATCTGTGAGCTCTTGCCCGGCCATGCCCGAGTCGCCGACAAGTTCACGATCTTGCGGTCCATGGTGCATACCGGGTTTTGCCACCAGCAGGGCGCGCAGCAGTTGCTCACAGGGCATCCGGTGCGCGAGCTCAAACAAAAGCCCGACGATCCCGACTTGTTTTCAATTACACATTATCTGCGTTCCGATCCCGACCGTTCGTTGCCGAACTACGTGGGCGTCAGCCCGATTCCCTACGTGGGCTCGGCGTACCTGGGGCCTTCGTATGAACCATTCACGGTCACGGGCGATCCCAACGATCCGAAATTCGAGGTCCCGAATATCGGGATTGCCGATGCGGTCCAGGTGCGGCGTCTGGGTGAGCGGATCAGTCTGCGGAAGGATTTCGACCGCCTGCGGCGCGAAGCCGATCGGCTGGGAAACATGCAGGCCCTCGATTCGTTCGAATCACAGGCGTGGAACGTCCTGACGAATTCCAAGACCCGGCAGGCCTTCGACATCCAGAAAGAAGATCCGCGATTGCGCGACCGTTACGGCCGGAATGCCTGGGGACAGCAATGCCTGATGGCTCGACGCCTCGTCGAAGCGGGCGTCGATCTCGTAACGACCACGTTCAGCGGCGCCCTGTGCGGGCGCGTCGGAAACTGGGACGACCATGCTGTCAATCACAACGTCTTCGAAGGCATGAAGCACCGCGCTCCGGTCTTCGATCAGGCGGTCTCCACGCTCATCTCGGATCTGCACGAACGGGGACTCGACAAGCGCGTGCTGCTGATCGTGACGGGCGAGTTTGGACGGACGCCCAAGATCTCGTACGTCGCCAGCACCGGTGAAGGAGCAGCCAGCGCCCCGGCGGGCACCGTGCAACCAGGCCGCGACCACTGGCCGAATGCCACCTCGCTCCTCTTCAGCGGCGGCGGAATTCCCGAGGGGGCGGTGATCGGTTCCACGGACAGCCGTGGCGAGCAAGCCGTCGATCGCCGTGTAGGCGTCCAGGACTTTCTGGCGACGGTCTACCGGCATCTGGGCGTTGATGCCGAGCAGATTGCGTTTAACAATTTTTCCGGCCGGCCGATCCCCATTCTGGCCGACGGCAAACCGATCCGCGAGCTCTTGTCGCGCGGTTAGCCAGAGGGCAAGTCCCGCAAGCGAGAGCGCACGGCCGACATGATGACGTGTGTGGCGGGGTCAGAGCGCGAATGGGAAAGTCTCGCTGCAGCAATCAATTCATCGCCGTGGAGGACCTGATCGCCGGAGCCTGAAACCCAGCGATGGCCCCGGCGCGTTGGACAATGAGCAAGCGGGCGCACGCGTGCCACGCGGTCAGGGCCATCGCTGGATGTGACTGTGATTCACGCTGCTGAAACAGCAGGCGATTCTGCTGCGCTCACAGTCAAACTTGGTTTGACGCTCTGACCCTGCCACACTTTCGTCTGGCTCGCGCAGACCCGATGGCCCGCGGCCGAAATCCGGCTCACACCCTTGCGTCACTCTGACACATCGTCTGCGATGGGGCAGCTGAGGCTCTTGGCATACATCCCCGACCGATCGAAGCAGCACGGGCGGCGCTTGCCTTTGATAAGCAGGTCGCAGGCCGTTCTGATCCGACGCGCGCGGGTTTCTGCCTGCTTCGCGGAGACGATCCAGTGAATCCAATCTCGACGCGCGACGGGCGTGATGTCCGACCACACCTTCCGCGCCCCCGGCGGGGCAGCCGCGAGGGCCTTTCGCAGATCTGCCGGCACCTTGGGTTCCGGCTCTTCCGCCACTGGCGCGATTTCCAGCGTGACGACGTCGCCCGCCTCCGCGCCCGCCGCTTCGCGCATCGTCCGGTCCACTTTGAGCCAGTGGCCTCCTTGACCGTCAGGCTCGAGCGTGGCTTGAAAGGCCAAGCCGTGGAACGTCCCCGCCACCGACACCTGGCTCCGCGAGGGAAGTTTCGTACTGGCTGCCCTCGGCAGGGTCAGAAAGGTCCACGAAGCGGCCTTTGCGGTCGCCTTCGGCCGTAACAGCGTCGCACTGAAACGGATCATCGCAGCGGCTTTCGAATCGCCGAGCTCTCCCCGCGCGGCGATCTTTGCCGACTTGCCCTTTGCCGAATTCGCCGTTGCCGACTTGATGGACGTGCTGCCAGCCATTGCGTTCACTCCCAGGTGCCGTCCAAATTCATTTATCGATGATTGGCTTGCTCGATAAATCGCTGTCTTTTTCCAAATCCAGGCCGGCTTGGTGCGGGTCGTTCTTCCAACCGGACCGCTTTTCGTAATCGCGGACCGAAATCCATTCGGTCTGACCATCGGTCCTGTCGGACCGAGCCTGCAGGAATCGACTGGCCGCCGGGTTCCAGGTGAAATGTCCCGTGCGATGATTGACAAAGACCACCTCATGCGCGGGGAGCAGGAGGAATGTCCCGAGCTTCGTGTTTTTTTGCCAGTCCCAGATCTGAAGCTGGGAATCCTGAGCGATCGCGACATAACGCTCATCGGGACAGAAATCCCCGGAGCGGAACGCCACTGCGTGATCGGGCTCGGCTTCCCATCGGAGTTGCGCCGGCACAGTCGAGACATCCCAGATCTTGCGCGTGACGAGCAGATAGCGCCCCGAGCGGGAGAACCGCACGGCGTAGGGATCAAGCAGTCGATTGAGGCCAGTGTCCAGCTTCATCACTTCTCGTCCGGTGGCCGCTTCGTAGATATTCACGTAGTCCATTCCGTACGGAATTAACGCGGCCAGCGCCAGTCGGGTTCCGTCATGCGAAATCGCAGACCGGTTCAGCCCGACTGCGCCCAGATTCGCGTATTGCTCGCGCTGGAGTTCCACGGCGGGCTGCGGCGCGCCCGCAGTCCAAATCGAAATGCCGGGCGACCGGAGAGCATTCAAGATCACCAGACGTCCGTCGCGACTCGACAGACTGAAGGCGATGTGGTGCCACGGGGCGATCACAGGCAAAATGAACGTATTCCGCAGTCGACCTGTCTGGGCGTCCCAGAATCGAAGTCCGCTCTCCTCCAGGCCGTCGTTGCCAATCCGGACGTCGGCGGTGGGCCCCCACACCGATCCGCCATCTCTTGTCAACTGCAGGTGTTCCCAGATGCGCCGGTCGTCGCCAACCCCCTCGAGAGTCACCGGCGATCGATTCGTTGGCACGGCGCCGGACAAGTCCGATTCAAACACCCGGTCATCCTGCATAAATCGGAATATACCGTCCTCCGCGAGCCGCCCATTGAGCAGTGATTTTGGTCCGAAATCACCCGTCGTCAGATCGTAAACGTCGGACTCCGTTCGTAAATACCGCGTTCCGATCCACTCGACTGAAGTGCAGACGAGCCTGTGATCGACCGCCGTGACAACATCTGGTCGCATATCCCAATCGAATTGGTACAGTCCCCATCCATTGCTGACCGTGACGCGCCGCGTGCGAAAATTAAAATCGCAGCCTAAAACGCCGTCAACACGGTCGGTGCCTGGGCTGCTGTCGGCAACTTTTCCGGGATGGCGTTTGACTTCGAGACTCGGCAGCATGACTTCCAACAGTTCCGTCGTGGTGCCTGCCGTCAGGATGTCTCCGCCGGGTGAGAGCCCGACGAATGGCCGTTGGTAATAATTCGAGCGCAGCACGTCGGGCGAAAGTTGAACTTCGCCCACGATTTGACCCTGCGCGCAATTCCACAAGCGGAGCAAATTTCGTTCGACGACGACAAATGTGTCGTCTTTCAGGAACCCCACAAATGGGTGCGTGAGTAATTCCCGCGCTTCCGCCTGCGGGTCGGCAGTGTTTCCGAAGACGACGCTTCCGTCTTCCAGATTCCAGACGCACGGACCTGCGGAAGAGGCCAGCAGCTTGCCTGAAGGAGCATAGCAGAGGCGGCGTCCCCCTCCGTTGTCGCTCCAGATCGGGCGCTGCTCCGCGAGGCTGTAGCGGACGATGCTGCCCTTCTCTTCATATGCGACTTCCGATTCGTCGGGAGAGATGGCAATTCCACAACGGCCACAAGGTAGAGCCTGCCCCTCCATTTTCGCGCGGACGATGACGGCCTGGGGCGCGACCGTGTCGACCCGCCACACGTGCACTTCTCCATAGTCATCGGCCGAAGCGATCAATCGTCCGCTGCGCGACCAGACGACATTGCGGATGCTGGCGTGGTGACCGCGATAGACCGCCACCGTATGCTGGAAGTTGCCGTCGCCGACGGCCACGCCCAGATTTCGGACCCGGACTTCTCCATCAGCCCCTCCCGTGGCCAGCAGTTTTCCGTCCGGCGACCAGGCGACGAAGTCCACGCCGCCATAGTGACCGGGCAATTCGCGGCGGACCTCTCGGGGAGGCGCGGGTTTCGACACCGCCGGCGCCGCGCGCGGGGTCGTGGAAGCGACCCTGCCCGGTTTCGGGTTCCGGGAGCCGAACAGGCCCCAACAAGCAATTCCGACGAGGCCCAGCAGCCCGGCCCCCAGGGCCCACGGTATCCGCCGCCCGCGCGCCTGCCGTCGGCGACGGGAGACCAGCGAATCCTCTTCGAATGCGGCGAGCGGAAGTCCGGCTGATTCCGTGACGGCGGCCGCTTCGAGGCGGCTCGTTTCGGCGGCACTGTGCACTGCCGCCGTCACCGCCGCGCGGCCGGCAATCCACTCGGCGGCCAACGGCTGAAGGGCACGAACAACGTCGCCGGCCGTCTGGAACCGATCCTCCGCCCGCTTGGCCAGCATTTTCTGCACGATGACGTCCAACTCGACGGGGCAGTCCAGGCGGACTTCGCTCAAGCGCATCACCGTGTCACTCGCCAGGCGGCTGAGCCGTTCGATCATCGAACCGCCGCCGAACGGCGGGCGCCCCGCGAGCAGATAGAAAAGCGTTCCGCCCAGCGAGTAGATATCGCTTCGGGCGTCGGCCGATTTCGTGTCGCGGGCCTGTTCCGGGGACATGTAATCGACGGTCCCCATCACGGCGCCTTCCTGCGTCAGGCTCGTGTGCGGATCATCGCCGGCTTCGTCGAGAACGCGTGCCAATCCCATATCGAGGATCTTCACGACGCCCGCCGTCGACAGCAGAATATTCTGCGGCTTGATGTCGCGATGGATGATCCCCTGGCTGTGAGAATACGCCAGTCCCGCTGCAGCCTGCAGACAGATGGCCGCGGCTTCGGCCGCCGGCATGGGGCCATCGCGTCTGACCAGCGATGCCAGGTCGGAGCCTTCCACGAATTCCAGCACGAGAAATGTCGCCCCGGCGTACTCGCCGACGTCCAGCGCCTGCACGATGTGCTCGTGCTGCAGCTTGGAACAGATCTCGACTTCGCGTTTGAAGCGGTGGATCAGGCTCTGATCCGTGACTCGTTTCGGATCAATCACCTTGAGCGCCACGTCGCGTCCCATCCGCACATGCCGCGCTTTATAGACCGCTCCCATGCCTCCCTGGCCGATCAGGTTGAGAAGCAAATAGCGCCCCTGATCGACGAAGAAGGTCGTCTGTCCGCGCAAGAGTTGTTCAATCTGCCAGCGCGTCGCCCATCCCCGGCGCACGACTTCTGCGGCCAGTCGCTGGTCGGTTGCCGGGCCATCCTGGCTGGCCGACGCCAGGCATTCTGCGGCCTGCTCAACCGTCACCAACTTGCTGGCGATCAGGCGCTCGCGCAAATCGAGCTCTGCTGTCGGACGCATACTGCCGCTGGCCTGCACTGAATTCGCTCTCCTCGAAATTGCGTCGCGTGGAATTATTTGTCGTCGGGAAAATCCGCGAAACGGATTGTCGCCCATGGATCATAGACGTCGCGCGGTTGTCAGACAAAAGCTCCATCAATTCACGATGACGTTTATACTGGCGGCGATGCCTATATACTGGCGGCGATGCCTAAGGCACGCGCGGCGGTCCCCGGCGGAGCTCGAATTTCGCGCCTCTCAATTTGAGAAACCGGGCCTTCTGGTCGTCAGTCAGCACGGCCAGGCATTCGGTTTCTTTCGCCGCACACACAGCCTGACGCTGAGTCTCCATCTCAGCGATCTTTTCCGCTCGCTTGGCTTTTTCATCGGTGGTGATACGCCCAGGAACGGCCGACCGCAGACTTTTGCCGAGGGCGCCCACCTCGTTCAAGCATTCGGCGCCGATTGTCTTGAGCACCGCCTTCTGCTCCGCGGTCAGATTCAAGTCCCGGGCAACGTCCGCTTCGGCAAATGCCACCGGCCCTTTCACCCAGATCTCCATTTGCCTGAAGCGCGCCGCCTGTTCCGGAGTCAGGGCCGCCTTCGCTTTCTCAATGGCTTCCTGCTCCCGCCGTTTGAGCTGGTCGTACTTTCGGCGACCTTCCGGATCCGCATTTTGAGCGGAAGCCTCGAAAGTGCGAACGTGTTTTTCAATGAAATCGTCTCCGATCGCCTTGATCTTTTCCATCTGATCGCCGGTCAGATTCAATTCGTCCTTGACTTGGACGTATCCCAACATCCCAATGCCAGTCTGCCAATGGGGCACGTTATTGGCAGCAGGCCCCTGTGCGACAGCCACAGCTCCGCCAAACAGACAAATCGCCGGGAGAAGCACACCGACAGACAAGAATCGCATGGCGACCTCGCTTTTGTGGGGGATGTATGATTGATCCTCGCAATGGTTAAAAATTCTTAGTTGGCTAGGTGTATCACCAGTGCACATTCAAATCAGGCAACGCCCGCTTGAGCCGCGAGACCCCTGACTCTGTAACGTGCGTGCCGCCAAGATCGAGCCATTTTAGCTTGGTGAAGCCCGCGAGGCGCGTCAACCCTAGCGTCAGCATGTTCTCGTGCTCCCTGCGAATTGCCGCAGCGATAGTGCATTGGATGGCCGACGAGGATGTCGTTCCTGAACTCTCGTCCAAGATCGCGCGCGGTGGATTGACCGTGAGCCTATTGGTACAGATGATGACTGCATCCAGCGCCGCGGCGAGTGGCATGTCGGCGGTTTTGGCGCACCAACGGAGACTGCATCATGCACCTTAACTCAACTGGCAAATTGGCGATGCTGTTGGCCTTGCTCGTGCTTTCCCTGGCGAGCCGGGTTCTTGCCGATGACGTGGCTCCGCCATGGAACAAAGGACTGGCGGCCAATTACCTGGATGAGCGGGCGAAAGAGTGGCTGGCGTTCCCGTCCGCCGGGCGGGGGCAGGACGAGACAAAGACCTCCTGCGTTTCGTGCCATACCGCCGGTCCGTACCTCCTGGCCAGGCCCGTGCTGCGGAAGCTGGCCGGTGTGGGCCAGCCGACCGAGCAGGAGAAGACGCTTGTCGAGCAGACCCGGTTGCGCGTCGAGCATTGGGGCGAGCTCGATTCGCCTCGTTATCGGTTGATGTATGACTTCGACGATCAGAAGAAGAAGGAATCGTGGGGGACCGAGGCGGTTCTGAACGCGGTGGTCCTCGCGTTCGACGACCGGTATTACGGTCGGCAGACACCGAGCGACTCTACCCTGCGAGCGTTCGCCAATTTGTGGCAGACCCAGGCGGCTCATGGCGATCACGCGGGGGCCTGGGAGTGGCTCAATTTTTTGTTCGAACCGTGGGAGTCGACGGGCTCAAAATACTTCGGGGCGGCACTGGCGGCAGTCGCAGTGGGAACGGCTCCGGGTTACTACTCCCCGGGCGCCGACGCGGCCGT
>DASYAR010000112.1:0-18952 GCA_036501235.1 Planctomycetaceae bacterium
GGGGGCGGGTTGGGCTGATCTCAATGGCGACGGCGCGCTCGATCTGTACCTTGTCCACTATGTCGAATGGACGCTCGCGGCGCATCGCGACTGTGAGAGCCGGCGCCAAGAAAAATCCGAGATCTGCGGCCCCAAGCATTATCGGGCCAGCGACGACCGGATGTTCATGAGTCGCGGCGACGGGACGTTTTCTGATGCCACGGCTGCGGTCGGTTTGAAGCCAGGCGGCAAGGGCCTGGGGGTCGTCCTGGGCGACATCGACATGGATGGCGACGTCGACGTTTATGTCGCCAACGACACGACCGAGAATTTTCTGTACCTCAACGACGGGTCGGGCCGGCTCGCCGAAGTAGGAGCGCTGCAGGGCGTCGCCTTTGACGAAAACGGCTTGGCCACCGGCAGCATGGGGGTTGCCTTGGCCGATTTCGACGGCGACGGCCTTCCCGATCTGTGGACGACGAACTTCGAGAATGAAACGCTGGCCTTGTACCGGAATCTGGGGCAGGCGCAGTTCCGCTACGTGAGCCGCCCTGCCGGCGTGGCGGCCATTGGAGACGCCTTCGTCGGGTGGGGAACCGCATTTGCCGATTTCGATCGCGACGGCGATCTGGACGTCGTCGTCTCGAACGGCCATCTTCCGAAATATCCACCGTCCGGCGAGATCGCCCAGCTTTCCATGTTCCTGATCAACGAGCGACAAGGTCGATTCCACCCGGCACCACATGCCGCAGGCGCCTATTTTTCAAATCCCCATCGCGGTCGCGGCCTGGCGCTAGGCGATCTGGATCGAGACGGACGACTCGACCTGGCGCTGTCGAATATGCTCGAGCCTGGCGCTGTCGCCTTCAACGTGACGGAGGACGGAGGTCAGGCACTGCAGGTTTTGCTCGTGGGAACGCTGAGCAACCGCGACGCCATTGGCGCCCGTGCCGTGCTCGAGACGACCGCAGGATCGCAATTGCGCCAAGTTTTGGGAGGGGCCAGTTACCTGTCGCAAAGCGAGCTCATGCTGCATTGGGGGTTCCCCGCAGACACCGCAGCGACGCGGTTGACGATCTCCTGGCCGTCCGGAACAATCCAAACGCTTGATGCACCGTTCGACGGCACGAGACTGATCATCATCGAACCGCGATCGGAGGCTGCCGCGGTGCAAACTTCCCAGGTGCTGCCAGCGGCAAACTGAACCGCATTGATTTCCGATGAACGACGCCGAAATCTCTGCGAGGTCCGACTCGTCCGTAACGGTGGTTACGCGACCGCGCCGGCGTTGGGGGTGGACAGCGGCCATTGTGGCCGCCGCGATCGGCATTTTCGCATTTCAATTCTTTCTGCGACAACCGGAGATGTGGTATCAGCGCGGCATGACGGCGCTCGCTCGCGGAGATCTAAAGACGCTCGAGGGCGCAGCCCGCAAGCTGCACGCGAGAAGTCCGGGATCTCCGCGGGCCAATCTGCTGATGGGCGCCCATGCCCTGCGCGGCGGCGACCCGGTTCGCGCGCTCGAATTGCTGAATGCAGCCGCCCGCGATCCGCAAACCCAATGGCCGGCACAGTTCCTGGCGGGTGAAGCCTTTTGCGAGCTGCATCAATTCCAGATGGCTATCCGCACGCTACAGCCGGCCCTTGAGCATTCTCCCGACAATATCGACGGACATCGCTGGTTGGCGGTCGCCTGTTTCGACATTGGCGCCGTCGGTCAGGCGATTGAGCATCTGACGCGCGTCGCAGAGCTTGCTCCTGCAGATCCTCGGCCGCAGCGCATGATGGGGTTTATCTATGCCGATGCCGAGAATTACAAGGAGGCCGTGCTGGCGTACGAGCTTTCGCTCCGGCGCAGCCGCGACTATCCGGGAATCAATGAGGTGCTGGCCGAGCTGGCTGCGGCGCAGGTCAAGTTGCATCGTTATGCCGATGCGCAGCTGACGCTGGCCGATGCCGAGTCGACGCCGGACATCGACGTCCTGCGGGCCGAGGCGCTCTATGGCCTGGGGCGGGGCGCTGAGTCCCGCAAAATCATCGAGGCCCTGCCCGAGAACGACCAGGATCATCGCGCGCTCGTTTTGCGGGGGACGCTGTGGCTCGACGACGGGCAGCCGAAACTGGCGATCAGATGCCTCAGGAAGGCCGTGAGTCTGCGGCCGGACGAATTCGAAGCTCATTTCAAACTCGCCCAAGCGCTGGCCGAGGCAGGCGAGGCTGACCAGGCAAAAGTCGAGCTGGCCGAAGTCGAGCGGATCAAGGCGATTCGCTACGACATTGCGGATTTGCTCGAACAGGCGCCGCGCGCCCCCGAAGACGCCGATCTCCGCTTTCGCCTGGGCGTTCTCTGCGAAAAACTCCCGCGCCCGGACTTGGCTCGCAAATGGTATCGCGCCGCGCTGGGACTCGATCCCAAACACGAACCAGCTCGGCAGGCGCTTCGCGAGACGGCTCCGTAGTACACATGAGCCGTCCGTGGGCTAATTCTTTGGTCCCTCACCAGAATTCGTAGGTCGATTTCCGGCCATGGCTGGGTCAGAGACGAAGGAAGAATTTGTTCCGCGAGGAGGGTGTCTGCGACGAAGTCGCGCTTTCAGCCCCAAGGGGGCTGTTGAGTGCGTCGCCGCAACAAGAACGGGATGCAAGCCGATACATCGCACGCCGACGCATTCAGCAATCCAGCCGGGCCCTGACGTGCATTGGGCGCGTCGGAGGCCTGGACTTCCCTCGGCACGTTCGAACCAGCGCTACGAACCGACCTCGTCCTTTTGCGAGGCCGGTGGATTGCTGACGGCCAGGAGCTGGGCCAGGGTTTGCGCGAGATTGTCGAGGGCCGACCGATCGGGGAGGGTGATCGTCAGCCGCGGTTTTCCCGTGGGATCGTCTTCGACGCAGGCGCCCAGTCCTTGCCGGAAATTGGCGACGAGCGCTGCGGGAGCAGGAGCGGTGGGCGCCTGCTGCGCCACCAGCTCGCCCAGGAATTTGAAGGCCGCACCGAGCAGCTCGCCACCGGCCGCGGCGACCCGTTCGCGATGCTCGGGGATCGATTCGCGGGCAGCCGCCGCGGCGGAGTCGTGCTTGACCGTCTCGTCGACCGGCGCGTCGGGTTTCGCGCCCAGCAAGACTTCGAGCCGGCTCTTGAGCTCGTCCATGC
This sequence comes from Planctomycetaceae bacterium, assembly GCA_036501235.1. GTDB lineage: Bacteria > Planctomycetota > Planctomycetia > Planctomycetales > Planctomycetaceae > JACQFH01. The sequence continues at coordinate 3,134 of DASYAR010000112.1, forward strand.
CGCTCGCCATGTCGACTGAGTCGACTTCAGAATCGACGTCGAGGGCGGCCAGCGCCAGGTCTTTCTTGGCCGCAAGCGTCGCCAGCAGGTTCTCTTCGATCGTCCCCTCGGTGACGAGCACATAGACCTGCACAGGCTGGGTCTGTCCCATGCGGTGCGCGCGGGCGATGCGCTGTTCGAGGATGGCCGGGTTCCAGGGAAGGTCGACGTTGATGACCGTGTTGGCCGCCTGCAGATTAAGCCCCGTCGACCCGGCGTTGGTCGTCAGGAACAGCTTGCAGTCGGGATCGGTTTTGAACCGGTGGACCAGGTCTTCCCGCTGCTTCTGCGGCACGCTGCCGTCGAGTCGCGTGAAACCGAGCTGGCGCTTGTTGAGCAGCTTCTCGATCAGGTCGAGCATCGTCGTCCATTCCGAGAACAGCACGACTTTGCGTCCTTCTTCTTCGAACAACCGTTCGAACAGCTCGTCCAGGTGTTCGAGCTTCGTCGAATAGCCGGGCTTCTGTTTGTTGCACAGGTAAGTGCTGTCGGCGACCATCCGGCACATGAGCAGCGCCTGCTGCAAACGCAACAGGTCCATCTCGCTGATGAATTTCTTGGCGATGATCGAGGCCACCGTCCGCATGTGACCGGCGTGAATCATCAACTGTTCATCAGTGGCGGGAATGCGGATGATGTCGACCGTTCGCGGAGGAAGGTCGAGCTTCACGCTGTCTCGCGTACGGCGAAGCAAAATCGGTTTGAGCGCCTCGCGGAGCTCGCCCAGGTTTTTGTACCCGAGCACCTTCCCCTTCTCGTCGACGACGCGGTGCTTGTTGAAGAACCGGAAGCCGGGCCCGAGCCGCCAGCCGTCGACGAACTGCACGACCGAATACAGCTCATCGAGCCGGTTTTCGAGCGGCGTTCCCGACAGGACCATTGCGAATCGCGATTTGAGGCTCTTGATGACGTTGCTGGTTTTGGCGGCCCAATTCTTGATCCGCTGCCCTTCATCCAGAATGATCAAGTCCCATTTCACCTGTTCGATCGCCAGAATGTCGCGCAGCACCTGCTCGTAATTGCAAACGGTGAAGAACGATTCGTTGTCGTATTGGGCGAGACGGCCGGCCGACGTCCCGCCGACGAGTTGCACCGTGCGATCGCAAAACCGATGAATTTCGGCCCGCCACTGCGATTTGAGCGACGCCGGGCAGACGACCAGCACCTTCTTGATCTCGGCCTCGCGCGCCAGAAACTCGGCCGTCCCCACCCCTTGAATCGTCTTGCCCAATCCCATTTCGTCGGCGAGCACGGCGCGGCCTGCCCCGGCGACGAAGGCAATTCCGTCGAGTTGATACGGCAACAGGGCGATCTTCAATAAAGACGTGCGCAGCGGATGATTGGCGGGGTCCCGGCGAATGGCCGCGGTTTTATCGAGCATCCGCGCCTGGGTCAGCCGTTGTTGAATGAGCTCCTCGGCATCCGGGTAGACGCCGACGTCGCAGCCGATTTTCTGCAACTTGGCCAGCCGCTGCATCAGGTCGTGCAGGTCTTCAATCGGCCGATCACGCAGCGGCTTGATGATCTTGGCTGCACTGTCGTCGAGTCGATCGGGAACGGCCAGCCGCAGCGTGACTTCGCCATCATATCGCAGATGCAGGGCTAGTCGTTGGCGGCGGTAGGGCTTTTTAAGCTGCTCCGAAGAGAAGCTGCGTTTCACTTTTTTCAAGACGTGCAGCACGTGCTTGCAGGTGCCCAGGGTGTTCGTGCGAAAGTCGGGGCACGAACAATACGAGGCCCCCGGTTCGGTTCCGCGCAGCGCCACTCGATACGACTTGCCGCTCAATCTGTTCGTGACGGTATAGTCGCTCCACGCCTGGGAGGGATCGCTCGATACGACTTTCATTTTTTCGGTGGAGGCGCGCTCGCGGCGATCGGCGAGGGCCATGTCCAGAAGCGCCTGCTCGTCGAGGCTTTCGACCGGCACGCGCGGCTTGGGTTTGGCCGCCAGCCCGAGCAACGTCTTCTCTTCGAGAATCAGCGAAAACGCCGCGCCGGCATGGGCGCACGCCGTCTCGCATTTCGTGCAGTTCCAGTGCAGGCGCTGCCTGGCATCAGCCATCAATGTGATCGTCACGATCACGGGTTGGCCGGCGACCCGCTCGCCGGGGATCGTCAGCCGGAACAGGTCTTCACCGAGAAACACGTGCTCGGAAATCTTGAAGTCCCAAGTTTCGGCATTTTTCTGGATCAGCTGCTTGCCCTCTCCGCCCAGCAGCTTGCAGGCTTCGAGAAACGTGAGCCGCGAGAGTTTATCCTTGAGGGTGAGTTTGGCGGTGGGGAGAGTCTTCGTGACCGGGGTCGTCATGACGGGGCACTCCGTTACGAAAGAAGAGGGGGCATCCTTCGCCGAATGTTACCGATTTCGAGAGACGAATTCCATGATTTCCGGGCAGATTTTCGACACGCTGGTCAGGTTGGGGAGCCGGCCCAGCACGACCAGGCGGCGAGACCGAAAAGAATCGCGCCACGGATGGACTCAGCGTGGCCTTCGGCCACAACCAAAAACGAAACCGGAGTCGACCCACGAAACACACGAAACACACGAAACACGCTAAAAAAGGCGCTCGCAAAAGTATGTCGATGAGTCACACGCTGACAATTTTCGCGGCTCGCGAAGAAAAAAACGGTTCGTATTACGAATCCACACAGAATCATGGCCGCAGGGCTGCTGAATACGTTCGAACGCGACGAAATCGTCGATTTGCTTTCGTTTCTCGAGTTGCCGGAACCGCGAGATTCAATTCGTTGATTTTTCGCAATCAGTTTTTTCCGTTACGCTCGTTGCTGATCGACAAAGATGGCCGTGCCGTCTTCAACCTGGCGATTCCGCGCTCCGTCAGCTTCGTGCCGGTAATCGCGATGCTTGTCAAGTTCGGCATCTTGAGGAATTCATCGACCGCCTTGTCGGTCAGGGACGTGTGTTCCAGGCCGAGGCTCACCAGCGTCGTGGCGTTGACCAATTCCTTCATTCCGGCGTCGGTGACCCGCGTCTTGTCAAGGGCCAGATGTCGCAAGCGAGGCATCCGCGCAATGAATTTCAGACCGGCATCGGTCACCTGCGTTTGGCCAAGGTCAAGACGCGTGACGTCAGCCAATTGGCCGATCTCCTTCATTCCGGCGTCGCTGATTTCGGTATTACTCAGTCTCAACCAGTAAAGTTTGACGAGCGGCCGCAGGCGCGCCAGTCCATCGTTTGTCACCGGCGTGCCGTCAATGTTGAGAACCTCTAATCCGGGAAGTGCGGCAAGTCCGGCGAGACCCGCGCTGGTCAAGGGGCAATTCGTCAACGTGAGAGATCGGACTTTGTTCAAACGAGACAAGTGCGAGAGCCCGGAACCGGTGATCTGCGTTCCGTCGAACGAAAGAGATCTGAGCTGCGTCAGGCCCGCCAGATGTTTCAATCCTGCATCGGTTACGTCTACGTTTTTCAATTCCAAAATCCGAAGATTGGCTAATCCTGAAATTCCCGGCAGCCCGGCATCGATGATCGGTATGTCGTCGAATTGCAATTCACACAGTGAACCTATGTCGCTGATTTGCAAAAGGGCGGCGTTGCTGATTTGTGTATTCTTGATGTAGAGGCTGGTCTCGCAATCAAGACGCCGCATGGAATCGGCAATAATCATGAAGTTGGAGTCGGTGATCTGCGGTCCCACGAGGACGACGCGCACGAAGGGATGCGTCTCCCAGGCAGTTTGTGGAATGCCCAGGAATCGCTGAATGGCGGTCGCGTCAACGATGTCGGGCAGGGCCCCGTGGAGCGTCGCGCCGGATTGTTCCATGCGCCACATCAACGTCCGCTGGCGGCAGATCGGCAGGCAGCTCACGATGATGCTCGACAGCGAAACGACCAGCAGGGAGGCGGCCAGCCAGCGGAGACCGTGTGGCAATCGGAGTACCAGCCGATGGACTTGAATCTTCCAACGGCTCGACTCGACAGGAACACGAGCCAGATCGGCTCGTCTTCGTCGATGCCAGGCGATGTAGAACAGAATGGAAGATAGAAAAACAAGCCAAATACACAAGAACGCGAGCCAATGGGCACTGGCCTCGTCCTCCCCGAAATCCTCCTTGCCGGCCAGCAACCCGCTTAAAAACGCAGGCATTCCTGACAATAGACACGCGAGCCCGCCGGTGACAACGATCGCCACAAGCGACAGAAGGGTGATACGGAGGCGATTCTCCGTGATTTTGAGGCGCTCGAGGCAAAAAGGGCACCAGATGCTCTGGGCGCTCATGGCGACCAGAAACGGCCAGAAGCCAATGTCTTTATGGCACTTCGGGCAGTGCTTGCCGTCCGGTATCAAGGGAGCCTCAGCAGGTCTGACCTGGACGCGATGGAGGACGGTGCTTGCCAAGCTCGATTGTCGAGGCTGATGATCGGCAATGCAATGCCGACGACTCGTTCGCAGGTGATGTGTCTGTGTCGCACGTGAACGTTGGTCGGTTGAAAATCGGGAAAACGGCTATCAGCGGCCTAATGCTCAGGCCGGCAGCACTTTCTTCGCCTGGCTTTCTGGCCAGGGTTTCCTTTGTTGTCGGGCGGGGGATGGGTATGATGGAATAAGTGAGATTAAGATGCCGTGTCTCGGTAAAATCGCCATAAATTTGGGAGTCGCTTGTGAGTTCTTCTGCCAGTCCGGAGTCGGGTTCTGCACCTTCGAATTCCCCAGCGGCGTCGCCGCCTCCGGATGCCGCTGCCACGCCGGAGAAACCGGCCGTCGTTACGTACGACCAGTTCGCCCAGCTCGACTTGCGAGTGGCCCAGGTGCTGGAAGCCAGAGAGCATCCCAATGCCAATAAACTGTTGTTGCTCAAGATCAAGGTCGGCGAGCTCGAAAAGCAGATTGTCGCCGGGATCCGTGGACATTATGAACCGGCCTCGCTGGTGGGTCGGTCGATCGTGATCGTCAATAATCTGGCCCCGGCATTGATCCGCGGTGAGGAGAGCAACGGGATGCTCCTGGCGGCCTCGGATGGGCAGTCGGTTGTGCTCTTGCAGCCAGACCAACCGATCGCAGCCGGTTCAAAAGTAAAATAAAAATCGCCTGATTTCTGGCATACGGTTTGCCTTAATGTATTCAAACCAACGAAAAAGTCAGGGAATTGCAAATCTAAACGGAGCAAATTGCAGCACCTGTCTCGTTTTAATACAGTTTAGTGCAGATTCGCGGGAAATTGTCTGGTAAATTGTCGAATAGTGACCGGCCAACAGATTAGGAACTGATATGATTTACCGTGTAAATCGCTGCCTGAATCAACCGCCGGCAATTCGGAGGAGTTTTCGGATGAGGAGGAGATTTTGGATGAGATTGACGACTTCCAACTTCAAGTGTCTCTGGTTTGGGTTGCCGATTCTGGCCTTGGCTGCGGTTCTCGCCGTCTTGCCAGGTGATGTCTGCGGTGCTGCCAAAGAGGGCGCTGCCAAAGAAGGTGGCGCCAAAGACAAAGGTAAAGATAAGGCGGTCGCCAAAGCCGGATCGTCAAAAGACGCGTCATCGAAGGAAGCGAAATCCGGCGAGGGCGAGTCGAAGGAGGTCGCCGATTCCAGTGCGACGATCAAGCTTCCGGATCAGGTTTTCTCGACCGGTTATAACGGCTCGTATGTCGAGCTCATCGGCTTCATCAATGCGCAGATTCGGCAAGGGTGGATCGATAACGGCATTCGCCCGTCTGAACCGGCCGACGACTCCGAATGGGTCCGCCGCGTGCACCTCGACATCGTGGGGCATATTCCCGATCTCGAGACGGTCCAGAAGTTCACGGCCGACAAAGACAAAGCCAAGCGTTCGAAGCTGATCGATAAGCTGCTCGACGAAGACGCCGGTTACGTCCGCAACTTCACGACGATCTGGACGAACAACCTCATCGGCCGGCGAGCGCCGCAGGCCAACACGGGAATCATTCGCAACACGCTGCAGAAGTTTCTGCGTGAATCGTTCGGCAAGAACCGGGGCTGGAACGACATTGTCACCGATCTGATTACCGCCGAAGGGAGCAATCAGCAGAACGGGGCCGCCAACTTCCTCCTGTCGCACATGAATGACGGGGCGGTGCCGGCGACGGCCATCAGCTCGAAGCTGTTCCTGGGGCTGCAGGTGCAATGCACGCAGTGCCATAACCATCCATTTAACGAATGGAAGCAGAACGCGTTCTGGGAGTTCAACAGCTTCTTCAAGCAGGACCGGGCTCAGCCGATCCGCGAATACAACGAAAAAACCGGGCGCATGGACGTCGTGGCCGCTCAGCTGAACCGGATGGATTTTGGCGGCCCGATCTATTTCGAACGCCGCAACGGGCTGATGGAAGTCGCCTATCCCAAGTACATGGGAAGCGAAGTGAATCCCGAAGCGGGCACCAACCGCCGCAAAGAGCTGGCGGCCCTGATCACCACCGGCGACCGGAATCAGCTTTCCGACGCGATGACGAACCGCATGTGGGGGCAGTTCTTCGGTTACGGTTTCACGAAGCCGATCGACGACATGGGGCCGCACAATCCCCCCTCGAACCCGGCGCTGCTCGAACGGTTGTCGCGCGAGTTCGTGACGGCCAAATACGATCTGCGGCAAATGATTCGCTGGATCTGCAATTCCGAGGCGTATAACCTGACGAGCCGGGTGAATCCCAAGAATCCCAAGACGAAGCAAGACAACCCGGCCGGCGGTGACGTCGCCATCTTCAGTCACATGTATCTGAAGTCGATGTCGGCCGAGCAGCTTTACGATTCGCTGATCGTCGCCACGGGCGCCCATAAGTCGGGCAGCGGCAGTTGGGAAAAAGCCGAAGCCAACCGGCAGCGCTGGATGCAGCAGTTCGTGCAGGCGTTTGGCACCGATGAAAACGACGAATCGACGTCGTTCGACGGTACGATTCCACAGGCCCTGATGATGATGAACGGCGAGCTCATGAAAGGCGCCCTGAGCGACGCCAAAGGGACGACCTTGTACGACGTCCTCAATGAAAAAGGAAATCCGACCGAAAAGGCCAGGCATTTGTACCTGGCGACCCTGTCGCGGCCACCGTCGTCCCGCGAGATCAAAGTCGCCCAGCGAATTCTGCAAGGCGCCTCATCGCCGCTCGAGGCGTTTCAAGATCTGTACTGGGCCCTCCTGAATTCGAACGAGTTCATCATGAACCATTAAGCGTCCGTCGCCATTTGTCTGATTCGACTTGATTTGATAGCCGCCCGAAAAACCTCGTTTGCCGTCTCCTTCCTTCCAAGGTGCCCCCCATGCTCAATTCGTCTGTTCAAGTCCCCACGGGAATGTCGCGCCGCCATTTCATCCAGCACCTGGCGACGACGACGATGGCGATTCCGGGGTTGCAGTTTCTGAATCACTTGCAGGCGAACGCCGCTGAAGTTCGCAAGAACCAGAAGTCGTGCATTCTGCTGTGGATGAGCGGCGGGCCGCCGACGATCGACATCTGGGACTTGAAGCCCGGCTCGAAGAACGGCGGCGAATTCAAGCCGATCAGCACCTCGGGCGACTTGCAGATTTCCGAGCACATGCCGGAAACGGCCAAGATGATGCAGCACCTGTCGGTCGTGCGCTCGATGAGCACCCGTGAAGCCGACCACAACCGCGGCCGGTATTACATGCACACCGGTTACATTCCGAACCCCACGGTCGTGCATCCGACGTTCGGCTCGGTTGTCAGTTACGAGCTCGGATCGAAGCGGAAAGACCTCGAAATCCCCTCGTTCGTGTCGATTGGCGGTCCGAGCATGGGCCCCGGCTTCATGGGGATGATGCACTCTCCCTTCCAGGTCGAAAGCAACGGCGAGATTCGCAATGCGTCGTCGCGCGACAAGTTGTCCGACGCCCGGTTCGTGCAGCGCAAGATGATGCTGGACGCCATCGAGACCGACTTCATCCGGTCCGACCGCGGCCAACTGCCGAAAGACCACCAGGACGTCTACAAGAAGGCCATGAGCCTGTTCACCTCGAAGCAGATGGAAGCCTTCAAGGTCAATGAAGAGAAGCCCGAAACGGTGCAGATGTACTGCGGCACCGGTGCGAACGCCGGTGGCGGCCGCATGGGGATGGGAGCTCGCAACCCGTTCGGAATGGGCTGCCTGATGGCCCGCCGGCTCGTCGAAGCGGGCGTCCCCTTCATCGAAGTCGATCTGGGAGGCTGGGACTTGCACACGCAGGTCTTCAACACCCTCAAGAACCAGCGCTTGCCGGTCCTCGATCAGGCGATTGCCGGCCTCACGACCGACCTCGAGCAGCGCGGCCTGCTCAAAGATACCACGATCGTGTGGATGGGCGAATTCGCCCGTACGCCGCGGATCAACCAGGACGTGGGCCGCGACCACTGGGCCACGAGTTGGTCGGTGATGGTTGGCGGCGGCGGACTGCGCGGCGGCCAGGCGGTCGGCGAGACCGATAAAGACGGCACGAGCTGCGTCAGCCAGGCCTATCTCCCCGGCGACATCTGGGCGACAGTCGCCCACGCGATGGGAATTCCGCTTGATACCGTGCACACTTCCAAGAACGGCCGTCCGATGAAGATCGCCAACGGCGGCACGGCCATCAAGGAACTGATCGGTTGATCGTGCAATCGGCCGGTTGTTGTCAGTGATTCGACCAACCCCGCAGGTTCTCGCCTGCGGGGTTGTTTTTTTCTCGCATCCTCGCGGGCATTTTCGACCAGAGTATCCTGCGATGTCGTTCGTGGCTCCCTGACTGCGATACCTATGGTTGTGCGTCCGTGGGAGGCCAGCAAACCGCCGATGGTGGAGCTACCCACTTGACTGTCTTGTTGACAGTGGCTTAGTTATGTAGTGGGCTAGGCCCAAAAAATGGCGATCGATAGGTGGGTAGTAGCCAATCTCCGGGAAGCGATGCCAATGTCTCAAGCCTCTGACTTCAGTCCTCGGTTCCCCCAGGTGCGGATGCGCCGCCTGCGGCAGCACCCGGCGCTGCGCGAGCTGATTCGTGAAACCGAGCTGTCGGCGCGCGACCTCATCCTGCCGCTGTTCGTCCGCCACGGCACGAACACCCGGCAGCCGATCGGTTCGATGCCGGGACACGATCAGATTTCCGTCGATCTGGTGGCCGAAGAAGTCAAAACGATCGCCGACCTGGGAATTCCCGGCGTGATCCTGTTCGGAATTCCGCCGTGGAAAGACATGACCGGCTCGGCGGCCTCGCGCGACGACGGCGTCGTGCAGCAGGCCATCCGCAAAATCAAGCTGGCGGCCCCCGATCTGCTCGTAATCACCGATTTGTGTTTTTGTGAATACACCGATCATGGGCATTGCGGCGTCCTGGTCGATCGCGGCGGCCACAGCGACGTCGATAACGACGCCACCCTCGAACTGCTCACCCAACAGGCGGTCAGTCACGCCAAGGCGGGGGCCGACGTGATCGCCCCCAGCGGCATGATGGACGGCATGGTGGCGGCGATCCGCCGGGGGCTCGATGCGGGAAGTTTCGACTACCTGCCGATCCTCAGTTACGCGGCCAAATACGCCTCGGCCTTCTACGGGCCGTTCCGCGAAGCGGCCGAAAGTACGCCGCAATTCGGCGACCGCCGCAGCTACCAGATGGACCCTGCCAATGCCCGCGAAGCGCTGCGCGAGGTAGCGCTCGATCTGGCGGAAGGGGCCGATCTCATTATGGTGAAGCCCGCGCTCTCGTACCTCGACGTAATCTGCCGGGTAAAGGCGGCGCATCCGGAAGTGCCACTGTGCGCCTACAACGTGAGCGGCGAATACTCGATGGTGAAAGCCGCCGCCGCGAACGGCTGGCTCGACGAACAGCGCACGACGCTCGAAATCCTGACGTCGATCAAACGCGCCGGCGCCGACATGATCATCACGTACTCCGCGAAAGACGTCGCCAACTGGATCGCAAAATCCGTTTAGGAGTGCGCTCAATAGTCGCAACCCATATAGCCGCGAGGCGCACCCGAGAAACTGACGTCGCTGGCTCGCCGGGGCGACTACTTTTCGTACAGCATCACCGTCATCTTGCCGTCGGAAGTGACGTAGCCGCGGTACAGTCCTTCGGTATTGTGCGACATGGCGAAGTTGCCTTTCGCGTCGAGGGCGATCGCCGCCCCTTCGCCGCCGGCTGTTCTAAGCTTGCGGCGAATGACTTCATCCGCCGCCTCTTGCACCGACAGCCCCTTGTATTCCATCAGCACGGCGATGTCGTGCGACACGGAATACCGGATGAAGAACTCACCGTGTCCGGTGCAGGAAACGGCGCACGAGCGATTGTCGGCATACGTCCCCGCGCCGATGATCGGCGAGTCGCCGACGCGGCCGTATTGCTTGTTCGACATGCCCCCGGTCGAAGTCCCGGCGGCCAGATTACCGGCTTCGTCGACGGCGACGGCGCCGACCGTGCTCAATTCGTAAGGGCGGGCGAGCGGCGGCAATGCGGCTCCTGCCTTCTTTTTCGTCTCCAGCGCCTCGCGCTCTTCGCGCAACTGTTCCTGCAATTGCTGCCAGCGCTGCTCGGTGCGGAAGTATGAGGGATCGACGATTTCCAGTCCCGCGTCCTTCGCGAAGACCTCGGCCCCCTTGCTGATGAGCATCACGTGCTTCGTCTTTTCCATCACGGCCCGCGCGGCGGCGATCGGGTTTTTGATGTTCGTCACGCCGGCCACGGCGCCGGCCTTTTTCAGTCGGCCTTCCATGATCGATGCGTCCAGTTCGTTGCGGCCGTCGTGAGTGAATACCGCGCCGCGGCCCGCATTGAACCACGGGTCGTCTTCCAGCACGCGAATGGCCGTTTCGACGCCGTCCAGGCTCGTCGCTCCCGGTTTCTTGAGCGCGGCATAACCTTCCTTCAGCGCCTGCTCGAGCCCCGCCCGCAGGTGCTTCTCGAGCTCGGGTTTCATTTCGTTTTTTGGGACGCCGGCGCCCCCGTGAATTCCGAGGATGACATGGGGCACGGCGGCCTCCTGGGCCGCCAGCGGGGAAATCGAATTCAGCATCAACACGCACCACAGAAAGGATCGTTTCACGGTAAATTCCCAATCTAAAGGGCAGGACGGCGCGCTCCCGGCACGTCCGACGAATCGCCCGGCTTGATGAATCGACTCCCGCAACCGAAGGACCGGCCGGCGAGGCTAGTCCTTCTTTTTCTCGGCCTTTCCGTCGGGCCCTTCCTCAGTAGCGGGCTTTTCGATCTTTTCGATGCGGCCCCAGAGATGCCCCCCTGTTTTGCCATGTTGCCAGGTGCCTGCGTAGCGATCGCCATAAATCAAGACGCGAGACGTAAACATCCCCAGGCCGGGAATCGTCAGGTCGGTCAGCGTGATTACGGGCGTGTCTCCCGCCCATTTGACCTGGAGCGACATCGGGATCGTAATGTCTCGCTTGCCGTATTGGATACGGGCCACGAAGATCCAGTAATCGTCCTTGGATTTGGTGACGCGGGTGATGGTGTATTTCTCCATTTCCGCCGGAGTTTCTTTGCCGCCCCTCGTAACGCTATAACTCCCCGCAAAGACAACGCCCGACATGTCTTCGGCGAATTTCTTATCGAGCTCCACTTGATCGAGAGGCGCCTTCTGGTCGGCATCGCCGGGCTGCGCGGCGTCGCGCTTGGGCTGATCGGCTTTTTTCGCCGGCTCATCGGCGACCAGAGGAGCAGAGGCTAATAACCCGACGAAAAGAATTGCGGAAAGGCAGCGGCAAAGTGGGAGCATCACGTCGTCTCCGGGGTGAAGATCAATCGCAGGTGTTTGATTCTTTCATTCCCGAATGCAGGATTCAAGCCCGACTGACCTGCACTGGAAAGCCGAAACGACCGTCACGGAATTCTGCGGACTGAGGGCATCGCGTTGCCGATGAATAATGGTGCCAGACCGCAGGGTCTTGATCGCCCGGAGCAGCCGGAACCGTCTGGGTGAGCCCGCGGATAAAATTGATAAGCGACTTGTGTCACGTCAGGCGTCGCATCGTTCGCGCGATATTCCGTCGGAGGTGCCAAAACATAACTCGAAGGCCTGAATCAGCTTACGGACCGTGATCACACGGCCGGATTCACGCCTTTCTCGAAGCGAACTCCACCGTCGCAATCCAGCAGCGATTCGACCCAGCAACTGCGGCTGTTCCGCCAGAGGAACACGCCGCAGTTGACTTTTTGGGGTGGCAATTCGACTGGATTCGGTGTCGCGAGCCGAATTCACAATCTTGTGCAGCTGATAGGCGACGTTCCCCAGACATATCGAAGAATGGCACTCGGTAGTGCAGAATCAGCTCACCACCGATGCGAGGTCGATGGGGTCGGAGCTTGCGATCGGCACATTCGCGAACTCAGTTCGTATTCGCCTGCACTGACACGCGGATCAGTCGTCATAAATCGTCGGTATCGTCCGAGTCATCTTCCTGCACCTCCATTCCCTCCACATTCAGCGGCACCGGACGGCCGGACATTTCGTAGAGGAAACGGGAAGGGACGGTGGGGCGCGGCTTGCCCCATTTCTTGCGGCTGTCGGCCCGCGTGAGCGTCAGGTGATCGCGGGCCCGCGTGATTCCCACATAGCACAGCCGGCGTTCTTCGGGGATCGTCTGCTCCGCATCTTCCAACGAGCGGCGATGCGGCAGCAGTCCTTCTTCCATGCCGACCAGAAACACGCGATTGAATTCCAGTCCTTTGGCGCTGTGCAACGTCATCAACTTGATTCCGCGCTGCGACAGTTGCTCGTCTTTGTCGACCTCTTCATCTCGTCCTGTCAGAGCCGAGTCTTCGAGAAAACCTCCTAGGGTGGGGTCGGCCGCTCGCGACTCGTATTGAGCCAGCGCATTGCTCAATTCCGAAAGCGATTCCATCCGCTGGTCCTGCTGCGTCGGCTCGTCGTATTGTTTGCGAATTTCGGCTTCGTAGTCGATCTCGGTCAGCAATTCTTTGAAGAGCCGGCTCATTTGTTTCGGATCTTCCAGAAACCGATCACGGTAGCGGATGATCAGCCGGCGAAACTGGTCGAGCGCGCTCCTGGCGGCATTCGGAAACTGTGAATCGCCTATCGCTTCGGGGATGACGTTCCAGACACGGCTTTTCTGCTGCACGGCCCGAGCAAGCAGTTTCTCGATTGTTCCCGCGCCGACGCCGCGGGCCGGCACATTGATGATCCTCAGTAGCGAGATTTCGTCTTCCGGATGCGCCAGCACCTTCAAATACGCCAGCATGTCGCGGATTTCCCGGCGGTCGAAGAAGCTCATGCTCCCCAGCAGCACATACGGCAGCTTGGCGCGCCGCAACTCGGTTTCGAAGACGCGCGGCTGCTCATTGGTACGAAACAGAATCGCCACGTCCGCCGGGTCGACGTTTTTCGATGTCATGACCCAATTGATTTCGCGGACGACTTCCACCGCCTCGGCTTCTTCGTCGGGGTAATTGCTGAACCGCACGCTGTTCGGCCCCACTTTGTGCGGCACCAGTTTCTTGTCGTGCCGATCGCGGTTGTTACGCACCAGTTGATTCGCCAGTTCGAGGATCTTGTCGGTACAGCGGTAATTGTCTTCGAGGCGGATGATCTTCGTATTCGGAAAGATCCGCGGAAATTCCAGAATGTGGCGGACTTCGGCGCCGCGCCAGCCGTAAATCGACTGGTCGTCGTCCCCCACGACGCACAGGTTTTTGTGCGGGCGCACGAGCGACTCGACAATCTCGAATTGCATCCCGTTCGTGTCCTGATACTCGTCGATCTGGACGTGCGAGAAGCGCGCCTGATGCCGGGAAAGCACGGCAGGATGATTCTGAAAGAGCTGTTGCGTGAGGAACAGCAGGTCGTCGAAGTCGACCGACGCGGCGTTCTTCAGATTGGTCTGATATTTTCTGTAGGCGGCCGCGGCCAGGAATTCCTTGTCGTTCTCGGCCGCTTCGCGTGCATCGCCTGGTTGAATCCCGCGTGTTTTCCATTTGCTGATGATAGCCAAGAGGTCGCCGGGCTTGACCGCTTTCTCGCCGACACGAATGTCGCGCAGCGCCGTGCGGGCCATTGATTCCTGGTCACCACGATCGCAGATCGCAAAATCGAGCGGATACCCCAGCGCGGTGATTTCCTGCCGCAGAATTCGCACGCACAGCGAGTGAAACGTGCAAACGAGCGGCTTCTTCGACATTTTCTTGCCGAGCAGAAGCGTCGATCGCTCCTGCATTTCGCGGGCCGCCTTGTTGGTGAACGTCACCGACAGGATCTTGTCGGGAAGGACGCCCGAGGAAATCAGCGAGGCCATCCGGTAGGTGATGACGCGCGTTTTACCCGATCCGGCGCCAGCCAGAATCAGCAGCGGGCCGGACAACGTCTGCACTGCTTCGCGCTGCGCCGGATTGAGTTCTGCCAATCGGTTCATATAATCATGGGCGCTCCGGCGCTGGCCGAAATCGTATCGGCGCCTGCCGCCTGAAGGCGGCACTCCAGCGGGGAGTGCGATTTATAGTGCGGTCGTTTCACGGAATGCAAGGGGCCGGGAGGGATTACGGATGACACGCGTGCTGTCGTTGATTCTGGCGGGCGGAAAAGGTGTGCGGCTCGAGCCTTTGACCCGCGATCGTGCGAAGCCGGCGGTCCCGTTCGGCGGCGTTTATCGGATTATCGACTTTACGCTGTCGAATTGCATCAACAGCGGCCTGCGGCGAATGCTCGTCCTGACGCAGTATAAGGCCGCCAGCCTCGATCGGCACATTCAAATGGGCTGGCGTTTCCTGTGCCGCGAGCTCGACGAATTCATCGACATCCTCCCTCCGCAGCAGCGCATCGACGAGCACTGGTATCAGGGAACGGCCGATGCCGTGTACCAGAACATCTACAGCATCGAGCGTTACGATCCGGACTACGTGCTGATCCTTTCGGGCGATCACATCTACAAGATGGATTATTCCGAATTGCTGCGCGACCACATGCGCGCCGAGGCCGACGTTACCATCGGATGCATCCCGGTCCCCTTGTCCGAAGGAGACCAGTTCGGAGTGATGCACATCGATTCTGAGAATCGTGTCACCGATTTCCTCGAAAAACCGAAATTCCCCGACCCGATGCCCGGCGATTCGACGCGCTGCCTGGCGTCGATGGGCATCTACGTGTTCAACGCGAACTTTCTGTTCGAGCAGCTCTGCCGCGACGCGACGCAGCCTGACAGCCAGCACGATTTCGGGAAGAATATCGTGCCTTCGCTCATCGACACGCATTTGGTGCGGGCCTATCCGTTCCATGACAAAAACAGCGGGCGCAGCCACTATTGGCGCGACGTGGGCACGCTCGACGCCTATTACGAAGCGAATATGGACCTGGTGGCCGTGCATCCCGATCTCAATCTGTACGACGAATCGTGGCCGATCCGCACGTACCAGCCGCAATCCCCACCGCCGAAATTCGTCTTCGCCGACACGACGACGGCCAACCCGCGGGTGGGACAGGCGCTGGACAGCGTCGTCTGCCCGGGCTGCATTGTTTCCGGCGGACAGGTGCGGCGCAGCGTTCTCTCGCCGAAAGTTCGCGTCAACAGTTGGGCCAGCGTCGAAGACTCGATTCTTCTCGACAACGTCGAAATCGGCCGTCACGCCCGGATCCGCCGCGCCATCATCGACAAGGGGGTCAGAATTCCCGAACGGATGGAGGTCGGTTACAACCTCGATCAAGACCGCGCGAAGGGCTTTACCGTCACCGATTCGGGAATCGTGGTGATTGCCAAGACCGACGCGGTGGAATCGTCCGACTCCTCCGACGACTGGCAGTCGAGCCTGCACTCTCGGTAGCGAACGACGTTGACCGCAGCCGGTTCAATACCGCGGCAGCTTCGGATCGATCTCG
>DASYAR010000113.1:0-15130 GCA_036501235.1 Planctomycetaceae bacterium
AATCATCCCACCAGCAGCGCCGTTCAAGGTGCGGCACGTCGATTGACAGAGGGGAGCTGCGTGATCACGGTCAATTTCGGGAGGGCCCGTTTAAGTTTGGCGACGCCGGCGTCCGTAGCTTGCGTGTTGAGGAGATGCAAAGTCGTCAATTTTGTGAGTCCCTCCAAGTGTTCCAGCCCCGCATCCGTCACGCGCGTATTGTCCAGGGATAGCAAAGTCAGATTCTTCAGTCCCTGCAGGTGAATCAACCCGGCATCAGTCACTTTCGTGTTTTCGAGATACAGCGACTCCAATTTGGATAGTCCGTTCAAATGCGTGAACCCTGCATCCGTCACGAGTGTCGTGCTGAGCAAGAGATGCTTCAGGTTGGTCAGTCCCTCCAGGTGGATCAGGCCGGCGTCGGTCACTCTCGTAAAGTGGAGAGAAAGGAATGACAGGCGCGTCAGGGGTTTCAAATGCGCCAGCCCGGCGTCGGTCACCGGCGTCTTGCCGAGCCGCAGATCGCTGAGAACAGCCAGCCCTTTCAAGTGCTCTAAACCGGCATCGGTCACCGGAGCGCCTTCCAACCAAAGCGTCCGAACGTCGGTCAGTACGCCGATCTCACTGAGCGTGGAGTAGGAGGCGTGTTCCCCCAATTTCACCGCATGGACTCTGTCAAATATCCTCAATTCGGGATGACGTGCCCAACCAGGTAACCACCTGGAGCCTTTCGGTACCGTTTCAATGGTTCCCCCTCGCTGCTCAATCGCGCGTATCGCCATCCATTGTCGACAGGCCGGCACGCCGATCCACAACGCGCTGCCGGCGCCGAGCGTCAACAGGATCACCAGGAACATCCGCAGCGACAGTGGAATCCAGCGTCGACGCTGTGACGGTTTGACGAGGGTGGGATCGGGAATTGAATTTGCCGTGGCCATACGGTCATTCTACCGACAGCGAACTGCTGCTGGGAGCGAAACTCGACCACCGACACGGCAGTTGGCTCGCCGTGCTGGAAAAATCGTACGGCATCATCCGCAGGCCATCCCGGGATGGCCAACGGCTACGAAACAAAGAACGGCCTGTTCACCATTCCTCTCGACCAGTTCCACACGGTTTTCTCCGACGTCGTATACGAATCTGATCGGCCACTGACGAAGCCAGCGAAGAAATGAGCGGCGAGCCTGCCAGATCACTGATGCGGTGTCGGCTCGTTCAAGTCAATTCGCACAAAATCACTTCGCGCGGACAGTTGAAACGAACGGGCAACGTATCGCCGGCGCCGCGGCTGACGAGCAGTACGGCGGCCTGCTCGGCGAACCGCAGGCCATGCCAGCGGTAAAGCCAGGCAGCCGGGTAGAGCCGTCCACGGTGCGTCGCCAGCACACACTGCCCGCCGTGCAGATGGCCGGCGAGCACCAGCCCATAGCCTGCCGCGGCCGCTACGGGGAATTCGCCGGGATGATGCGTACACAATACCCTTGGTTCGGCCTGTGAGGCCGGTTCAATCCGGCCCACGATCCGCACCGACCCTTCAATTGGCCGGTCGAGCAGCCAGTGGCCGCCACTCCCTTCCACAGCGGCACGGACCCCAGCCAGACCGGCGCGCTCGTCGTGATTACCCGGAACGGCGTAAAGGGGCGCGACTCTCACGAGGTCGCGGATGCACTCGTGCAGTAAGGCGCACGCTCGGAAATTGTCCGCCAGATCTCCTCCCAGCAAAATCAGGTCTGGCGTTGACTCGTAAACCGCCTGGATCAGCTGCCGGGGAATCGAGCGCGTCCACCAATGGCCCAGGTGCAGGTCGCTAGCATAAAGCACGCGTAGCGATCGAGCGAGCCCCAGGTGGACGTGCTCGTGACGGATCAACAATGGGCCGAAGTTCCCTAAGGTGAGAGGGAACCAGGATTGGATTCCTGCCTTGTCCACCGGGCTCGTTCGCTGGTCAGATTCTGCAATCTTTGATTGCTGCTCGCCGGAGCTTCCCGTTGGTCCAGCCCCGGCCACTCGAAACTGAGATTTTGTGGTCGACGGGTCGTGACGAAGACCTTCGTACCAGAGGCAGACGGCCAGACAACCGAGGCACCAGCAGCGCAGAAAGCCGCGGCCAGCTAGGCCCCCGAACAGCATCATGCCAGCCAGTGGCAGCACGATACGCATCGCGGCGATCGTCCCGCCGGCGCGGTGCGTCCACGAGCGCGCATCGACGAACGGCCGTGAAGCGCCGTCCAGCGCCAGGGGGAAGAGGAACACCATCTGTACCTCGACGGCATAAAAAATGACGATTGCCGGTGGCACGAGCCAGAGGACGTGTCCGGCCCAGGCGGCGACGGCCCACAGCAGCGCAAGTCCGGCTGCCAGCCCGTATTTGACCAGTCCGAGTTGCTGAAAACTGAACGCCGTCGGAGGGCACGGCTGGCCGCGCTCGGTTTCCAGAGCCAGCCGCATCCATTTCGCCCCGGAGGAGAATCCTCCCAATGCCGCGCCGGGCGCCGCGGCACGCAGCGGGCTGTTGGGCGCATCATACCTTTGGGCCGCTCGCGTCAGCAGCTCGCGAACGCACACTTGTCGGGGCATCCCGCTCACTTACGAAATCTCCCGGACGAAACACCAGTGGGCCCAGGCCAGGAAAGCCAGTCCATTGCCACAGGTGAGCAGACGGTGCGTGAATGTTTCGAACCGCCGACAACGGCGATGGAATACGAATTCGTCGTAGCAGATCATGACCACCGTATAGATCAGGACCACCAGCACAGGGACAAGGAACCGCGCCGGCCGCAGGCTGATTGAAGCGGCCGCCATCAGGGCAAACAGGGGTGCTCCGCCCCCTGCGAGCGCCAGCAAGTGTGCACGATGCTCGCGCTTCCCGACGACCGTTTCGCCGCTGCGGTGGAAGCGCCAGTCGAGGACGCCGCCAAGTGTGGCTGCAATCCCGCAGACGGCGATCGCCCACAGCTCCCACGGATAATCACGAATGGCGCCCAGCCACGCGAAACGGGAGTGATTGCGAAGCAGAAACAGGCCGAGCGGGCACAGCAGGGCGGGTAGCAGCATGGCGCCCAGTGCCGACACCCCGTGTCGGCTCAAGCGGCGTCGGTTTTGCCGGACATCAAGGGGACTGCGCGATGTCATCAGGGGCTCCAGTTTATGGATCGGGCGAGGACAGAAACTTTGCATTGCAAAGCTATTAGCTTTGAAAAGTTTAGCCGGGCTGCCGAGATTGTCAAGTCGCGCAGGCTGAAGCCTGCACTCCAACGTCAGGTTGAAAAACGTGACCTACTTCTTGAGAGTCGTTGGGCGGAAAGCGTTCGGGAGCAGATCTGAGATCAGCATTTCGAGGACGTCGGGACCGTCGCAGAAGCAGTGGACGCGGGCATCGGGGCCAAACTCGAAGAGAACTTGGCGGCAGGCGCCGCAAGGGGCCGTGGGGGAGGACGTGGGCGTGTAAACCATCATGACTCGCAGCTCGACGTGACCGGCCGCCACGGCTTGAAATACGGCATTGCGCTCGGCGCATATCGTTAACCCGTAGGATGCGTTCTCGACGTTGCAACCGGAAAAAATCGACCCGTCGCCTGTGAGCACGGCGGCGCCGACGGGAAACGTGCTGTAAGGACAGTACGCGTGCGCACTGGCGGCCTTCGCTGCGGCTGTCAGTTTCGCGGAGAGTTTGCCGTGTTGTTTCATCGGGAATTATTCGCGACGGCATCGATGCGAGACGATTCCGTTGGCATGGAGTACCGTCAAATTCGTGGAGTACGCATTGCCGTCAGGCTGAAAAGCCTGACCTACTTCAGTTCGACGACGCGGGGCCCTCGAAATATTTCTTGACGATCCAGTCGGGTTGCCATTGGTCGGGCGTTCGCGGGCGGCCAGTCAGGTCGATCGGGGGCGCCGGCTGGCTCGTCGTCGGCAGTTCGAGCTTGTCGCCGACGCGGGTTTGCCATTCCTTCATCAGCTTTTGCAGACGCGCGACGTGTGGGGCGTTTTCCGGGCGGTCGATCAAACTGGTCGTTTCGTGCGGATCGGTTTGCAGGTCGAACAATTGCAGGTGACCGATTTTCGGATAGACAATCAATTTCCAGCGTTCATCGCGCACCGCACGCTGGATTTCGAGAAACGGGAGGAACACCGAGTTGCGGATCCGTTCTGTCTTACCTTCCCACAGCGGGCGCAGGCTGGTCCCCTCCAGGCCGGGGGGTGGTTCGAGTCCCAGCGCATCGCACAACGTCGGGAACAGGTCGAACAAGTAGGTGAACGCGGTAGTCGATTTTCCTGCCGGAATGCCGGGTCCGGCCATGATCAGCGGGGTGCGCATGCTGTGTTCGAATACACTTTGCTTGCCCAGAAGGCCATGACTTCCCAGGGCCAATCCATTGTCGGCGGTGAAAACCACAATCGTGTTCTCGGCCTGACCCGAGGCCTTGAGCGCCGCGAGGATGCGGCCGATCTGTTCGTCCATGTGCGTGATCAAACCATAATACTCGGCGAGTTGATCGCGAATCATGGTCTCGGTGCGGGGCCACGCGCCCAGGTTCTCGTCGCGCCCGCCGATCATCATGCCGTTGTCGAATGGAAGCTGAGGCAGGAAGTTGGCGGGCAGGGGAGGCAGGCTCCGATAATATGGCTCCCGAAAGCTGAGCGGGGGCTGCCGCGGATCGTGCGGGGCGGTAAACGCCACGTACGCGAAGAAAGGCTTCCGGCGGTCGTGGTTGTGGAGGAACTCGATCACCGAGTCGGCGAACAGCTCGCTGGAGAATTTTTCCCCCGTGCGCTCGTCCGTCAGCTTGCCGTCGGGACCGAGATCGCGGACGGGTACTCTCGTATGGTCCGACATGCCTCCGAACATGACGGTCTTACCCCGTTCGAAGGCGCGCAACCACGAGAGCTGGCCGTTATGCCATTTGCCGGTGCCGAAGGTTGCGTAGCCTTGCTCGTGCAGGAATTCCGGCAGCAGTTTGGCGTTTTTCAGCGTGAGCGTGTCGACGTGAAACCACGTCTTGCCGCTCATCAGCATGGCGCGGCTCGGAATGCAAACTGCGCCATTGTTGCCTCCAAATACGTAATTACCGCGAAAGCTGAAACCGGAAGCCGCGAGCTCGTCGAGGTGCGGCGTTTTGATGTGCGGATTGCCGTGCGAGGCAATGGTGTCGGCCCGCTGATCATCCGCGAATAGAAACAGGACATTGGGTTTCCCGTCCGCGGCGGACGCCGGTCGGAAACCGAGGATGCAGAGTGCAATGCATAGGCCGGAAGATCGCAGGGCGTTCATAGGGAAGCTAATCTGGATAGGTGAAATTACGAATGGATAAAAGTCGCTCAAAATTGTCTCACACTTGCGGTGGCAACGGAGGCCCCGCGGCAAACGCCTCCCTGGCATGGAGCGGTTCGGTCGCCCACCAGACATCATCGGCGTCGGGTACACGATGGGCACCCGCTGGTACATCTCCCAGCGGCAATTCATTCGTCGCAATGCCCGCAGCGGCCAGGAAATTGGCCAGCAGGCGATGTCCCGATTCGGTCAAAACCGACTCGGGATGGAACTGCACGCCGAACGCCGGCCACGTTGCGTGTTCGAGCGCCATCGGCAGGCCGTCGACCGTGCGGGCGACGATTCGTAATTCGGCCGGCAACGTCGATTCTTCCACGAGCAGCGAATGGTAGCGTGTCGCACGCAATGGATTCGGCAAGCCGGCAAACAGTCGCGCGCAGGCATGGTGGACCAGGCTGATGCGTCCGTGAACAGGTTTGGGCGCCCGCACGATTCGTCCGCCCAACGCGGCCGCGAGCGCCTGATGCCCCAGACATACTCCGAGCATTGGTATCTGAGGTCCCAACTCGCGGATTAATGCCATGCTGATGCCCGCCTCGTGCGGCGTGCAGGGACCGGGCGAAATGACGATTGCCTGCGGAGCCAGATCGGCAACTTTCGCCACTGAAATTGCGTCGTTGCGGACAACGTGCGTCTCACAACCCAGCTCGGCCAGATAGCGGGCCAGGTTGTAAACGAAGCTGTCGTAATTGTCGATCAGGAGGATCATCGTAGTGCGAGCAACATTCCTTCCGCCTTCACCATCGTTTCTGCGTATTCTGCCGCCGGATCCGATTGTGCGACGATCCCGCCGCCGACGGGGCACTGGATCCAACCGCGGCGAACCGTGAACGTGCGAATCAGGATGCTGCTGTCGCACGTGCCATCATAACCGACATAGAACAGGCTGCCGCAATAGGGCCCCCGCGCGGTGGGCTCTAATTCGGCAATAATTTCCATGGCTCGCACCTTGGGCGCACCTGTGATCGAACCTCCGGGAAAGACGGCCCGCAACAAGTCCCAAGCCGTGCGGCCTGGTTCGAGCCGGCCGCGAATCTCGGAAACCAGGTGTTGGACGGTTTCGTACGTTTCGGCCCGGCACAAATCGGGTACGCGGATCGACCCGGCCGAGCAGACACGCGAGAGGTCGTTTCGCAGCAGGTCGACGATCATCACATTCTCGGCTTGGTCCTTTTCGCTCTCGCGCAGTTCGTCGCGCGTGAACAGGTCGGCCTCTGGACCGGCGCGGCGCTGGCGGGTTCCTTTGATCGGACGGGTCTCCACATCGCCGTCGGCAACGCACACGAACCGCTCGGGCGACGCGCTGGCCACGACCCAATCGTCGTGCGCAAAGTAGCCGGCAAACGGGGCCGGATTACGCGCTCGCAACCGCAGATACAGCTCGAGCGGATCGCGCGACGCCGGAAACAGCAAACGCTGCGATAGATTGACCTGAAAAATATCGCCCGCTTCGATGTAGTCGATGGCCCTTTCGACCGCGCGCAAATAGTCGTCCCGCGAATAGTTGCTCAAAAGTCCCACTGGCCCCGGTGCATCCCACGCCCTCGCCAAATTTGCAATTTTCAATTTACAATTTTCATTTTGCAAACTTTTCGACTGTCCCGGCAGGGCTGCTCTCCCCTGCAACGCCTTCCGCACGTCGCGCATCCGACTCGCCGCCCGGTCGGTCCGGCGGGCGGCGTCCGACTCCGGGAAGCCCTGCGAGATGATCCAGGCCCGCGACTGCTTGTGATCCCAGGCGACAACCCAGTCGTAAAGCCCCACCGCGAGCGCCGGCAACTCGAACTCGTCGCACCGCGCCCGGGGAATGCGCTCCCACACGTGATGCAGTTCATACGATAGCAGCCCCGCGGCCCCTCCTTGAAACGGGGGCAATCCGGGAAGTGCCGGTGCCGAATAGGCTGCCAGCATTTTTTGCAGCTTGGCCAGGGGATCCTGCAATGACGGTGCATTGGCTTGGCCCACATATTCAGCCTGAGGCAGTACTTCGAAATGAAACGGGTCGGCCGTCAAAAATGAATAGCGTCCCGTGGAGATTCCGGCCCGGGCGCTATCCAGGAGCAACAGATGGGGCCAATGCCGCAGCGCCTGGAGCGCCGACGGCACATCGGGCATCGGCGTCAGTTCCTCGACCAGAGGCAGCTTGTTCACCGTGATATCAAATACTCCGCCAGCGCCTCTTGCCAGGGGCGCATCGGCCGGCCGATCGCCGCCCCGAGCTTCGAGCAGTCGAGCACCGAATAGCTCGGGCGGGTAGCTTTTGCATTGAACTGGGCCGTCGTGATCGGCGTGACTGCGACGTCCAGTCCGGCCAATCGAAAAATCTCACTCGCGAAACCATGCCACGTCGTGTTCCCCTCATTGGCAGCATGGTACAGACCGAAAGACTGCGTTGTGATCAATTCGGCAATGGCGCCCGCCAGGTCGGCGGCAGATGTCGGCGTGCAGCATTGATCGCCGACGACGGAAACGGCGCCCCGTTCTCGCCCCAGCCGCAACATCGTCTCGACGAAATTTCCTTTTCCCGGCGATACGGCCCGACCGTACAGCCCGCACGTGCGAACAACGAAATATTTGGGGCAGGCGGCTTGCACCAAATCTTCACCGGCCAGCTTGCTGCGAGCATACTGGCTCGTGGGGCAGGGGGGATCGGTCTCAACGTAGGGCACGTTGCGATCCCGCACTCCACCATACACATAATCCGTGCTCACATGGACGAATGGAATATCAAGCGCTGCGCAGACCTGCGCCACGGCCTGCGGCCCGGTCGCATTCACGGCATAGGCTCGCTCGAATTCGTCTTCCGCGCGATCGACAAAGTTGTAGGCTGCGGCATTAATGACCAAATCGGGACACAGCTCCGGCAAGACTCGTCGGACTTGCTCGGCGTCCGCAATGTCGATCGCGGAACTGCCGAGTGGAATGACTTTCCCCCCCAGCCGCGCCGTGAGCGCCGTTCCGAGTTGTCCACCAGCCCCGATCAACACGATTTGCATCGAGTCATTTTAGTGTGGGAATTCATGGGCCGAAAGTGAGGATCGCTAAGTTGCCTTCAAGTGAGGCTCCGCTTGGGAACGCCCTTTCGGAAGCTCTGCTTCCCGTTGGATGGCGACAATCGAACATGTCGCCTGAGTGGCATCCGAAGTGCTTCAAACTGCGCCCCAATTCGCGAAGCAGAGCTTGGGAACGAGGTACAAGCACGGACGACGGCACACGGAGTGTGCCTGCCATTCTGCGACGGATGCGCCCCGGCCGTACCCGCGCGCAAGGGGAACTGCACATCCGGGCGAATTTGAGTTAGAATACCGGCTGCACCTCGGTCACCGTTTTTCGAATGCGAAACGGGTTATGAATTCACAAGACCTCATGACGGCTGAAGAATTCGCTGCCGGGCGGGAAGAGCTTCCGGACGGTGGTCGCTGGATTGAACTGGTGGCGGGAAAAATCGTGACGTTGTCGCCGCCGACGGTCGAACACGGCACCGCCGTCCTGAATTTCAGCAAAGCCCTGGCCCGGTACGCCCAGGCAGAACGCTGCGGGTATGCCTGTTTCGAACTGGGACTATTGACCGTGCGCCGTCCCGATACGCTGCTGTTTCCGGCAGTCTCGTATTTTTCGAACGGTCCGATGTTTGCTGAATGCGACAAGGCGCTGACTGAAGCGCGGCCTGCGCTGATCGTCGAAGTCGCGTCGACAAATGATCGTCGCCGCGGTATGGAACCGCGAGTGAGCGGCTGGCTCCAGTGGGGAGTGTCGGCGGTCTGGGTGCTCGACCCTCAGCAAAAGCAGGTCCATGTCGTCGAACACGGGCGGGGCGGGCAACGTCTCGCCGAGCATCAGGACCTGCTAGGCAGTTCCGTCTTGCCGGGATTCCAAATGCGGATTGCCGACATCTTTCAAGAGCCGGCCTGGGCCCGTTAGTCCTTGCCGGGGTGGGCGATCTCGCCCCAATATCGGTCGAAACTTTCCTGTTTGAAGTTCGGATCGTTGTCGCCATCGTGGCATTTGGCGCACAAGGTGTATGCCGTCTTCACACTGAGCCGATGGAATTTGCGCCAGGCGTCTACGTCCTCTTTCTTCCCTTCGTTCTTGGCGAATAACTGCTCGAGTTCCGAATGCTTCCCGCCGGGCCCGTGGCAATTTTCGCACTGCTGCCCCGTCAGCAGGTCCGGTGGATTTTCATTTCCGGTGTAGCCGGTTTTGTAACGCACCACCTTTTGCGCGTCCCAGCCCGTCACGTGACAGGCGATGCATTCGGGATCGTAGAGTCGGCTGATGTAGTCGGGGAGATGGTCGCGCCCGGTTTTGAGAGTTTCAGTCGCTTGAGCGTGTTTGCTTCCCTCCCAAACCTGATAGGCGGATTTGTGACACTCGCCGCAGACTTTGGCGCCGACGAACGGATTCTGCTGGCTGTCGACCGGCGAACCGGACTGGGGATCGAAATTGCGCGGGTCGTCGATTGCCGGTTCGTTGGCGACCAGGTTGCGATCTTTCAGCAGGTCTTCCTGGTAGAACCGCATCTCGTCGGCGATTTTTGGAGACTCCTTGAATCGCTTGTCGTCAAGATCGACCAGTTCATATTTGAAACGGTCTTTGCCTGCACCAGCTCCAGGAAAATAGCCCACCGCCGGAACATGCTTTCCCTTCTGCCCGGGGGCGACAAACAGTGTTTTTTCGCCCAAGTATTTCGGTTTCAGATCGGGGTCTTCCGGACCGCCGGCGGTGACGATAATGTCGAACTCGGGAAATGACGCTGCCAGCTCTTTACTGGCATCGTACTTCGAGTGCGAAAGCAGGATCAGCAAGTCGGGCTTTTCACTCTGCAGCTCCGTCAGGTGCTTCTTGATGGCTTCGGCGGGAGGGAGAACTTCGTACTCGAAGCCCCCGAGGTCCCGGCCATTGGGGCGAACTAAATCGTCAAGTTCCGGACCGAAGACGGCCAAGACGCCCAGTTTGATGTCTCCGATGGTGACCACTCTTTTGGGAAGCGGCGCCCCACCGAATGCCGGATCATCGAACAGTACGACATTCGTCGACAAGAAAGGGAGCTCGTCCGGCCGGTGCAGGCTGAGGAAATCGAATGTGAGCTGCAGTTCTTCGACCCCCATGGCAATGCCGGCGTAATGCATGTCTGTAAGGCACTTCAACATCATGTCGAATTTCAGTTTGCCTTGCTTGCGGTTGGGATTGTTGACCAGCCCCCCGACGTCGAAGCCGGTCGTCTTCCAGCCTCGTTCGTGCAATTGCCGAAACAGGTCGGCGCGCCGGGAAAGCCCTCCCAATTGATTGATCGAGCAGCCGCACGGTTCGACATAGCCGTGCTGCTCGCCGGTGAGAATCAAGACGAGCGCCGGGTCTTTCCAGCCGTCGAAAAGCGGCCGTTCCGCAAATTTTGTCGGTTGCGCCTCACTGCTCGCCTGTGCAGGCAAGTCGATCGCTTCTGTCGGCGGTTTCGGGTTCTCGTCTTTGGCGGAGGTCGCCTGGGCGTTGCCAGGCGGGTTAACCTCATCCGGTTTCCGGTCCTGAAAATGAACAACGGCGTAAACGCCGAGCGCGATCAATCCCAAAACGAATATGGCTGCAAGTCCCTTCGCCATCCGGTTTCTCCTAAACGATCCTGCGAGCTCCCGACGTCGTCGGGAGCGTATCAAAATGCGGCAAGATAGACGATGAGTTCAATTTCAGACGCATGCGGGTGATTGGTGAACAGCCGGATTTTTCCGGGGTCTTGAAGGCGGTGTTCGATGCGCGGCGCCCCTGCCGGATATTCGAGCTTCAAGAAATATCGTTGCGCCTTTCCTTCGGATTTGTCGTCACGAACGAGCTCCACCTTCAATTCGGAGGGGGTTGTCTCGGGGGCTTTGGTCAGTTGGAAGCCATCGGCCGGGGGATTGCGGATGAACATCGGGACCAGAAGCTGCTTGCCCTCCGAGGCCTCGAACGATCCGAGTCGAATCGCCATCTTGTCCTCGATCCATTCGGGCCCCGCAAACCGGATCGGTCCGCGGCGCACGCCCGAGATCAACACGTTGAATTCGAACAACTTTTCCGCGTCACCGGACTCGCTCTTTTCGGGCACGTTGGTTTTGATCGTGATCGGGATCGCGAACGCTCCCGTTTGGATCTCGGGTTTGACCGTCAACCGCACCTGATATCCGGCAGACGCATGTTGGGATTGGAGCTGACTTTCGTCCAGGGGGGACAGTTCGAACTCAATTGGCGCGCCGTGCGTTTCGATCGAGCTGACTTTGAAATCCTTGAGGACTCCCGAGACCAGCATCCCGGTGCAATGGGCTGCCTTGTCGTCCAGCACGTCCGGGCAGGGCCATTCTCTGTCGGGGATGACGGCGATTCTGGAACCGACAATTCCCACGATTTTCAAGCCAATCGACTTCTGCGTGGGGTCATCGGTCAAGATATTGGCCCCTTTGGAAAAATGTTCCGTCTGGACCTCCGGCTTCCAGGTCAGCTTGACGTTCTGCGATTGGCCCGGCAGAATTTTTCGTTCTTCCCCCTTCTTGAGATCGCCATAGGTGCACTGGCAGGTGGTATCTCCCATTTTGATCGTCAGCGGCGCTTCGCCGACGTTGGTGAAGACGAAATCATGAGAACGCGATTCGCCCACCTCCATGCGACCGAATTCGATCTCCGTTTCGGACACCGAGACCTTCGGCTGAGGGCCGGATTTCGCAACGACGGGCGGCTCAATGACCGGAATATTGACTTTATTGGGATTCTTGGACACGGCCGCGGGTTCTATGCCGATCACTATGACGACTCCGATGATCGAAATCGCCAACCCCACGAAAGCCGCGGCTAACACGCGCAAACTCATGTTGACATCCTTCCTGCGGTCTACCACCTGCCTGGGCGCGGGCCGAATCAGTCATGCTCGCTCGGCCACTTCTCAATAAACGTCAAAATTCACATAAAAGCTGGAAAATCCGTTTCCATTTTAGAAGACGGCCGATTGCCGTCAATTGGAGTCCTGGCCCAGGATGGTGTCGACTAACCGGCGACGAGCGTCCGAGAGCCGTTTATCGGCATGTCCGGCTTGCTCGTTGATTTGATCGAGTTGGCGGGCGCGGCGGGCGGCCTCCCTGGCGGCCGCGATTTTTCCCGCCTTCGAGAGCGCCTCGGCAAGTTGCGACTGCGTGAGGGCATGATTCGGATATAACGCGACGGCCATTTGGAACGCCTCGACGGCGGCTAGAGCTGCGGCAGAATCTTGCTCGCGCGTGGCTTGCGACAGATAAATCTCTCCCAACACCCGGTATCCCCCGGGATTCCGCGGGTCGCGCTCGATCGCCCTCATTTGCCAATTCCGGCAGCGCTCGAAGACGTCGGGCCGGTCGCCATCCGTGGCCAGCCAGCTTTGGAACGCCATTTCCGACAACCGCTCGCATGCCGTTGCCGACCAAGGGTCGAATTCGGCGGCCAGCCGAAAATCGCGTTCCGCCTGCGACGGCTGACCGCGGTCGTACAGGGCCTCTTTTGCAGAAGCTGCCAGCGAGCGAACAGTGACGATCGGCATTAAGCCGGTAAACCAACAGGCCAGGTAAAGCGATAGCCCGACAAGCCCGATCGCAACAACAGGGACTGGTGATTTCGCACGAAATTCCCATCCAGCCGTTGAGAGGCCGAAACCTGGCCCTTCGCGACCGGGCGTTCCTGCCGAAGCTGAACGGCGGTTGGCGACTTCGGCGCCTGGAGCGGCTAGCATCGCCAACAGAAGCAGCACTTGCGAGACGGCGGGCATGCCGATGCCCCCGGCTCCTGCCAGATGCACGATCAACGCCACGCCTGCGGCCGCCGCGACGACGCGCGGCACCGCTCCCTGGAAGATCGGCCGGCAGAGGAGCACGATCAGCAGCCACGCGGGCCACAGCAGTGCCAGTGTGGCTTCGTCCGCCAATCCCAGAAATAAGATGAGGAGAAATCCCATCGCTCCCCCCAGGACGATGCCGTCGGACCAAAATTCCGTTGGAATTCGGATTTCAGCCGACGTCGATCTCTTCGTGGCGTCTGCACTCACACGTCTCTCGTCGACCGGGTCTGACGGATTCTCGCCAGCCCTCCGCCACAATGGCCGAACGCCCAGGCAGCAGACGCCCGCCAGCCCGAGCAGCCCGATCAACCCGCCATTGGCCCATACGTCCAGGATCAGATCGTGCGGGTCGGCAATTTCCTCACTCGATTGCGGCAGCTTGAACTCGAGATAATTCTGCCGAAAATTTCCAGGGCCGACGCCCAGAACCAGATTGCAGGTCGTTTTGGCGAGCATGTGCCACGTTGCCGTCCAGTATTCCAATCGATAGCGCAACGACTTGGCCGATTCGGAAACGACGAATCGATCGAGTCCTCCCGAGGCATACGCCACGGCGATCAATACGGCCATTGCGACGACTCCGGCCGCCAGGCCTCGTTTGAGCCACGGCAGCGGTCGCGTCCGCGTCATGCTCGACTTGATTCCCCACGCCGCCAGGCCGACGGTCAACCCGACCCACGCCGTGCGGCTCTTGGTGAGCAACAGGCAATAGAAAACGAGCAACGTCACGATGGTTCCCATGACCATGACGAGCCGGTTCACTCGATTGCCATTCTCGAAGAGCAGCCCCAGCCAGACGATTGCGGAGACGATTAGAATCCCTGCCAGCGTGTTGGCCAGGGCGAACAAAGCAATCGGTTCGGCGGAATACAAGCGCTGCTCCCACAACATGCGCGCCGCATCGTCCGTGGGGATATTCAACTGCACGAAGTCGCTGCGCACGCCAGAAACGCTGCGATCCCAATCCAGGGCCGCCCTTGGGTCCCGTGGTCGGCCGGTCTCCTTCAGCGTTTCCATCCGGGACTTCAGTTCTTCGTATTTGTGCCGCGATTCGGAAAACCCGAATTGGTGTTGCCAGACTCCCAGCCCGGCGAGAACGGCTGCCGTAGAGACGACGGCCAGCAGCAGGTTTTGCCGGCTCGCGGGCTGGACGAGCAGCCGGCGCATCAGGAAAAACGTGACCCAGAGACCAATCCATTCCCAGAGCATGGTCATCGCCGCACGTTTATCGCCGCGTGTCGATATCAAGACCAGCGCACCGACCACGTGCCCCAGACACAACAGCAGCGCCGACGCGTCGAGCCAGTCGAACCGGAACACGAATTCGTCCGACCGCCACGCCGCAAACGCCCAGACCAGAAACGCCAGGATTGCGAACTGGGCAATCCATAATGTTTCGCCGAGCATCGCCGCGTCGGTCGGCGTCAGAAAGCGGCACACGAAGACTGCCGACAGCAATCCGGCGGCCAGGCGTGCGAACAGCGATGGCCGCGTCGCGTGTCGATTCCCGGCAGTCGGACGCAGATCGTGCGGTTGAGCTTGCGCGGGCTTCATTCGGCGCCAGGCTCCTCGCGCACCGCCTCAGAACTCACCGAACGCAGGCGTCCGGCCGTCTCCAGCATGGCAATCACCGCCAGCAGGCAGGCCACGAGCAGCATCACCAGCAGCGCCGCGGGCCAGCCGTTCACCTGATACAGCAAGAGCCCCGCCAACCCGGTCGTCAGGGTGACGAGGTGGATCGTCAGCACGGCCTGCTTGCGGCTCATCCCCAGTTCGACGAGCCGGTGCGAGAAATGGCATTTGTCGGCATGAAACGGGCTGCGTCCCTGAGACAAACGAATCAATACGACTGAGCAAAAGTCATACAGGGGCACGGCCAGCACGCACAGCGGCGCCAGGATCACGTGTGTTCCCGTTCGTCCATAATCGTAAAATGTTCCGACGACCGTCATGCACGCCAGCCACAGGCCGATCAGGCAACTTCCCGTATC
>DASYAR010000114.1:0-2209 GCA_036501235.1 Planctomycetaceae bacterium
GTAGAGGAGGACATCAATGACCGTCAACAGCAACGGAGCTTTGTCAGTCGAGCCCCGATCGAATGCCGAGAATGAAGCGCCCCACGTCAAAGCCCTGGCGGGAAAAGTCGCCCTGATCACGGGCGCCGCGCGGGGCATCGGCCGCACGATGGCCAATCGCTTTGCGCACGAAGGGGCCAGCGTGGTGATTGCCGATATCGACGTGGAAAACGGTCCTGCGGCCGCGTACGAAATCGTTTCCCGGGGGGGCAGCGCTCATTTTCACGCCGTCGATATTACAAATGAATCCCACGTGCAATTGCTGTTCGATTCCGTCTTGCGCGAGTTTTCGCGGCTGGACATTCTCGTCAACAATGCGGGTGTGGGGCTCAACAGGACCTTTCTGGAAACGAGCTTGAGTGAGTGGGACCGACTGATGCGAGTGGTCCTCACCGGGACGTTTTTGTGCTCGCAGGCCGCAGCGCGGTCGATGGTGGCGCGCGGACGTGGAAACATCATCAATATCGCCTCGATTTCGGGACAGCGCGGCGCCCAGAGTCGCGCGGCATACGGCGCCGCGAAGGCGGGGGTGATTCAATTGACGAGAGTCATGGCCGTCGAACTGGCGCCGCTTGGAGTGCGCGTCAATGCCATTTCGCCGGGGCCTGTGCTCACCGATCAGAGCCTCGGCACACATACCGAAGCCACGCGCAAATCCTATGTCGATCGCATCCCCATGCACCGGTACGGAGAGCGCGACGAAATTGCGGCGGCGGCCCTGTTCCTCGCGTCCGACGAATCGAGTTTCGTCAACGGACACATTTTGAACGTGGATGGTGGATTTCATGCGGCAGGACTGATGTTCGACCCGACGGCTGAGTAGTCGTCCGATATTCTGAATTTATGATCCCGGCAAGTTCTCACTCCGCAATCAGAACCCGGCAGGCCGCGATGAGGCGAAAATGGGGCACGTGCTGTGCCTGCCTGGGAATTGGCATCGCGCTGTTCGGCGCCGTGATCGCGAGCCGGCCGGCCGCCCGGACCAAGCCGACGTGGAACGTGATTCTCGTCACGCTCGACACGACGCGGGCCGATCATCTGGGTTGCTATGGATCCGAGACCGCTCTCACGCCGACGCTCGATGAATTGGCCCGGCGCGGGATCGTCTTCGAACGGGCCTATACCTCCGCCCCCTTCACGCTGCCTGCGCACGCTTCGATTCATACGGGCCTGTATCCTTTTGAGCATGGCTTGTTCAACAATGGGATGAGCCGGTTGAACGATTCGTTTCCGACGCTGGCGGAAACCCTCACACGGGGCGGCTATGCGACCGGCGCCTTCGTCGGGTCTTATGTGCTCAACGGGCAATTTGGCCTGAACCGCGGGTTCGCGACTTATAACGACCTTATGGCGCCTAACGGCCAGGACAGCCACGGCCTCCCCCAGCGAAGTGCGGACCAGGTTGTCGACGCGGCTCTGCCGTGGCTCGCCGAGCACGCGACGCATCCCTTTTTCTGCTGGGTGCACTTTTACGACCCCCATTTCGACTATGTCGACCACAGCGCAGCCCTGGGAGACCGGTTTCGCGACCACCCGTACGACGGCGAGATCGCATTCGTCGACCGGCAATTGCAACGCGTGGTCGAATTTGTCGAGGCGCAGCACCTCGCGGAGAAGACCCTGATCATTGTCGTGGGCGATCATGGCGAAGGGCTGGGAGATCATCTGGAACGCTGGCATGGAAACATGCTTTATAATTCAACGCTGCAGGTGCCGTTGATCGTTTCCATGCCGACGCACAGTTCCTCTGGATTGCGGGTTGCGACTCCGATCTCGCTCATCGACGTCGGAGCGACGCTGCTGGATTGTCTCGAAGTGTCACCGCCCGCGGGATTCGGAGGCCAGAGCTTCAGACCTGCGCTCATGGGAAAGTCGATCCCGCCGGGAGAATGCTACGGTGCGTCGGACGGTGTTTACGTGGAGGAAGGGTGGTCGCCGCTGCGATGCCTCGTGACCGAGGATTGGAAATACATTCAGACGACCAGGCCCGAACTCTACGACATGCGGAATGATCCGGGTGAAACGACCAATCTAACACTACAGCGCACTTTGAGTTTTCACTTCGGATCACATCTGGGCAATTGAGAAAGACGAATGCCGAGTTTTCGGAGTTTCTTCTTTCGGCGTTTGGCGTGGCTGCGGCGCGCGGTGGCGTTGCGCGTCTGCCAGT
>DASYAR010000115.1:0-9266 GCA_036501235.1 Planctomycetaceae bacterium
CGCCGCATTCGACCGGACCAGATTTCCCGAGGCGCGGGATCTCTCGACCACTCCATAACCGTCTCCTTGCTGAAAGGCTCGAAAAAAAACGAACCCCTCAGCCTACCCCGCCGGTCAAGAATGGCCGTGGTGTACGGTTACGTGTAGCCGGCGACGAACGCGTTTGGATCGTTCGCCGCCTGTTTGATGTTCAGGCCGATCTGCACCGTCAACTCCCCAGGGAAGGTGATCAACTTGAATTCGCCGATCCGCACGCCTGCCACTTCCACATCGAGCGTCGGCTTGGCGGCGGCCTTGTTCTGCGCCAGGTGCATCTTGAGCAGCGCCAGGTTTGTGTTCAGCCGCATGAGCCGCTCCATAATCTGGATATTCTGCAGATACGCCTCGACGCTGGCGCGATTGTCGGCATCAAGCTGCAACAATCCCTTGCGGCCGAGGGCTTCGTCGTGCAGGTAACTCTGCGAGAAGTGCGACGGAAAGTCCGGCCAGAGTTTGTGCTGTACGAACAGCGGCAGGAATGTCTTGAAATTGATGTTCGTCGAATGGAGCGAACCCATCAGCTGCATTTGTTCCGCCTGGATCGACTCGATACGTAACTCCAGGTCGGCGCCGCGCGGCAACGCGATGATTTCGTTGTGGATTTTCAGTTCACCCCCGGCCCGCGTTTCGATCTGCCGCACGGCGCGCATCACGCTCAGCCCGAGCATGTTTCCCAGCGGCTCAGCGTCAGGAAGATGACTCGTCTCTTTGTAACGGACCGGATTGATGTCTCCTCCGCAGCCCTGCAGAAAAAACGCCAGCGTCCCTTCGCCCAGTTCCTCTTCGATCACCTTCGACGCGAAACCGGGAAAATCCGCGGAGTTGCCTTTGCTCGGCGGGTTCATGATCGGATGGCAGGCGTAGTTGTAGAGCACGGCCAGCGGTCGGCCGTCTTCGTGATCGAGCCGCAACAGGCCGATCTGCGGATCGATCGGCCCCACGCTGGCGACGTCCTGGTCGCGGGGCATTGAATAGGCGCGCCGCATGTCGATCTCGCTGCCGTCCTTCATCTTCAGCCGCCGGTTTTCGCTGATTCGGTCTTCGCGCCCGGTCCCGGCGCCGACTTTCACCGGGACCAGATTCGTCGCCGCCTGCTTCACCACCTGCACGACGAGGTCGGTCGTGTCGGCCCGCACGCCGCCGTGGCAGTGGCTCGCATTGACGATCACGGCCGAGGAAGGAATCCCCAGATCTTTTTCCAACTCACGACGCACCTTTGTCAGAAATCCATTGCCAATCCGGCCGATTTCTCCGATCGCCACAGCGTCGACCGTGATCAGCACGACCGTCGTTCCGCCGTTTTTCAAAACGAGCGCTTTTGCATAGCAAGGATCGTTCACCGGCGCCGCGTCCCGATCGGTGATCTCGATCCTGGCAATCCCCGCGTGCAGCCGAAGCGCAGCCCCATCTGGTCCGGCAGCGCCGACGGGAAATGGGATGACAAGAGCCGCTGCCATCAACAACAAACGGGACACCCCACAGGCGGGTCTTGGCGCCGCCCCTTGTTTCGCGATGGGAACACATGGCTCTTCGGCGTAGCCCATTGGCCCTCTGCATTCTGTGGACGTTTCAGTCACGGCAAGACTCCAGTTAAATTGGCGGCGCCAAGTTCTTTCTCGGTGCCGCGTCGGCTGATCCTGCCGCGGCCCGCGACGTAAAGATATCTACGACTCTCCAGGATAGGTTGCAATGACTGACGAGCGAGTTCCGACTCCAGCCGATGCCCCGATTCTACCACGGCGCATATCGTGGCGAATACAACGTCACCAGCGGCTGAACGCCACCAGTCATTACCAGTCATTTGAGTAATTTGCCTCAGCCTTAAGAATTTCCGCCTGGCATCCCCAGGCTTGGGCCAGGCGATCGTCCACGCCAATCTGCATCGCAGTCATGAATTCAGGACGGGCACTCCCGGGAATGTTCGAAAACATGCTGGCTCGGGCCGTTTTCTCGTCAACCTGGCTGCAATGCGGCCAGCACCCGGTGCTTCCCCTGGCAATGCCAGGGCCCGCAGCCGTCCAATATCTCGGCCAGGAGCTTGAAAAACAGCGAAATCGCCGCGACTGACTGGTGATGTCCGCACGCGCCTTGTCCGCGTGCCCCTGACGGCACGGTTGTTGCATCGACGGAATCCACGCCGAACTTTCGGTGAATCTGGATTGAGGAAGCGCCGCTCAATGCCTGGCGCGAGACTGCGCAAATGCCAAGGGACTTCGCGATGTCCGCGCCCCGCCGAACGCTAGGCGAATTGTTGTCGCCGATCGATTGTGATCACTTTTTTCGTGACCATTGGGAGCGGCAGCCCCTGCAAGTCCTGCATGACGACCCGCAGCGTTATGAAAACGTGCTGACCAGCCGCGACGTCGACAAGGTGATCGCTTTCACACGTCCTCGATTTGCGGATTCTTCCGCGTTCCTGTCGACGGCGTCGCCGCCGGCGACGTACGTTCGTGGCGCCCTGGCAGGGCAATTCGCCGCGCTTCCGTTCGATCCCGGATTGGCCGACCTGCGGGATGCGTACGACCGGGGCAAGAGCGTCGTGATCATGTCGATGCAGCATCGCTGGCCGGCCGTCGCCACTCTGTGCCGCGGTCTCGAAGCCGAATTGCATTGCCCGGTGCATGCCAATCTGTATATCACCCCGGCGGGCTCGCAGGGATTCGCTGCGCACTACGATCCTCACGAAGTCTTTGCGCTACAACTGGACGGGGTCAAACATTGGCGGCTCTATGACCACGTCGAACCCTTCCCGACGGCGGATACCGTGCGTATGCCCGAAAGCTCGCTGGGAAAACCGCGGGAAGTTTGCCTGCGGCCCGGCGACCTGCTCTACATCCCCCGCGGACACGTGCACGATGCTTACACGAAGAGCCACTCGTCGCTGCACCTCACTGTAGGAATTAACGTCTACCGCTGGGCCGATCTATTGCACAATGCATTGGCCAGCGCCACGCGCAATGACGTCCGCCTGCGAGAATCGATTCCAGGCGGGGCCTTGCCGGGCGACCGCGCGTCATTGAAGGCCCGTTTCCGCAATCTCCTGGCATCGCTGGCCGAGGGGCAGGACCTCGACAGATTGTTCGATCTGGCCCTCAATTCGCTGGGAACGCAGTTCTTCGACGAATTGAAAATGCTGCCGGGCTCGCAGTTTGCACAGCCGGATGCGGTTCCACTGGCTGCCGACACAGTCCTCGAGAGATCCCCGCTGACGATTTGCCGCGTCGTCGAAAATGAGCACGGCGCGGCTATCGAATTCCCCGGGAACCGCGTGACCGGGCCATGCCGAATCGCCTCGGCCCTGCGATTTGTCGCGGCCGCATCTCGTTTTATGGTGCGCGATCTGCCCGACGATTTGAATCTCAACTCGAAACTCACTCTGGTTGGTCGCCTCGTTCACGAAGGGCTGCTCACGGTGGTCAAAACACCAAACGGCACGGCGACGACGCCCACCGCATTCGATAATTCTCAGACAGGCGAGACGGCCGCCGGGGGTGAGGCTGCCGTGCGTGACGAGGAAGGACCGGAATCTGCGCCGCGCGGGCCGCAACCGGTTGTCGCCGCATCCGATTGAGGCGCCCGGCGACTTCGACGTTTGGAGTGTCCGTTCGCGGACGATCACTTTCCATGACCGCTTTTCTTTTGGGAGATCCTATCATGCAGACGGCAGTACAAGCGGGGAACTGGCAGAAGCAATGGAGTATGCTTGTCGCGGAGGCCTGGACCGACGAGGGCCTGAAGGCCCGATTGCTGGAAGATCCGGCGGGTGTGTTACGCGAATACGGCGTCGAGGTTCCGTTCGGCATGGAACTGCGCGTCGTGGAAGATACCCCCGAAATCCGGCACCTGGTCTTGCCCCCCAGCCCCGCCGGAGAGTTGGCTGACGAAGAACTGGCCTGTTCGGTCGGGCGAGATTCTTTTTCCGGCTTCTCCTGGGCGTGCGGCCGCTGCGGCGGATGCGGGCGCTGCGGGTGCGGATGCCAGGCGGAATAGGCACCGGCACTCCCGAACGTCGGTTGACACGAATCGCAATTCCCCGGGCCGACTCGGTCGGCCTGGGGATCGCGAATTCGTGTGACGTGCGGGGTTCTTACAAATTCACCTGATCCAGGGCCGTTTCATGTTCACTCGCCCCCGATTCAAACCTCACCTGCGACTGGCCGTCGTTCCTGACGAAGGCGTCTTTGTCCTGTCCGGCGCCAAGCAAGTGCTCTTGCGGGGCAGGCTCTATAGTCTGGTCGCGCCGCTGATGGACGGTAAGACACCGGACGAAATCTGCACCGAACTGGCAGACGAGGTCTCAGCGGCGGAAGTTTTTTATACTCTGGGTCAGCTCGAACACAAAGGGTTCCTGGCCGAGGCGCAAGAGACGCTGCCCCCCGCCGACGCGGCCTGGTGGTCGCTGCAGCAGGTCGATCCACAAACCGCGGCCCGCCGACTTTCGGAGACGCCCATCTCCGTTCGCGGGATCGGCCTGGATCCGGAGCCCTTGTGCCGGCTGCTGGCGGCCTCGGGGATTGCGATCGAGGCGGACGCGCCGGTTGAAGTCTGTGTCGTCGATCACTATCTGCGAAACCAGCTCGAAGCAATCAATGAACAGGCCCTGGCTGACAACCGCAGTTGGCTGCTCGTCAAGCCGCTGGGGCCCCATCTGTGGCTCGGGCCTCTGTTCCGGCCCGGGAAGACAGGGTGCTGGCAATGTCTGGCCGAGCGGCTCCGTTCCCATCGCGCCGTCGAAAGCTACCTGCACGATCGGCAGTCGCTGACGGAGCCGCTCGTCGTCGAAGGCCCGGGAACGGCGCCTGCGATCCAACTCGGCTGGTCGCTGGCGGCCAGTGCGATCGCCTCGTGGGTGGTGCACGGCGAACTGCCTGACTGCGAGGGCCAAGTCCGAACATTCGAACACAGGACCTGGAACGTCACCAGTCATCAGCTGATCAAACTGCCTTTTTGCGCCGCATGTGGTTCGGCACAGCGCGGAGCCGAGACCGCTCGAGGGAACGGGGCCTCGTCGAACGGCCACTCGCAGAATGGATCCGCCGTGGGCGTCTCGAAATCGAACGGCCGGGAGGGCCTGTCTCTGGCAGGTGAGCCCCCGCGCCTGCCTCCGTCACGGCCGATGACGTTCGAACGGTGTCAAAAGACTTTTGTCCGCGACGGGGGACACCGCACGATCAGCCCGGAAGCCACGCTCGAGCGGTTTGGCCATCATGTGAGCTCCATCACGGGAGCCGTGTCGATGCTTCAGCGGATTAGTCCCGCGGGCGACGAAGCGATGCACGTGTATCTTGCCGGAACCAATCTCGCGCGTCGTCATGGCAACCTCGGACAGTTGCGCAGCGATTTGCGGAACATGAGCGCCGGCAAAGGGACCACCGACGCGCAGGCCAAGGCCAGCGGCCTGTGCGAAGGGCTCGAACGATACTCAGGCGTCTTTCGCGGTGATCAGCCGCATTTCAAATCCCGCCTGGCTGATCTGGGGGGCGCGGGAATCGACGTCCGCGAATGCCTCCTCTTCAGCGAGCGGCAATATCGCGAGCGCGACGCGATCAATGCGAAAAAATCGATGTATAACTTCGTCCCCGTCCCCTTCGATCCGGCGGTGGAAATCGACTGGTCGCCCGTGTGGTCTCTGACGCGGCATGAAACCCGGTATTTGCCCACGGCCTTCTGCTATTACGACTTTCCCGATCACAAATCGCATCGATATTGTCTGGCCTGCTCGAATGGCTCCGCCGCGGGGAACACGCTCGAAGAAGCCGTGCTGCAGGGCTTTCTCGAACTGGTCGAGCGCGACAGCGTGGCCCTGTGGTGGTACAACCGCGTGCGACGGCCGGGCGTCGATGTTGCCAGTTTCAATGAACCGTACGTGCGAGACCTGCAGTGCTCGCTGGCGGGCCAGGGGCGCGAGATGCACGTTTTGGATCTGACCTCGGACCTGGAAATTCCAGTATTTGTCTCGTGGTCGCGGCGCCTCGGAGCCGGGCCCGAACAGATCGTGCTCGGGTTTGGCGCCCATCTTGACGCGCGGATCGCCATGTTGCGAGCCATTACTGAAATGGTGCAGATGATGAGCCACCTGCATCAGAACCCACTCGACGGGGCCGCCAGTGTCGACGTCAATGACGCCGAAACGGTGCACTGGCTGCGCACTGCCACGGCTGAAAATCAACCCTACTTGAATCCCGACTCCCTTACCGCGCTGCGAACCGCGGTCGATTTTCAATCGACCTGGACCGACGACGTGGCCGACGACGTGGTCGAATGCCAGCGGCGGGTGGAGCGGCTGGGATTGGAGATGCTGGTGCTGGATCAGACGCGGCCGGAGATCGGGCTGCCTGTCGTGAAAGTGGTGGTGCCGGGCTTGCGGCACTTCTGGGCGCGGTTCGCCCCCGGGCGTTTGTATGACGCGCCGGTACGGCTCGGCTGGCTTCGCGCGCCGCTCGCTGAAGAAAATCTGAATCCCATTCCCATGTTTCTGTGAGGTCGCGGGTCTTCCGAAGTCCAGAAAACAAGAAATCCAGAAAACAAGTCGAGAGAAATCGTGGAATCGTCGTTGACAATGGCCTGGCACGATCGCGTGTCGTTCTCTTCGGGAGACGCAGGGGCGGTCGTCGCGGGCCCCGGGGCTCGACTCTCGATGCGCTCGGTCGCCCCCGAGATTCTGGCCGCTCTCGAGCGTCTGGCGCCCCCCGGCGAGGCCGAAGAGACGCTGGCAGAATCGATTCTCACACAGGGGAGTGCCGATTCGCTGGCCCGTTGGTTTTTTCACGTCGACCAGTTCCGCCGGCGCGGCCTGGTCCGCCGCACCTTGCTCGCGGAGGGCCGACCGCTGGCGACGCTCTTGCCCCTCTCTCATATCATCCCATCACCCGCCATCGGCAAGCCGCAGAACTCGACTCGAATACTCGGCGCCACGGGCCAGAGACGGGACCTGAGTCAGTCCACTTTAGCGGACGCGCGTTATTCGTTATCGCGATTCGTCTATTTGCGGCAAGACGCGGGGGAGATGGTCGTGGAATCACCGCTCTCTCATTCGCGGCTGGTGCTGCATGACCCGCGCGCCGCATGTGTGATTGCCGCGATGGCGGCTCCCGCCACGCTGACAGACGTTTGCGAGCGAATTTCGACTCTCCCGCCGGCCGCAACGCTCAAGCTGGTCGGGCTGCTTGATGACGCTTCGATGATCGACACGGAGTTGAGCGCCGATAAGGCGCAGATTCAAGACGAGCGACTCGAGTCGTGGGAATTTCACGACCTGCTGTTCCATTCCCGCAGCCGCCGGGGCCGATCCGACGCTGGATTCGGCGCGACGTATCGCTTTCAGCACCGGCCGGCGCCGCCGGCGCTCAAAGCGATCGGGGCGGGAGAGACGTATGATCTCTATCGCCCTGATCTGGCGCAGCTCGAGCGCGACGATCCGCCGTTCGCCGCCGTTCAGAACCGGCGACGGTCACTGCGTCAGTATGGTGCGACGCCCATCACGGCGGAACAACTGGGAGAATTTCTCTATCGGGTGGGGCGCGTGACAGGAACGTGGACCGCAGAAATCCCCGACGCGGCGCCGCCGACCACAATGGAATTTGCCGGACGCCCATTCCCCGCCGGCGGCGCGCTGTATGAATTGGAAACGTATCCGATCGTGCGGTCGTGCCGCGATTTGCCAGGCGGCATGTACGCTTACGCCCCCGCAGAACATCGGCTGCACCGGATTGCCGGCCCAATTGCGGCAGTCGAATCGCTCCTGGATGAAGCGGCCTCTTCGGCGGGAGTCGATCCGCGGGCCGTGCAGGTCTTGATCTGTCTGGCTTCGCGATTCGAGCGGATCGCCTGGAAATACGAATCCATCGCCTACGCCCTGACGTTGAAACACGTCGGGGTCGTGTATCAGACGATGTACCTGGCGGCGACGGCGATGGGCCTGGCGCCGTGCGCCGTCGGTTGCGGCGATGCCGATCTGTTCGTGCGGGCTGCGGGCACAGAGTACCACGTCGAGTCCTCGGTCGGAGAGTTCCTGCTGGGGAGTCGAGAATGAGTTTTGCCGTGTCTTAGGAAATCCATTTTTAAGGAGGTTCGAGCATGTACCGCTTGTTGAAGATCGGTTTACCGCTGGCTTTGGTCGTCGCGTGGGGCATCCCGGCATATTCCGCCGACGAGAAGATGATGCTGCCCGAAGAAAGCACATTGGAAATCATTCTGCTCAGGCAGAAATCGGTGCGCGCAGAGCTCAAGGTGACGGACGACGTCATGGACAAGGTCAAGAAGTATGCCTCCCAGCAGTCGAAGAAGGCCAAGGAAGTCAGCACTTTAAGCGAGAAAGAACAGGAC
This sequence comes from Planctomycetaceae bacterium, assembly GCA_036501235.1. Taxonomy (GTDB): domain Bacteria; phylum Planctomycetota; class Planctomycetia; order Planctomycetales; family Planctomycetaceae; genus JACQFH01. The sequence goes on from DASYAR010000115.1 coordinate 8,365, forward strand.
GCGAAATTTGACGCCATGGCTAGGGAAAACTACCAGTTCCTGGAAAAGACCTTGTCTAAAACGCAGCACGATCGTCTGCAGCAGATTGCCTTGCAGGTCGCCGGCCTGGTCTACGTCACCCGGCATGACATTGCCGAGAAACTGAAATTGACGGCCGAGCAGAAGCAGAAGGCCAAACAACTCCAGAACGAAGCGCGGACCGAATTCGGAAAACTCCTCGATGCCAAGGACTCCAAAGAACGGCACAAAGAGATCGTCGCGTTGTGGGACGTCAACCACGGCCGGTTGGAAAAACTGCTGACCGAATCGCAGAAGGCCACCTGGAAGACGATGACCGGCCCCGAATTCAAGGGCGAATTCGAGTACGCCTCGGCACCCTAGTCGTGCTGCCGAATGCAGGATTAATGGACGAATAATGACGATAGCCCCGGTCGCGATCTGAGACCGGGGCCATTGCGTTTACCGGCGAGCCAGAGAGAACCATTATGATGAGCAAGAATGAAACCGCCATTTCGGATCTGCAACCCTTCGATCCGAAATCGAAAACAATCCAGGTCATTATCGAGACGCCGCGCAATTGCCGCAATAAATTCAAGTTCGACCCGGCCGACGGACTATTCGAACTCGGATCGGTGCTGCCGGCCGGCTTGGTGTTTCCTTACGACTTCGGATTTGTGCCCGGGACCATAGCCGACGATGGCGACCCGGTCGACGTCCTGTTGCTGATGGACGCGCCGGCGTTCCCAGGTTGCCGCGTGATGGCTCGGCTGGTCGGTGTGATTGAAGCTGAACAGACCGAAGACGGCAAAACCGAACGAAACGACCGACTGGTGGCCGTGGCCGCCGAGGCGCACGATTACCGAGAGCTGGAATCATTGAAGGACGTCAGCCAGCACTTGCTG
>DASYAR010000116.1:0-15400 GCA_036501235.1 Planctomycetaceae bacterium
GAACCCTCAGCCAACTACATTTCGCGACCAAAGGCAACCGAGTGCATGAGTGACACGGACAAACACCATCATACCCGTTAGACTGAACGGTCGAAGAAGTCCTAACGGGCATGATTGCATGTGCTGACGTCGAACCGGCGCGGAATTGCTTCTACACAAGAAGTTTGTTCCGCTAGAAGGTTCCGGGCACGGGACGACGCGGCCGCCGAAGCGTCGGCGAGATCCGACTGGTCATGGAATGAGCGGGACCAGGGCCGGCCGCGTCGGGGCCGCTCGCGTTGAATATGGGCTTCGAGCCCGTAGTCCTAACTGAGCGCCCCTGCGGCCCGCCCGGATGAGCTGTGAGCTCGAAGAGGTAAGTGCCGTCCTGCCCTGTTCCGTCATTTCGCCCGGTTGTGATGGCCGTGCAAGGCCACCGGTCGAACCGACGCTCCGCTGAACCGCATTGTGGTGACAACGCTTCAGGTCCCTGGTCCCGCTCTCAGGAGTTCATCCCATGATACGCTATGTCGGTATTGATCTCCACAAACATCTGATCGTCGGTCATGTCGTCGATGCGGCCGGGAAAGTGCTCGACACGTTCCGGTACGACAGCGTGACTCCAGTGAGCCTAGAACACATCGGGAAGCACCGCCTGTCTTCCGAAGACCACGTCGTGGTTGAAGCCACAACGAACTGCTGGGCGGTCGTCCGCGCTCTGGAACCGTATGTTGCCAGGATCGTAGTCTCCAATCCGCTGATCACGAAGGCGATCGCCAAAGCCAAGGTGAAGACCGACAAGGTCGATGCGCGGGTCTTGTCGCATCTGCTGCGACTCAACTATCTGCCCGAAGTCTGGCAGCCGGACACGGCCACGAGCCACCTGCGGGAGTGGACCGCCCGCCGCGCTCGGATCGTGAGCCAGAGCACAGCGGTGGTCAATCGCATCCGGGGAACGCTGGCCCAGCGGTTACTGGACTGTCCTCATCAGATCCGCTCCGCCCGCGCCAGACAGTGGATTGCCGCCCAGGCGCTGGACGATGACACGCGCTGGCTCCTGAATAGCGACCTGCGAATCCTGGAGAGCTTGCGGGCCGAGAAAGAGGGGCTTGAAACGCAACTGGCGAAATACGGGTACGCCGATCCGCGAGTCAAACTATTGATGACCCTTCCGGGGATCAGTCAACATAGTGCCCTGTCTCTGCTGGCGGCGATCGGCGACATCTCGCGCTTTACCAGCGCCGACGCGATGGCGAGCTATCTGGGCCTGGTTCCCAGCACGCGGCAATCGGCCGAGCATTGTTATCACGGCCCGATTACTAAACAGGGACGAACGCAAACACGGTGGATGCTGATTCAGTCGGCACAGACGGTGGGGAGGCACCCCGGACCGTTGGGCCACTTTTTCCGCCGCCTGAAGAAGCGCAAGCCACACAACGTGGCGGTCGTAGCAGTTGCCCACAAGCTGGCGCTGCTGGCGTGGCACCTGCTGACGTCCGGAGAGCCATACCGTTACGCATTGCCGCGCACCACCGAGATCAAACTTCGTGACTTGCGCATCCAGGCCACAGGCAAAACACGAAGTCGCGGTCCCACTGCCGGGATTAAGGTTCGAGGCAACGCTCGCAAAGGCCACCGCACCATCAAACCGCTGAACGAGGTCTATCAGAATGAGGATCTCCCTGCGGCATCTCCCGCGCCCGCGGGAGAACGCCGGCACCTGACAGCGTCGAAACTCGACGACTTTGCTGAGAGTCTGCAACACGTGCAGGTCGTTCCTCACACCTCTCCGCCGGAATTGCCTGCCGACGATTCCAGATAGCGGAGTCCGTACCAGAGAAACTCGATGCGCTGAGAGCCGCCCGGCTCGTTTGGGACCCGCAGCCGCAATCCGGCCTGCCCGATGCCTCCGTTTGCGGCCTCCCCAAACGATCCGGGCGGCTGGCGATCGCGCTGCGCCCCGTGCGCCGGGAACGCTGCAGAGGGCGCCATTCACCTCGAAACCGCCTGACCTCGGGGAAACGAACTCGTAGGATCGCTTATAACGAGCGCTGACGGGGAGGTGCGACTCCTGACACGTCCCAAAACGGGCACCGTTCGGTGTCCACCCGTCAACTTCCGACTCGCTCGCAATGAGCGCTCGCTCCAGCTCATCCCGCAATGTCAACTCCGGGGCCAACTCGCCTGCCACGCCGGACCCGACCTCGTTATCATGAAAAAATGTCCGCCCGGAATTGACACGAACAGAGGTATTCAGCCTGACAGTTGTGAGGCTATCGGGTGCCTATGCGGCGGTTCATTGCCAAATCCGAGATCTGACACCAAACGGGAACGGAGTTGCGCTTTCCGTCGCGACGTCACACTAAAGCGTTTTATCAGCTATCGCCAGTCAATCCCGGCTAAGGTCGCATAATCCGTGTTCTCCAGCTCTAAGCGCAAGCGAGTCTCGTCGTCGACATAGACAATTTCGAGACGGTACTTTGCATCGCCGGCACTCGACCGGATCACGGCGAGGCGTTGGCCGCCAGGTGACCAGGCGACGCTCTCAATCGCATTGTTAGCTCCATCGCTCGAAAGAATTGTCCGTTCACCAGTGCCATCAAAGTTAATGATACGCAACTCAGTGGCTCCTTTGTCGTGACGGACGTAAACGACGCGTCGACCGTCGGGAGATATCCGAGCGCCACTGTTGACAGCATCCTGCGTAAGCCGGCGCTGTTGTGTGCCGTCAAGTCGCATCACGTAGATCTGGTGCCGATTGCGGTTCGGCGGATGCCTGTTGCTGGAGGTGACGAGCCATTGGCCGTCGCGGGAAATGTCGGTCGCCATTTCCGTCTCGGGAATAGGAAGCGCCGTTTTTTCAGATCCATCGAGATTGGTTTTAAAAGTCTCCCAGGCCTGAACTCCCTCGCGTGCCTCCTTGTAGCTGGATACGACAAAGCTCTGGCCGTTGGCTAGCCACAAGGCCTGCGCATCGCCGTTGATCCCTCCGGCAAAATTCCTGTACCAGGGAGCCCGAGTCAGGTCAAAGCCCCGGAACCAACTGTGGTGCGCGTAGATGACGGTTTGTCCATCGGGTGAAATCCGCGGCGTGCGATAGAAGCCGTCGAATTGGTGCAGCCGCGTCCGTCCGGTCTCCAGGTCGGCCTCGACGAGCGCCGTTGAGTTTTGTTGAGTGAGTTCAGTCGTCGTTTGAAGTTGCGCCCCGAAAAAGAGCCTTCCTGTCTCGCGTTCGGGTTTCGAAGGAGGCTCTTCCAGCGGCGATAGCACAACACGAGGTCCGTCGACAACGATCCTGCGATCAGTGACCACCGTCCCCTTGGGACAACGCAGGTCGAAAAGATCGCGATCGATCGAAATGTTGAATCGGCACTTTTCGCGGTCAAGTGCGTACCGCCAGAAACCGGTCTTCTCGCCAAATTGAGGGGAATCGGGCATAGAAACAAAATACGAGACGACGGCTTCGACTGGAAGCCAGACTCCGGGCCGAACCTCTTCCAGAGTGTTGTCGATTTGCGTCAGATTGACGATCTTCTCATTCCGGTAAAGGGTCAGTGTGATTTGCCTGGGCATATGATTCGCATTCGGGTCAAGCAAGAGCCGCCAACCGTATGTGTTGAGGTTCACAAACCGTTTCGGCGCCGGCAGCGCCTCGATTTCAATCAGGCCATCCTTCTCGGTACAGGTGCTGTCACGGTCGTTGACAATTTTCGAATAGAGATAGTCGCCGAAGGCCATACGGTAGAAAAGCTCATAATGCGGGACTTCTTCTCCCATCAGTGCATTATTGTGGGCAAGCGATTCCACCAATGCGGTTCCCTCGCGTCCGTTGAACGACTTACGGGATTCCCCATCCCACACGATCACACGTTGACCGACGCCGAATTCGCCTGACGTGCCGCGGAGGCATTCGATGCGAAACGGGCCATTTCGGTAATACTGACGACTCAGCGACGTACGGCCTTCCTTTCTTGGATCGGCGGCCGTATAGCGAACGAGGGGGAAAGGTTTGGCTGGTTGACCGGTTTTGACCTTACCCTGCTCGCGTTCCTTCTTCGCCGCTTCCCGTTCTGGATCGGATTGCACAATCAACAAATTGGTCTCTTGGGCACGATACGTGATGTCGTACGAGAGAATCTTGCGGACTCCCTTTTCATAGGCGTCGAGCGCCGCGTTGAGATCGAGACCCTTGCTCCCATCGCTATCGCCATCGCTGCCGTCACTGATAGGTTCGTCAGCAGTGTCAGTCGGGCTGGTCGGGCGCGTTGTGGCGATGTCGAGCTTCCCGTCTGTCGATGAATTTGGCTGCGACACCACGCCGTCGGCATGCCCGGCCTGGTCGAATCGAATTCCTGCTAAGACGCTGCCAGCCAATACGAGCGCAATCGAAACCAACGCGAACATTCCTCGTCCGGTATGCGTTCTGTGTCGACGCTGCGGGTCCAAAAGGCCGGCCACGCGGTCTTCGAGTTTCCAGCGCGGGCTGAAGATCGCAAGCGTCGCAGCCGGAAGTCGTCGCTCGTGGTAACATTGGGCCAGCTCCAGCAGCGTCTGCGAGTACCCGATGGCGTCGCCGCGCCGCAACACATAGTTATCGCACACTTCCTCGCGGGCGCGGGAAAGGCCGCGGTTCATGGCATAGATCAGCGGGTGGGGCCAGAAGGCGAGTTGCACAAGGCGCTGCGCCAGTCCGATCCACAGATCGTGCCGCAACACGTGAGGACACTCATGGATCAGCACGTCGGCCAATTGAGAGGTCCCCGCGTGCCTCACGAGGTCTGCGGGAAGCACGACGGTCGGCTGCGAGATGCCCGCAACGACCGGGCCTGCCACGGCCGGGGAGACAACGATCGGCGGCAGACTTTCGACCCCTAGCGTGCTGGCGGCGATTTCGAACGAATTCTTGAACCGGCCTGGTGCGATCGGATGCAGATCCGACAACAGGCGACGTACTTGCCGGTCCCCGCGCACCAGACGCCCGAGCAGACAAATCGCGCCGCCCAGCCAGACGAACACTCCTGCCGTTGCCAGAGATCGCCAAACGTCGGCTGCTTTAGATTCAGCTATGAACGGCGATCGCACCAATGACGTTGTTCCCGTTTCGACGCCGTGCGCGACGTTCGACGGATCGTCGCCGAATGAATTCCGATCGGTTGACGCCCCGGAGACTTCCACAGGGATGTCTCCGATGATGTGTGATTCAGGACTTACGGAAGCAGGTGGGGTCTCGACCAGGCCGGCAGGCCGGCGGATTGACCAATTCCAGCCAGCCCGCTCCACGCCCGAAAGAGTCAAGGGCGAGAGGCCCACGGTTATCAGCGCTCCCAGCCAAAGCGCGTGACGGGCTGCGGGGCGACGACGCATCATGACGACAGACAACAAAGCCACCAGACCAATTACGAGGCCGATCTCGACGAAGATCCGACCAATGAACTCGACTGCTTCATCCCCCGGATACCAGTGCAGGAGCAGTTTCATGATCTCGGTTCCGTGTGCTTCCGGTTCATTGAGAGTCTCACACCTTGGGTTTCGAGCGCCTCGCCTTGTCGATCATTGCACGGATTCTCGTTGCCTCTGCGGCGCTGACGCCGCGTTCATCGAGCAAGGCCATCATCAGCCCCTCGGCAGACCCGTCGAACGCTGTTTCAACCAGGCGCCCCACGATTCTTCCGAGCGTTGCCTCTCGTCCGACGACGGCCGCGTAACGATAGACGTGTCCGTCAATCCGCCGCCGCAGCCAGCCCTTCTTTTCCAAGCGCTCCATGAGCGTGAGGACTGTGTTGCGCGCCACCTTGCGGCGGCTGGCGAGCGTCTTCCAGACGTCTCCTACAGTCGCCTCGCCGGCGCGCCAGATGACATTCATGATTTCCAGGTGCGTCTCGGACAACTGCGGGAATTCGGGGGCCTTGGCCATCGGTCGCTCAAAATGGGAATTACCTACGTCTGTCAGCACTTATACCGACATGCGTAGGCATTTGCAATGCAGTTTCATTTATATTTTCTGTTGACCGGTTGTTCACAATATAACCCGACAGATTCGCGTTGATTCCACCCGCAGGAATTCGTTTCTACGTAGAGGGCGCGTTCGCGGACCGCTGGGCGTCATCGGGTCCGTCGCCTCAATCGCCGATTCCTGCGGGAGACCAGAGGATGAACTACGTATTTCCACCGCCAGTACCCTTGTCGATCGGCGTCGTGACTTTAGGCCTCTACGTCCTGATCGTGGCGTTCGCACTCGCGGCGATTTTTCGGGTCTTCGCATGGTACGAGCAGCGTTCACCAGCTTCGCGACTGCACCGGTCGTGGATCGCACTCGCGCTTGCCGCTCTGGTTTGCGGCAGCGGACTGCTGTACCCGCAAACGCGAGCACGCCTGGACGAGTACCTGGGATTCTGGAGCATATTGCTCTATAGCGTGGCCGTAATGACTCTATTTCTTCAGTTTTGCAAGCGCCCATGTTCGTTCGTGCCAGCACCGCTTGCCTGTTGCGTTGCGGCTCTGCTGGCAATCGTAATCTCTCCGTTGCCCCCGCCGTTGCGGGATCTCGGTCTGTTCGCACATTCGAAACCAGAGTGTCACGGGCATCTCCGCAATCTCTACTTGACGCACATGAATGCTGCCAGTGCGCGCAGTGGCAGGCTTGCAGACGCGATCGTTGACTCATTCCCTTCGGCGTCCGCGCCGCAGAGTTGGCGGCTGTTGATGCTCAACTACATGGAACGCCCAATCAAACATGGCCACGGGGTTGACCCGATGGCCGACTATGATATTCATCAGCCGTGGGACGCGCCAGTTAATCTGGTGCCGTCCCGCACGTATAAAAGCCAATACTCATGTCCGTGGAGTCCGTTTCCGATCGACGAACTTGGCCGATATTACACCGCCTATGCACTGATCACCGGGCACGGCACGGCTTTTCCGGGCGGCCACGGAATCAAACTCGACACGATCGCAGAAGCGGACGGCCTATCCCACACGCTGCTGCTCGGCGAGTGCAGCGGGCTCAATATTGCCTGGGTCGAGCCGCGCGACATCGACGTGTCGAAGCAGAAAATCGGCATCAACCTGCCTGGCGACCGGCCGCGTTTCTCGTCGTCGATCCTCTCGTCGTACCATACCGGCGGTGCATACGTCGCATTGGCAGACGGAAGCGTGCGGTTCCTGTCCGAGAAGATCGACCCGAAAGTGCTCCAGGCGCTGACGACGGCCACTGGCGGCGAGAACGTGCCGGACGACGGCTGGTGACTGGGATTCACTGTCCCACCAAGCCCGCGATATACTCCCCGGCATGGCCGATCTCGTCTCCTCGAAATCCGATCCCACAACCGACAAACCGCCGCGTCCCCGGCGCTGGATTCCGCTGTCGCTACGGATTTTCCTGGCGATGCTCGCAATCCTTGGCGTGGGGATCCCACCACAGCGCCTTGATTCGATCGCGGCGCTTGTTGAGGAACAGAAACAGGTGGCCGTCGAGCACGTTCCCCTGGAACACCGATTCCACAAGGCCACATAGTCCGTCGAAACTCTTGCGCAGGTCGACGGCGGCCGTGCACAGAGAAACGCGCGCGTGCGCGGGGAGGCTCAACATGCGTCGTCCTCCTGGGAGGCCGCATCGAGACTTCCCGCAGCGGCGATGGCCGCGCACAGGAGGTCGGCATCGCCGGCCGGCAACCAGAGCTGCGCGCCGTTGGGCAAACGCAGCTTAATGGCCGCCGAGTTCCTGATCGCGATCGGCACAAAATCCTGCTTCTGTGGCGCCCGCGTGACTCCAGGCCTTCGACCTTGACCATTTCCGGATGTGCCGGCCGTCACGGAGAGTTTACGACGCCAGTAATAAAACGACGGGACCGAGACCCGCTCGCGTTGGCAGAAAGCAGTCACGGTCAAGCTGCTGTTGGCATATCGCCGCAATCGTTCCGACCAGATTTCCCGCGGTGCGGGAGACCTCGACCACTCCATAACCGTCTCCTTGCTGAAAGGTTCAAACAAAAAACGAACCCCTCAGCCTACCCCGCCAGTCAAGAATGGCGGTGGTGTACGGTTACGGTTCTGGGGATACGTCTCGGCCGGATGGGCCGTGCGATTCCTCGACGAATGGTGCCGCCGGACAATGCGATCCCGCCTGGAACCGATGAAACGAGTCTCGCGAATGCTGCGGGAACATCGGACGTTGATCCTAAACTGGTTCCACGCCCGCGGCACGATTTCGGCCGGAATCGTGGAGGGATTCAACAACAAAGCGAAACTGACCACCAAAAAGGCGTACGGTTTTCGGACCTACGAAGCGATCGAAATCGCCTTGTATCATCAACTTGGAAACTTACCAGAACCGAAGTTCACCCACAGTTACTGGTGACGAGACAAAAAATTGAGTGGCATGGCGAATTTGAAAGACTTGAGCATCACACGAACGGCGGTCACAAACGCCGGGCTCGAATATCTCAAGAGCATGCCAGCGCTCGAATTCGTCAATATCAAGGGGTTCCGAGTACCTTGGGACGCGAGCCGGGAGTCGAAGCTCGCCATGCCGAAAATGAAGGTTTCCAGCTTCAGGTTGTGCCCGGACAGTAACGCATCAGAATTATCAAATCGTTGACCCGCAGACGCAGCGCTACATGCACCTGGATGACGCGGAGTTGGCGGACGCCCAGGACTTGATTGACTGACGGGCGTCCTCGTGGCCAGAATGACACCATGTAGGTCCTATTTAACCGGACACGGCACTCGTGGCATTCGATGCGAGATCGGACGAATGCAACGGCCCAGCGTGATTAATCCGCCGATGACGCCAAGAGGTCCGAAGTCGTCGGGCATTTATTATGCCCAAGTCAGGTATTCGGCGGAACGCAATTATGCCAATGCTTTCGCGAGAAAACGAACGACTGCTTCGCCGACTGATCGCAAAACACGCCCTAACGCCTGTCGAGGACGCGATCGTTGAAGAAGCTGCGGAATGCTCGCTGCTCGTTCGCGGAAGCCGCGAAGACTACGCCGCGGTAGGAAACAGCAGATATGGCGGGGTGCCGGATCTCCCGCCCTCGATTCCTTGGCCGCGGAACTGCGAGAGCTATCTCAATTTCCTGATGCAGGTCAATTTGCGGGACGTTCCTACCATCACGGGATCTCCCCTGCCGAAGAGCGGAATGCTGTACTTTTTCCTTGATTGCGACGAAGACGGCAGCGATGTAGCGGCCCAAGTAAGATTCTTCAAAGGAAGCCAGACGTCGCTTCGTAAGGCCACCGCACCACCGAACGAGATGCTCTGCGAGCCGTATTACCGTAATTTGATGCCTCATAAGATCAAAAATGATTGTCGGATCGACGTCCCAAATGTTGGCTCGCACTTGTTTAACCAAGTCCGGCAATCGGCTGAAATGAACGTGACAGGCGACGCCGGCGACCGACTTTTTCAGTTGAGCAACGAAGCTCGGCGAAAAACCTCAGCTTTAGAAAATATCCGAAACAGCCGGGACGTCGGGCAGCTTCTCGGCTGTGTTCCGTGGAGCGACGAAGGGGCCGACCTCCGTGAATATGCGGTTTTGAAATCCATCGGAAAAAGTGCCTACATTTCCGATTCGACGTACATGAAGCGTGATCAGAAAAAACTCCGGGCAGGTGCGGTCGATTGGCGTCTACTCTGGCGGATCAGATCAAATTTGAGAGTTGGCATATCAATCCATGACGCCGGCGAATTTAATATTCTCATCACAATCGCCGATCTGAAGAATCGCGATTTTTCAAAAGTCTATGTGGAGGTCGAATCCGCATAGTGCTTTAGCACGACGCGAACCGGCTACTATTTACACTGCGTGCATCGTAACCGCGAATTTGCAGTGATATCGTGTATTCACAATTAAGCCATAGTCGTGTAAGTGCTCCTTAACCAGACAACCGTCGCTCCGATGAATCGCTTCGAAAAAGCCCGAGTTCGCTTGGCGGGGAGCGCAACGTGGACGAATTGTTAGCTTACTTGCGAAACGCGATCGAACGCCCCGAAACGGTCCAGCCTTGGCCTGAGTGGTGGGCCGCCAACGTCGAGGCGATCCGCAAAGCGTTCGACCATGCGGACTACCTGCGCCTCAAATTTCGGCGGCTCGACGCTGCTCGGGCGATCTTGGAACGACTCGGCTGTCTGCCGGTAGAGTTGTCGCCATCCGATTTGCTGGACCGCACACACTGTCCTCACTGCGGGGAGCCACTCATAAAGTTCTTGCCCGGTACTGAACTGACTCAAGAAGAGGTGGTGGCATTTGGGCACAAATCGGGAATTGAGGAGTGCCAACGGGGTTACTGGTTGCATCCGGGAGTTTATTGCCCAACGGGGTGTATCCAACTCATGATTGAGTTCGAGTTTCCTGACCTGCTTCCGCCCCCAACAGGGGCTGCACTGAAACGCAGTGAACAGTGATCACAATTTACGCTGACATTTTGCGGCGGTATGCTGGGTGCTGCAATTGTCGCTGCGGCAGTAGCATTGCCGGCAAACTGGTCCCTCGAGCACCAGGAACATCTGATGAAAACGGCACGTTTGTTCCTGTCTCTCGCAATTCTGGGAATTGCGTCGAGTGTCTCCGCAGCCAACCCGCCGACGGCTGAAGAGCTGCTGACGGCGTTCGAGAAATCGGTCGAGAAGCTCGCCCGAGTTCAGATCGATTGGGACCAGAAGGGGCGCGACCGGGGGAACGACGTCCAGGTGACAATCCTCCGCGACGGACTCCGCTGGAAAGTGGACAGATGGCTTCTGCCGAAAGGAGATCCTTCTGGTCGCGGCGAGCGCCTCAGAGAGCAGACCCTCATTGGCGACGAGATCGTCCGGGTATCGCTACGGTATGACGCGACCGACGACCCGCCGCGTCTTTTAGGCATGATGGCGATCTGCGAGCGCGTTGTGGTCCGTTCCTGGCTCGGCCTCGGTCATCCCGCGATACTCTTCGGACGAATGCCTGGCGATGCCGGCGTGCCCCTCTGGACCATCATGCGCGAGTCTGGGTCGCTCGAATTACTCCCAAATACCGAAATCATCGACGGTTTCGAAACGTACATTGTCGAAAGCCGAGGCAAGTTCGGGGACCACCAACTTTGGCTTGATCCTGCCAACGGGGGGCTTCCCCGGCGCATTGAGGTCCATAAACACCCAGGAAATCTGCTGAACGACGAGCAACTCGGGACGACCACGGTCCCAAACCCGCCAGTCCAACCTGACCCCAAGCGCCGAATTCAGATTCCTGTTCGCCGCCCACGCAGCGAATCGTGGGTGCGGCTCGACAATATCCAGATCGAGAACCAGAAGGGGGTCTTCGTCATCACCGGATTTGAGGAACAACACCGCGTAAAGTTCAGCGACGACCAAGAGCCGAAGGGCGATGACAGCCAGAAACCGGCATTCAAAACGGAACACAGGTTTCGAGTTGTCGTCGATTTGCCGGCGTATCCCGAGGATGCATTCAAATTCGCGGTCGCAATCCCTAACGGCATGTTCGTCTCCGTACTGGACAAATACCCGCTCGAATATCAGGGTCCCGTCAAGATCGAGCACGAATGGATGGATGGGAAAATTCGCAAGCGGGTGGGAGATTAACCGACTGACAGTCCGCAGATCCGCTTCGCAGTAGCCGAGGACGATGTAGAGACGCGAGGTTAGGATTCGGGCTGGCCAAGCCGACAACGCTCACTGGAGGAAAACCATGTCCCGACATCACCAGACAATTGGGTTCCTATTTGTCGCTGCGCTCGTATTGAACGGGCCACAGACCTACGCGCAACGGGGCACTGCCCGGAGGGGCGCAGATCTTGTCATGGTCGCCGGATGCGAGGCAGTCCAGAAAGAGATCGGCGTCGAGGGTTCCGTCGCAACGAAGGTCCAAAGCATTATAAGTGAGCACGACAAGGAAGAGCGCGACGAGCAGGAAAGCATGTTTAAGGATGCCCAGTTGCTCATGAATTTGGGCCGGGAAGAGCGGGAAAAACGGTCCAAGGAGATTCTTGACCGGGAGGCGCTTGCCAGAAAGAAGCGCGCCGAGAAAACTGTCTCGCAATTGCAGGAGGCCCTCTCGACCGAGCAATTCGAGCGCGTGCAGCAGATCGCGTGGCAAGCCGGTGGCAGCGAGGCGCTCGCGACCGACCCGCGTCTGGTGAAGTCGCTGGAGCTGACCGACGATCAGATCAAGAAGATCGCCGCCATCAATATAGAATACCGGCAGAAGAAGCGCGGTCAGTTCGGGCTCGGTGGTGGATTTCAAGCGGCACTGGCCAGGGAACGCGAGTCGAACAAAGAGCGCGATGGGAAAGCAGCCGAAGTCCTGACGAAGGAGCAGCAGGAGAAGCTCGCCAAACTGACCGGCAAGCCTTTTGACCTTGCGCTGTTGATGCCGCGGTCGTAGTGACTGGGATTCACTGTCCTATTCGCCAGCGGTAGAATCATTGCCGATAGATTCCTTCCGATGATCTTGCCAGGAGCGGTGGCGATGATTTCGAAATTTATCTTGTGGACGATGCCCATCGTGAACCGAATGTGCTGGATCGTCTGTTTCGCACTCGGATTGGGGGTGCTGCCTGGAGCCAGTTTCGATCGGGCCAAGTTCGCAGTAGTACTTGCCGCACCCGAACCCAATTTTGATGATTCTCCAGCCACCGTGACAATCTTGCGGGCGCTGAATAAGCCGACCCACGTCGAATGGCACGAGCGGCCATTGCCTGACTGCATCCAGTATCTCGGAGAGTATCACGGGATCACTGTCCGTCTCGACGAGGACGCCCTGAACGCGGCCCAGATATCCCTTGATCTCCCTGCGACCCTGACGCTCCAAGGGATCTCGCTGCGTTCCGTACTGAGGCTGCTGCTAGAGCCTTTGGCGCTCGACTACGTTGTCGATGAAGGCGAAATCGTCGTCACGACGCGGGCGATCGCCGGCGAGCATCTGCATGAATTTATGTACCAGCTTGGAGGTGTTGTACGATCCGGCATCCCGCTGGCCAGTCTGATCGACGCCATCACGCAAACGATCGACCGGCCATCGTGGAAGGTCAATGGTGGCAAGGGGGCGATGCGAAGCGAACAGCAGACGTTGCACGTGCGACAGCGGATGGATGTTCATGTTCATCTGCAAGTTCTCCTCAGAGAATTGTTGCAAAAGATTGATGGTGTTTCCGCTGCCGATATCGAAGGCCGCCTGGAGACAAATGAATATCGAATCGCCGATCTGCAAAACAAGGGAATCTCTGATTCAGACATTCTCAAATGGCTGACCGAGTTTCTGCTGGTGGAATCGTCAGCCGAAAACGGCGACAACAGACCAGCGTCGATCAAGGAAAATACTCTGATCCTGACCCAACCCGCAGCGACTCAGGACGCAGTATCCGAGTTCTTTCACTGGATCGACTTCCTGAACAAAAATCCTGACTATCAACCGCGGCGCGAGTCGTTCGAATATGCGGCCAGCATGCTGTCGTTCGACGCTAAACGGCGCATTGCATCCAAACGGATGGCAAAGCCAATTTCTTTCGACTTTCGCGACTTAACTCGGGAGGACACTTTTCTGTACATCAGGGAGTCCACGAATTTCAACATTTACGTCAATTGGGGGGCTATCGAACGAGCGGGAATTGACCTGAATGCACGATGCACACTCAAAGCGGACAAAATGCAACTGGAGAACGTGATCGACCAGCTTTTCGAGCCGCACAAGCTCGACTGGTATCTGCCCGAGCCCGATCTTTTCGTGGTGACGAGCCGCTCTGCGGCTGCCGCTCGGATGGAACCGCGTGTTTATCGTACCGAACGAATCCTGGCCGCCGGGCAGACGCAAGAGGGCATTGTCAAGCAGCTCATGACGACGATCGAACCGGCCAGTTGGTCGGCGAACGGTGGACCGGGAACGGTTCGGCCCCTGCATAACCTGTTAATCGTCGATCATAATCGCCGGGTACACGAGCAGATTTCGCGAGTGCTGGAGATCGATCGGACCAAATGAAGGCACGCGTCGCCGTCGCGCCGAGGCTGGAGATGGCAGAGATGTCGCTGGGGCTCACCTGACGTCATGATCATATGTTTGGCATTCACCGTACCATGCAGCGAGTCGCGACTGGGGGCATGAAAAAGCAGGGCTCAGATTGATTTCGTCCCTCGTAGTCGCCTACAGCTTGCCGCTGGCGACACAGGTGGGGCCTCGCGGGCACGGCATGACGAATCAGTCTTGACTGTTCCATGCTCGTCCGCAAAAGTGCGGTAAGACTCTGCCGCACTCCAGCGGTCGAATGCCTGTTCGGCCGAAGAGGATGCCGCCCAGCGAGGTGCCCAGAAGCGTGACACGCCCCCACGGCCTACCACCTGATCCTGTCCGCGACGCCGGCTTCCCAGCCGTCGAGCAGTTGCGCAGGGGCATCGTTCTCAACTTCGTTGCCCACTCCTTCTGGCTGACCTCACACGAGCCGGTATTCCAGATGGACTGGGAAGATGACACTTGCTTCGAGGACAACATCCAAGGTGAGCATCTGGCCGTGTCGTTCCCCGAGGGTGGTGCCGTCGCCGTGTTCTACTCGACCGAGTCGTCCCGAAACCCGTTTCCGGAAGGTAGTGCGCCCTACGACCAGTCGTGGTTCTTCCGGAGTATGCCCCGCCGCCTGGAACCGGCACGGGATCGCGCACTGGCGCAGATGTATGACCTCGACTTTCGGTGCCGGAACCCGTCCGGAGCGGTCATCACTGCAGCGATGTGGGCGGACGGCGAGCGGTTCACAGCGGTCGAACCGTGGGAGGACGTGTACGACAACAGTGGGTGGGCGTTGCAGACCCACCTTTTGCCGCCAGAAATAGCCCTCCAGGAGTGGTGGCAGGGCATGGGGTTCCCGGACGCGCTGAAGTGGGCGGCGTGGTCACTCTACGAGCGGCGGTTGGCCTCCACCGCTCCCGTCATCCCGGCCGAGCGGCGGGAGTGGCAGGCATTCGTTGAGGCTGCCCGCGGCAATCCCAGGAGAGCGATCGCCGCCGAGGGGTTCTTGGCTCTGGTGGGGATTACCCTTGACCCTTTTATTGTGCGCTAAGCCAGCCGAACGAGGCGATCGAGTTGACACGGCCGCTTTACGACGGTTCCAGAGTGGACGTCATTGCCGCCGGCCCTGCAACGTATCTCTATCGTTCGGCGGAACAGACGGCGAATTTCGCAGCATGCGATGACCAGCTTTTCTGTCAGGTTGTTCGGAAGTCATTGTCCCTCGCTCTACTTCGGCAACGACGGCGCGGCCTACGGGCACGCCCCTGTGGACTTCCGCTCCCGGCTCCGCTCACTTGACTGGCTGGACGGCGCCGAGGGCGACACGAAAGCCGTACCAGTCTTGCTGGAAGTTCTGCGGGGTCCCGGTGCGGCTCCCAGACCGGCAGTCCGCGGCCTGGCCTTGCCACCAGCCGCCCCGCATCACCCGGGCC